>JBDSPG010000273.1:0-41506 GCA_039912685.1 Longimicrobiales bacterium | reverse complement strand
ACATCCATCGAATCCGCGTCGATTGCCTGGCGATACGCATCTTCTGCAGCCTGCCGGTTTTTCTTTACTTTGCTTTCATAAAGCGCGATAACATGATATCGCTCGGTTTCCATAAGGTGATCGCGCAGTTCGTATGCCTTCGTGATCGCGCTGATTGCCGGCGGTCCGTCTCGATACGTGCCCAGCATGCGCCATGCACTCGCGAACGCGGTATCCAGCCTTACAGCTTCCTCGAGAAGAGCCATTACCCGAATTCGGTCCGCGGTTTCGCGATCCACGCGCACGGCCTCGGTGTATTTGCGCAATGCGGGAAGCGACGCAGTGGTAACCTGTGTGAGCGGCGCCGCCGCGCGGATCGCCTTCAGCGATTCGCCCATCTTTTCGCGCATGCTGCGCGAGAGTTTGTGCACGGCGTCGATCAGCTGCGTCGAATCCTTTGCGGTTTCACTGAAAGCGACGAGTATCGAATCCGAAGGCGACGTAACGCGTGCAGTGAGTAGATAACTCGCACCTGCGACGCGTTTGACGTCGCCTGAAATAACAGCCTTGTAACCCTCCCGCTCGGCGAGCTCGCGTGCAAGCGCCGGGGACAGCGCTTCGGTGCCATTTCGATTCATGCGACGCAGGCCGGCGACGATGCTCGTCGGCTGAGCGATCCGCACCGCGTGCGATTGCAGGAGGTCCACGCGGAGCGCCTCCGTGACGACACCACCGAGCGCCGTGTCCGGCGTGCTCGCGAAGTCGGCGAGGAGAACGGGATCATCGGCGTCGAGCACACCCTGCGCGAACAGTGTGGAGCGGTTCCGCGCTACGGTGACGATGCCAGTGATGACTGCGAGGACCGCAAATGCAAGAGCGCCGCCGGCTAGGGTCCGCTTCCATGTGAGGCGCGTCCGAATGCCGCCGTCGGCGTTCGGTGCCAGCCGCAGACGCCGCTGCACGACCCAGGTCGCAATGACGACAGGCAGTCCCATCAGCATCACGACGAGGGCGTAGAGTGGTAGACGGTCCAGGAGACCGAGTCCGTCACGAAGCCCGAGGGCTACCTGGTAGACAGCCCATGATGCGACGGCGTATGTGGCAAGAACCTGCCAGAGGGAACGTTGCTGCATCGTGCTTCCAGACGTGGGTTATGCTTGTCGGGGATATATGGCACATACGATACGCGTAAGGCAACGCAGACGTGCCAGGCCAGCGCGGGGACCTCCATAACCGTGGAGGCGTTAACGGCGCTGTAGACGCACCTGCTACGACCCCGTCATAGGTTGCGTCCATCCACCACGCAACCAAGGGACAAGCTCATGAATGTGAAAATTGCGATCACGGCCGCTGTGGCAGTTCTCGGGATCACCGCATGTGGTGGGAAAGATGCGGGCCAGTCCACCACGGCCGACGACGGAATGTCGGCAGCCAACTCTGCAGCCACCGCGGCGGGGGTCCCCTCGGCCGAGGCGGTGGCGGCCGCTCAGAAGGCGGGAAACCACGATACCGGTGGCTCTCTCACGGCGGACATCAGCGGCGGCAAGACCGGACATGCCGATATCAACGACATCGGTTTCTGCGTAATGGCGACCGCCGGCATGAAAGTGTTCGCACTGTCCGGCAACAATGCGGCCTGGGCCGTCAGCATCTCCGGTATGGAGGGTCTGCCGAGTGTCGGCACTCACAAGGTGGAGGCCGGAAACATGGAGGCGCTCACGTTTTCAGTGATCGACAAGTCAAGCGGATCGGACGCCGCACAAAACGAGCATTACGAGGCCGAGAGCGGCTCGGTCACCTTCACGAAAGTCACGGACACCGTGGTAGAGGGCACGTTTACTGTGCATGCAACGCCGAGCGTGCCGGTAAAGACCGGGCCTGCGGTGGATGCAGTGGGCCGGTTTTCCGCACCCCACACGTCGGCATGCGATTGACCATGTAGGAGACATGCAACGGAGTGGTCCACGGCCAACCTCAGTTGGCTGTGGACCGCCGCCCCGGCACGAACGCGTTTACCCGTCCCTTATAGCTGTCGAAGCCCGCCTTTTTCGCGAGGTGCTCCTCCAACATCGGGACGCCGGAGACCTTGAGAATCAGGAATGCGATGCAGGCGGGGCCAACTAATCCTGCCCAGCCCAACCTCGCGGGCAGGGCAATGAGCCCGATGCCGCACCACAAAAGTACCTCACCGAAATAGTTCGGATGCCGGCTGTATCGCCAAAGCCCGGACTCCAGAATGCGACCGCGGTTCGCCGGATCGCGCACAAACCGCGCGAGCTGGTGATCTCCCACAACCTCGAAGAAAAACCCGACACACCAGCACGCAACGCCAACGGCCTCCACCCACCCGACAGGACTGCTTCGAAACGTGTTCGCGATCACCACCGGCGCGGAAATCACGAGCATCAGAAAGCCCTGCAGCACGTATATCTGCAGGTACGCCCGCAGCTGGAAGAAGCGTTGCCACGATGAGCGCCAGGCTGCATAACGCGCGTCCTCCGCCTTGCCTCGATTACGGAGATAAATGTGCAGCGACAGGCGGACTGACCAGATCGCAACGAGCAAAGTAATAAGCGGTGTCCGCACCGATTCCGCCCCTTGCCGCCCGCCGCCGAAGCCGCCACCCTCGATGAACGACAACACCGCAATCAGAAGAAACCCCAGCCCCCAGGCGACATCGGCCACATCGTTGCGCCGCCTTGAACGACCTACGAAATACCACGTGGTCACGTACAGGAGGACGGCCAGGCCCAGTCGGCCATACATCCGCAGTAGCAAGTCCATGGTCTTAGGGGCACTCCCGGCTCATATGTAGGATGCGGCGCAATCGTGTATATCAAATGTATAGCAAAGCGCTTGTACAAACAATGCGCCCGTTATATGATAATGCCATGGATTCTGAGAATATGCACCACGAGCCACGACACCCGATCCGCGTCGCAGCGTCACGAGCCGGTCTCACACCGGAAGTGCTGCGGGCTTGGGAGCGGCGATACGATGTGGTGTCGCCGGCTCGCGGGGACACGGGTCAGAGGTTGTATTCGGACGGCGATATCGATCGATTGTCGATGCTGGCCCGCCTGTCACATGGCGGTCGTGCGGTAGGCAGGATCGCGGGCATTTCGAATGGGGAGTTGGAACGCCTGCTGACGGAGGATGCGGATGCACACGCGGCGCGTTCGCCTTCAACGGAAACGCATCGCGACCGGGCCATTGCGGCGGCGCGTGATCTCGACGGCCCCGCGCTCTACGCGGTGCTCAGCCGCTCGGTGCTGTCGTTGGGCGTGCTTCAGTTTCTCGAGCAAGTCCTGGTGCCTGTGATCGAGGAACTGGGTCAGGAGTGGCATGCGGGCCGGGTGGGAATCGCACGCGAGCACACTGCGTCCGTGACGATTGAGCAGCTTCTCGCATGGCTGATTCGCGAACTCGGCACAGCACCGGGCGCGCCGCGGATGTTGATGGCCACGCCGTCGGGCGAGCGGCACGCTCTTGGCTCGATGATCGCGGCAGCGGCAGCGGTGCATGATGAGTGGCTTGTCACATGGCTAGGCGTCGACCTTCCCGCAGAGCAGATCGCGGCGGCCGCGGAACGGGACGGCGCGCACGCTGTGACGCTTGGTGTGGTGGCAACGTGCGGATGCGAGGCGCCGCGGGCGGAAGTTGAGGAGTTGCGACGCTTGCTACCGGTGCGTGTGCCGCTTCTCATTGGCGGGTCCGGTGCGTCCGCGTTCTCCGAGCTGCCTGGCGTCACGGTCATTCGCGATCTACAACATTGGCGCGCACAGATTCGCCGTCATTCACCGACCATAAGGAGTTAGTCATATGCAGAGCAGAGGGAAGCGGGTGGAGTGGGTGCGTATCCTCCCATTCATTGGAGTGCACGTCGCGTGTCTGGCGGTATTCTTCGTCGGCTGGCGGACCGACGCAGTAATTGTTGCAGCGCTCCTGTATTTCGTGCGCATGTTTGCGATCACGGGATTCTATCACCGCTATTTCTCACACAGGACATTCCGTACCACTCGAGCGGCGCAATTCGTTTTCGCGCTGATGGGTGCGAGCGCCGCGCAGCGCGGGCCGCTCTGGTGGGCTGCCCATCACCGCAAGCATCACCGGCATGCCGATACGGAGCGCGACGTACATTCACCATCGCAGCACGGCTTCTGGTGGAGTCACATGGGCTGGATCACGTCGGCGGAGAACTTCCCGACTGACATGCGACAGGTGCGCGATCTCGCTCAGTTTCCAGAGCTGCGCTGGCTGGACCGCCACGACTTCGTTGTTCCGGCAGTGCTCGCGACACTGCTATTGCTCGTCGGTGGCCTGCCATATCTGATCTGGGGCTTCTTCGTGAGCACGATCGTACTGTTTCATGGTACCTGCCTGATCAACTCGCTCGCACATCAGCTCGGCACGCGTCGCTACGAAACCGATGACGACAGCCGTAACAGTTTTGTGCTGGCGCTGATCACGCTGGGTGAGGGCTGGCACAATAATCATCACCGGTATCCGGGCGCGACGCGTCAAGGCTTCTACTGGTGGGAGATCGACATCACGTACTACGGTCTGGTGGTGTTGAGCTGGCTTCGCATCATTCGCGACCTGCGTCCGGTACCGCGACGCGTGCTTGATGCCGCTGGTCCCGCGGCCCTGGGCGTTGCGCCATCGGCACGCACCGGGTGATGCGCGTCGCGATCATTGGATCGGGAATTTCGGGCCTGACCGCAGCGCGCGAGCTGCACGGCACGCATGACGTGACGGTGTTCGAAGCGAGCTCGCGCATCGGCGGACACACGCACACGTGGGACGTCGAGCTCCAGGGCCGACAGTGGCGGGTAGACTCGGGCTTTATCGTATACAACGAGCGCAACTATCCGAACTTCAGCCGCATGCTGCGCGAACTCGATGTCGCCTCGCAGCCGACGACCATGAGTTTCAGCGTGCGGCACGACCGGGCAGGACTCGAGTACAACGGATCTGATATGCGACGGCTGTTTGTGCAGCCGCGTAACATCGCGCGACCCTCCTTTCTACGGATGATCCGCGACATCCTTAGGTTCAACAGGGATGCCGTCGGATACATGAACGCAGTTCCGGGTGCATCTGTTGCCGACATGCTCGTTGATCAGCGATACAGCGACGGGTTCCGTGACTGGTACCTGCTCCCGATGGCATCCGCGCTCTGGTCGATCCCACGTGCTGGAGTGCTCGCAATGCCAGCGCGCTTCGTGATTTCGTTCTTCGACAACCACAGCATGCTTACGACGGGATCGCGTCCAGAGTGGCGCGTCATAGCGGGCGGGTCCGCAACGTACATCGGCGCGATGACACGCCAGTTTGCCGCGTCACGACGACAACGATTTCCGAGGCGCAACATGCGTTTGCGGTTGACCGGGTGCTGGAGGCGGGCCTCGAAGAGCGCGTTACGGTGTTGCGGCAGGACTACCGCGACCTCCGGGGAGCATTTGACAAGCTCGTTTCAATCGAGATGATCGAAGCCGTTGGCCACGAACATTATGACGGTTTCTTCGCGCAATGTTCGGCGTTGGTGAAGCCGGACGGCCGTGCCGTTATCCAGGCGATTACCATTCGGGAAGAACTGTATGATAGCGCCCGGTGTGAAGTAGACTTCATTAAACGGCACATATTTCCGGGGTGTTGTATTCCGTCACGCGAGGTGCTCGCTAAGACCGCACGTCGCAACAACCTGCACATCTTGCAAGCGGACGAGATCGGCCTCCATTATGCCGAAACCCTTCACCGCTGGCGCGACAACCTCCGTGCGAAGGCGGACCGTGTACAAGCGCTGGGGTTCGATCAGCGCTTTCAACGGATGTGGGACTTTTACTTCTGTTACTGTGAGGGTGGATTCCTTGAGGGTGCGATCGGCACGGCTCAGATTGTCTTCGCCGCCGCCGGTGCCTCTCTCACTGCACCTCTTATCGTGAGTCCTGTACCACCTTCACCGCGGCCCGTCGCTGCGTAGCGGAGATCACGCATATGATGAATTTTCTGAAGCTCTATGGCGTAGGCCTTGTTGTCTGCTTCTTCCTCGACCTGCTCTGGCTCGGTGTCCTTGCAAAGGATCTGTATGCGCGACATATCGGCCACCTGATGCGTTCGGATATCCGTTGGAGCGCGGGGGTGCTGTTCTATGTTTTATATGTCGCCGCCATGGTGGTGTTCGTGGTCATGCCGTCGCTCGAAAAGGGCTCGGTATTGCGCGCTGCCGGGATGGGCGCCTTTTTCGGTCTGGCCGCGTATGCGGCATTCGACCTTACATGCCTCGCCTTGTTCCGGGACTTTCCGGTGGCAATTGCGTTAATCGACCTGGCGTGGGGCGCCACGCTCACTGCGATCGTCAGTGCCACTGCGTACGGCGCTGGCACTTTCATGGGCCTGCGGGGCTGATTTTCAGGCAGCTGTTTTACCGCCTGCTTCCGCCGATCGCGACCGACACACTGAACTGGCTCGTGAAGATCGAGTAGTCCGGGAGGAACACCGGCCCCGTAATCGGCACAAGAAAGTCCTGTCCGCTGTCGGCGCCTGATACTGGGGTGGTGGCGAACTCGGTACGGGTGCCAAGATCGGGAAATCCCTTCATGACGAGCCTGCCCGAGTAACGCAAGGAGATATCACCAAACGTGTGGTGGAGCCCCCAGCTGGGGGTCCATTCCGTCCAGTCCTCCTGCGTGCGCACCGTGCGCAGCAGCACATGGTTGTCCTGCTGCAATGTGTACGAGTTCGATGCGACACTCAGACCGAGCTGCCAGCCGCCCTTGCTGGACTCATGACCGACGCCGGTCGCCATCCGCAGGTTCGCGAAGTGGAACTCGTTGTCCACTGTGTGTCCGCCCGGTGCGATGTACTGCCCGTTCTGTGCAACAAAGATCACCGTATCGGAGTTCGCCCACGTGTTGCTGCGTGCGGGAACGTAATTGATGTCGAATCCAAACCGGGTGCCACGCTGCTCCTTCGCAACACCGACGCCGAAATCGAACGCTGTCGTGGTCCCCGGATCGCGAGGCAGTCGTGCGAGATCGTAATCCGGCAGCTTCGGATGTGTCTTGCGATTCGCGGTTGCACTAACGCCGATGCGCCAGCCGGGTGCGTCGTTCAGTTCATGCACGTACGCCGTACGCAGGCCGTTCGTGCGCGACACGTCATGATTCTGCTCCGTCCACGACCGAAAAGTCGGCATCCCGCCGGGTTCCACTGGGTCCTGCCACGGTGGGACTGGCACCGGCCATGTCCACGTCTGGTAATCGACGTCCTGCGTTATATCGACACGCGAATGAATCGCCGATGCTTCCACCCAGCCGCGGCGCATCTCATGCACGACGCCGATCTTGTAATCGGTGATGCCGCCATCCTGCGTCACGCCTACACTGTTCGCATACAGCTGTCGCATCCCATCTACCGAATGCAGCGATGCATGGAACAGTCCGGCGCCGATAGACGTCTTCCTGTCACCCAGCCGCGCGCCACCAACCGCATGCACATAACGGTTGCCGTTGTTGTTGCTGAGATAACTCGATGTCGTCATCTCCGGCGTCGCATCCGCAGCAAAGATGAAACGCTGCGTCGGCTGGTTGTCGAGTTCCTGCAGGGAAAGCGCAATCCCGCCGAACACACGGCCGGAACGGCCCAGCAAGCCGGTCGTCAACGTGCGCCCGCCACCACCCTCACCCGATATGTTGTAGAACGTCGGTGCGGCGAATGCGCGCGTGCCGGACAGCCGCGACCCGAGCGCAGGGTTCGAAAAGGGATCACTCAGCGCATCACGCATGGCAATCCCGACCCCACCCATGCCGAACGTCTCGGAAGGCAGTACTACATACTGCTCCCCCGTCGCAATCGGAACGGTTCGCAGCGAGATCGTCTGCGAAGTACCGACCATAGGAAACAACGTCGCAGCACCGCACGCGAACAGAAAAGCACGGCGATTCGAACGAGGGCGGGGGTTCATAGGGGCTCCGGGTTGGGGGTCGTGCTGCGAATATAACGCTTCGCAGTGCCGCGACCTGACGGGAACCCGGTTGGTGTACGGCGGGACGAACCGGGGGCGGGCGGGACCCGCCCCCGAACGATCAGCGAATTGTGTCCTTTTTTGCCCCGCCGCCAAAGACATGGACGTCGATATTTGGCTTGTATCGGCTCGGATCGCGGCGGACGTCATTGATGATGGACTGCATGTCGACGACGGCCTTGAGGAACGCGTCATAGAGCGCCGGGTCGGTCATCATCTTCTGCAATGTGCCCTGGCCATTGGCCATACGTTCGAGCATGACAGCGGCCGTGGCCATCATGGTATCGGCGCGACTCGTGGCGCTCGCAAGGTTCCGGTACAGCGAATCCGATTTTAGCAGCTTTGTCATGCTGCCGTTGCCATACAGGATCATCGATCCGATAGAGTCGAGCCTGGAGACGGCGGATGTCATGCGCTGGTACATGGCGGGGTCGCGCAGCATTCGGCCAAACGTGCCGTCGGAGCGATTGACGGTCGTGAGAGTCGCCTGCAATTCGCCAGTAGCGCCGACCATCCGGGTATACAGCGCGTCATCCTTGAGGAACGCGCCGATCGTACCCTCGCCGCCTGCAAGGCCACGCGTAAGGTTACGGATGTCGCTGACGATGGTCATGGTCTCGTCCATCATCTGCGAGGCCTGCGACAGGAACATGTCCATGTCGACGGACTTGCCCATCAGGATCGTGTCACCCCGTTGCAGAATCGCGGCATTCACGCTGCCGGGCTCGATGTCGACGAACTTGTCGCCGAGCAGACCCTGTGTGCGGAAATACGCCTTGGAATCGCCACGGATCTGGTCCTTGACCTTCTCGGACAGTGCAATGACGATACGCAGGTTGTTGCCGCCGCGCTTACGCTGCACCGGGATGAACTCGATGGTTTTGACCTGCCCGATCTGCTGTCCGGCGAGTGTGACCGGAGCGCCTTCGCGGAGTCCGAGGACGGATGGCGCGAACGTCACAAGCTCGTAGCGCTTCGCGAATACATCGAGCACCTTGCCGATCCGGTAGCCACCATAGAGCAGGAAGATGGCGCCGACGATGATGATGCCGGCGACGCGTGCCTGCCGCCATTCGAACGGGCTTCGATGCAATGATTCGGGCATAGTCAGCTCAAAAATGCTTTGATGTAGTTGTCATCCGAGGCGACCATCTCCTCGGGTGTGCCGTCGAAGACGATCTCGCCTTCACGCAGCAGATTGACGCGTGATGCGACACGGAATCCGGCTCGAATGTCGTGTGTGACGACAAGCGATGTAACGCGGAGCTCGCGCTGCAATTTGCGCACGAGATCATTGATGGTGCCGACCGTAAGCGGATCGAGACCCGCTGTGGGTTCGTCGTACAGGATGATCTTCGGATTCGTCGCAATGGCTCGCGCAATACCTACACGCTTGCGCATACCTCCGGACAACTGGCTCGGCAGCTGCCGCATCACGACCTTTGGATCCAGATCGACGAAGTCGAGCTTCTCGGCAACCGTTCGCTCAATTTCCGCTTCATCCAATTCCGTATTCTCGCGAAGCGGGTACGCAACGTTCTCGTATACCGTCAACGAATCGAACAATGCTGCATTCTGAAACACCATTCCGATTTCACGACGCATCTCGAGTGCTTCCTGGAATGAAAGCAGCTCTACTTCGTCGTCGAACACGAAAATCCTGCCATTATCCGGAACCAGCAAGCGCAGTATGAGCTTCAGGATCGTCGATTTGCCGGAGCCCGACTCACCAGCCACCATCAGGGTCTCGCCCATGCGGGCTTCCAGTGACACGTTCTTCAGGATCTGGCGCGCGCCGAAGGAAAGCGACACTTCCTCCAGGCGAATGACGGCTTTGGCGGATTCGGGCACGGCTTCCCGATCATCCGCCGTCTCTGCCAGCTGCTCGCGAATGGCTGCGAGATGCGTCTCGACGTCGACCTGCGTATCGTGCGCATCGCTCTTCAGCTCGGCCAGGCGAGCCTTCTCGGCAGGATCCAGTTCCCGCCTGCGATCGCCCCCGCGCTTGTCGACCGCGGCGTCTTCCTTCCTCATTGTCCAGGCCGCAGTATGACGAGAAGGAACTGCGTCAGGAAATAATCCACTGCCAGAATCAGCACAGATGAGGTCACAACCGCGCGTGTCGCTGCAGCGCCGACCCCTTCGGTGCCGCCCTTGGTGTTGAGTCCGTAGTATGACGCCGTCAATGCGATGATCGCTCCGAACACCAACGGCTTCGCCAAACCCGTAATGAGATCCTTCGGGATGAATCCCATGATGAAGCCCGATTGGGCGGCGGTGTTCAGAACACCCTGCAGAAATGCATCCGCGCTTAATCCGAGACGCATGACAGAAATAAGAAGACCGCCGAGAATACCGACCATGTCGGTGACGACGGTCAGAATGGGCAGCATGAGAAGGGCCGCAAGCAGGCGAGGTGTCACGAGCTTCTTGATGGGATCGGTCCCGAAGCTCTGCAATGCATCGATCTGCTCCGTCACTTTCATGGATCCGAGCTCGGCTGCAATACCGGATGCTGCACGACCCGCGACCATCAGCGAGCACAGAACAGGCCCCAGCTCGCGGATCATGGATGCGCCCACGAGATTTCCGATGTATACATCCGCCCCGAACTTGCTGAGCTCCACGGAACTCTGCAGGGCGAGCACCATACCGGTGAAAAAGCCTGTCAGGAGAACGATCGGAAGCGAGCCGACACCGATGCGGTCCATTTGGATCAGTGTGTCCCGCCAATAGAATGGCCGGGAAAACGCAAAACGCGTGGCTCGGCCGGCGAGCACGAAGTAATCGAGCACACCCGTCGTTGTTCCACGCACTCGGTCCCCAAGTGATGCAGCGAATCCAGCCATAGCCCCCTTTGCGCAAGGGCGGACGTCGCTTTACAAGCCGCTGCCCTCACGGTAGTATCGAATTACTTCGGCGAACGTCGCCAGGTATACACAATTTCCGTGCCGCTTACGCCACCTATATGAACCGGTTGACGCTGGACCGGGCGCAGACCCTCCTGGACGCTGCCCGCGACATTCATGTGCTCGTCGTGGGAGACCTCATGCTCGATGTCTACCTCCGCGGCGCAGCCTCACGTATTTCGCCCGAAGCACCCGTCCCGGTGGTTCGGGTGGAGGAAGAATGGCGCGCTTTGGGCGGCGCCGCGAATGTGGCAGCGAATGTAGTGGCACTCGGTGCCCGGTGCACGGTGTGCGGGGCGATCGGTCCGGATGCGGCAGGCGTCCAACTCCGGGAGGAGCTCGACCGCACCGGCATCTCCGCCAGTGGTGTGGTGACTCTGAACGAGCGGCCTACGACTGTGAAAACGCGCGTCCTCGCAAGGCATCAGCAGATCGCACGTTATGATCGCGAACATGACGGCGACGTTACGGTGGCCGAGTCGGCGCAGATCGTTGCGCGTATCATCGAAATCGCTGCAACTGCGGATGTGATTGTTGTGGAGGACTACAACAAAGGCGTGTTGGTGCAAGCCGTGATCGATGGATGCCGTGAAGCGTCGACGCGCTTCGATATCCCGCTGGTCGTCGACCCCAAGTCACGTTTCTTCTTCGACTATGCAGACGCCGCCGTGTTCAAGCCGAATCTGCCGGAGCTTGCTGCGGCGTTGCGCGATCACGTGCTGCCCGATGATGCGTCTTGGATGGAGCACACGCGTGAGCGCCTTGGCTGCCGCAACCTGCTTCTGACTCTCGGCGAGGATGGCATGGCGTTGATGACAGAGAACGGGGAGCACGTCCGGGTTCCGACAGTGGCGCGCTCTGTTTACGACGTTTCCGGCGCAGGCGACACGGTCGTCGCAGTGGTGGCTCTGGCTCTCGCCGCAGGCGCCACCGTTACAGAGGCCGCCGTACTTGCTAATCATGCAGCCGGCATCGAAGTGGGGAAGGCCGGCGTTACTACAGTTTCATCAGCGGAGCTTCTCGAGGCCGTTGAAGCGCACGCATACTCCTGAACAAGAGGAATTTACATGGCGGACCTTAAGCGAATCCAGACCGACGCCGCACCGGCAGCGATCGGACCCTACAGCCAGGCGATCATCACAGGTGATCTCGTGTTCACCGCAGGCCAGATCGCTCTCGATCCGGCGACCATGCAGATCGAGACAGGTGATATCACTGCACAGACAGAGCGCGTGATGCAGAATCTCCGTGCGATCCTCGAGAGCGCGGGCACGTCATTGGCGAACGTAGTGAAGACGACAGTCTTCCTGCTGGACATGGATGACTTCGTGGCCATGAACACCGTATACGGCGCACATTTCGGTGATCACAAGCCGGCGCGCTCCACGGTTCAGGCGGCGCGACTGCCACGCGATGTACGGGTTGAGATTGAAGTGATCGCGCGTATCGGCTGAGCCTTTCGGCGGAGCCGGCGAGAGTCAGTCCTCAAGCTGGTATGCAATACCCCACGCACCGGGACCGAGGTGCGTGGCAATGACGGGTGTGGCGGGTGAAATAATCACGTCGCACGAGGGATAGCGGCCGCGCAGATCGGCCGCAACGCTGGCCGCCACGTCAGCACAGCCGACGTGAATCACACCGAACCGCACTCGATTGGCCGACCGCGGTACGTGTTCTTCAACGATCTTCAGCATGCGTGGCAGGACGTTCGCCTTGCCGCGCACCTTCGCTTGCGGCGCGACCTGACCCGTACCGTCCAGGCCGAGGATCGGCTTGATGTCGAGCAGTCCCGCAATTGCGACCTGACCGCGTCCGACGCGGCCTGACGCGAGCAGATTGTCGAACACATCGACCGTGAAGAGCAAGCCCGACTGCGCGCGCACCCGCGCGAGCTCCGCGGCAATCTGATCCGGCCCCTGTCCCATTTCCGCCAGCTCACTCGCCAGCATGACGAGCAGCCCCTGCGTGAGCGATGCGCCGAGCGAGTCAATAATGCGGACGGGCGTCCCCTCCACCTTGAGGGCAGCCGCCCTCGCAGATGCGATCGTTCCCGACAGCGTCGAGCCGAGGAGTACCGCCAGCACCAGCTCGCCGTCTTCGGCGGCACCGCGAAATGCGTCGAGAAATGCGCGTGGCGTGGGCTGTGACGTCGTCGGATGTTCGCCGTTCCTTAGCCGCTCCACGAACTGCTCCGCGGTGATGTCCACGCGATCCAGGAGTACGCCCGATTCGAAGATGAGCTGGAGAGGAACCACGCGGATGCCATGCGCGCGGACAATCTCGTCCGGCAGATCGCACGCGCTGTCCGTGACAATACTCATCGGCCGCCGGGCCAGCTGGATGTGACCACTGGATGCCGCTCGCTCAACTGCGGCGTGCTGCACCGACATATCCTCCGCCTTGTGCGTGACCAGTGTACCGGTCGTCCGCAGATAGGCAAAAATGTCCTGTGGTACGTCCGTGTGAATGTGGATCTTCAGCATGTCCGTGCTGCGGATCACAATCATGGAGTCGCCGAATTCGCGCAGGACGGCGCGCACATCATCGGCGGCAGGCAGCTCCGTGCCGCGCACCAGCGCTTCCGTGCAGAATCGGTACGTTTCGCTGTATTCGACTGCCGCCGCGCCCGTGACTTCGCCGATGTCCGGTACATCGAACGAAAGCGGCGTGCGGCTGGGACGGAACGGATCGCCGTTCACGTACTCCGATACGCCTTCGAACAGGTGCAGGAACCCCTTCGCTCCGGCATCGACAACGCCGGCCGCCTTCAGCTGAGGCAGAAGCTCCGGCGTCCGATCCAGCGCGACCTGACCGCGAACCAGCAGGATCTCGAGCAGATCAATGAAATCTTCCGTATCGGACTCATCTGCTTCCTCCGACATCTCCCGCATCACAGTGATGATCGTGCCCTCCACCGGACGCTCGAGAGAGCGATAGACATGCTCAACGGCGGCGCTCATAGCGCCCGCGAAGCCCCGCGCATCCAGCCTGGCCTGACCCGCGACGTGCTCGGAAAAACCCAGTAGGAAGTGCGACAGGATCATCCCGCAATTGCCGCGCGCCCCCAGGATTGCACCCTCGGCGGCTTCCTTTGCAATGAACGAGAGGTCGTCACTGTCGAGCGTGCGGAGATGGTCGGAGATCGCGCGCGCCGTCAGCGCCAGGTTCGTCCCTGTGTCGCCATCCGGCACCGGGAACACGTTGATTCGGTTCAGTTCCGCGCGCTGCTGCTGCACGAAGTCACAACCGGCGATCACCGCGCGACGCAGCCTCGCGCCATCGATATATTCTATGTGCATGGGGGCCATTATACGGGTGTACCGGCTCCGGAACAATCAGCGGCTACCCGGACTTGCGTACTGCCCTTTCCTATGACAGCCTTCAGGGATGAATACACCACAATACATCTACGTAATGAAGGACCTGCGGAAGGTCGTTCCACCCAACCGCGAGATCCTCAAGGGTATCTGGCTCTCGTTCTTTCCGGGCGCAAAGATCGGCGTTGTCGGCTCGAACGGCTCCGGTAAGAGCTCCCTGCTGCGCATCATGGCGGGGGTCGACACCAATTTCATCGGCGAAGCCTGGGCGGCCAAGGGAACACGCATCGCTTATCTCGCTCAGGAGCCCGAGCTCGATGCGGCGCTCGATGTCCGAGGCAACGTCGAAGAGGCAGTCAAATCCACGCGCGATCTACTCCGTCGCTTCGACGAGATCAACATGAAGTTCGCCGAGCCGATGTCGGACGACGAAATGACGGCGCTGATCGATGAACAGGCACGCGTGCAGGACGCGATCGACGTATCCGGTGCCTGGGACCTCGACCGCAAGATTGAGATCGCGATGGATGCGCTGCGCCTGCCCGCCGGCGATGCGAGTGTCGAGAACCTGTCCGGCGGCGAGCGACGCCGCGTCGCGCTGTGCAAGGTCCTCCTCGAGGAACCGGACATGCTGTTGCTCGACGAACCGACGAACCATCTCGATGCGGAATCCGTGGCCTGGCTCGAACGGCACCTGGCCGAGTTCAAGGGGACCATCGTTGCAGTCACGCATGACCGCTACTTCCTCGACAATGTAGCCGAATGGATTCTCGAGCTCGACCGTGGCGAGGGCATTCCGTGGAAGGGTAACTACTCCAGCTGGCTCGATCAGAAATCCGAGCGGCTCCGGCAGGAAGAGAAAACCGAGAGCAACAAGCAGCGTACGCTCGCGCGTGAGCTCGACTGGATCCGGATGTCGCCACGTGCGCGGCAGGCGAAGAGTCAGGCGCGTATCACAGCGTACGAAGACCTGCTCAATCAGGACACGAAAGAGTCCGTCGCGCGCGCGGAGATCGTAATTCCCGCCGGTCCGAGACTGGGTGAGGATGTAGTGATCGCGGAGAACGTCAGCAAGGCGTTCGGCGACAATCTGCTTTTCGAGAACCTGAATCTGCGTTTACCACGCGGCGGCATTGTCGGCGTCATTGGGCCGAACGGCGCCGGCAAGACTACACTGTTCCGGATGATCACCGGTCAGGAGGAGCCGAGCGCGGGGACCGTGCGCGTGGGCTCGACCGTTCAGCTCGCGTACGTCGATCAGTCCCGTGATTCGCTCGCCTCCGACAAGACGGTGTGGGAGGAAATCTCCGACAAGCAGGATGATATCGAGTTGGGGAAGGGCGCGAAGATCAACTCGCGCGCATACTGCTCCTGGTTCGGTTTCAAGGGCGCGGAACAGCAGAAGAAAGTCGGCGTGCTGTCGGGCGGCGAACGCAATCGCGTACATCTCGCCAAGCTGCTCAAGAAGGGCGGCAACCTGATCCTGCTCGACGAGCCCACGAACGACCTCGATGTCGATACGTTGCGTGCGCTCGAGGAAGCGTTGCTGTCACTCGTCGGCTGTGCGGTCGTCATCTCGCATGATAGGTGGTTCCTGGATCGCATTGCGACCCATATCCTCGCATTCGAGGGAGACAGCCAGGTTGTCTTCTACGAAGGCAACTACCAGGAATACGAAGTCGATCGGCATCGCCGTCTCGGCACCGACGCCGACCAGCCGTATCGCATCAAGTATCGCAAGCTGATCCATTCGTAGATCAGCGCCGTGGGGGTGAATGTCGCCTGGTGGTGGCCCTGGTCTTCAAAACCAGTGGGCGTGGCTAAAACCCGCGTCGGTGGGTTCGATTCCCACACGCTCCCGCCACCCCTCGAACACGCCGCCAACCACCCGCGGGGACCCTCTCACATCGACTCGATCTCTCGGTGATACATGTCGGCGACGCTCGTCCAGTCATAATGCGATCGCGCGAAGTTGAAGAGAGTTTCCTTGTACCGCTCACCCATTTCCAGTGCCGCGGGGGCATTCCGCGCAATGTCGCGGACCGTATCATGAGGGTCCGCGCTCAGCTTCATGATGTCGAGCACATCGGCGGGGAGAACCTCGCTGAGCGCATCGATACTTGCCTGCATCCCGGCGAAGTACGTTCCCATCGGAAATGCACCGGCGGCGAGCGCCTCCAGAAAAACCAGCGGGCCTGCCTCCTTGACCACCGATGGAAAGATCGCCGCATCGCAGCACGGAAAGAGAAAATGCAGCTCACGATGTGTGAGATACCCGGTGAACACGACGGTGTCCGAGCGCACATAGCGGTCGCAGGCATCCAGATAATCTTCGAGCTCCCCGCGAGCCTTGAGGCTGTCGAGGAAGTGCGTTACCTGCGTGAGTGCGGTCCCTCCCGAATCGCCCTGCGGCGCCCGCTCAAGTGTCCGCCCGTGATCGGCTATGTGACGCAGCAGCTCCAGGTCCCGGTTCTGCATCGCCCAGAGCATCGCTTCGAGCGGCTCCCGGAGCGGACCGTGTCCAACCACGATCAGCTTGAGCGTCGGATTTGCACGCAATAGAAGCGGTAGCGCAGCAATCACGCTCTGAATTCCCTTCGTGGAAATGAGGCGCCCCACATATAGCATCGTCGGGTCCTGTTCCCAGTCAATCGCCGCAAGCTTTGCCTCTACATCCGCATCCGGCGCTTTGTTGTCGTACGCCTGAGCCGAATCCATGGCGGCTACCAGCTCCGCGTTCGTGAGGGCGGGTCGCAGCGCATCTGTCATACGCTGTGTCTGTTCCGCGGTGCGACCCCGGGCCAGGCCGCTCAGCGCGCGCTGCAGCTGCGCGATCCTCGCGGGACGCTCGGATTTCGTCGCCGGGTTGAACTGACTGGTATCCACCCCCAAATGAAGGTCTACGAACTTCGGCTCGAGCTCCGGTGCGTAGGTCAGGACGGTGCGCACGCGACTGCGCATTTCCTCGCCATGCACGAAGATGCGCCGTGCCTCGCGGAACGACGCGTCGGCGAGTTGCAGATAACGTACGTCGCGTTTGACCGCGTATTCGAGTCCGCTACCGTGCGGCATGATGGAGAACGGGACACCCGTGCTCGCCATTGAACGTTCCGCGACCTGTGGCATCAGCACGCTGTGATTCGCATGCACAGCAGTGACGCCGTGCTCCGCGACAATGCGTGTGAGTACGCGCGCGTTCCACGCGGTGTAGTCCTCGATCTCATGATCCGTGAGGTCGACCATGGGCACGACACGCGGGAACTCCTCGTACCGGTCCCAGACGTACACCGGCAGGGTATCACCGAGTATCGGCTTATGCAGAATACATTGACCCGGATAGTCACCCTTCACGAATGACTCAACGTCCACGGTCCCGTCTCGGCGGTATGTCCGCAGCTCGGTTATGAACGGGTAACGGTCCGGATGATTCTCCTGCGCCATCAGATGGACGGTCCTCCCCTGGCGGCAGAGGGCCTCCACGATCAGACGCGTCCATAGATTCGAGCCGGAGCCCTCGAGCAGATAGCCATGCAGCAAACAGATCATACGCTCCACAGGTGCGGGTCCCAGTCTATGGAGCAAGCTTGCGGCCACGGCGTCCGGCAGTGGCCCCACCCGGAGGCGCAAACTCCGAGGGAGCCCGCGACTGTTACTTCTCGGCCAGCAGCTGTGTGATGTAGTTCGTGAAGCGCTCCGTGTTGCCTTGATCCCAGCCGGTCACGATCTGACGGATCACGCCGCGTTTGTCGATGATGACAATCTGCGGAATCCCGCCGACGCGATAGTCTCGGTCTACCTGCGGGCTCGGATACTCACGCGGTTTGGGCGGATTCGACACAGGCACATTCACATTAATCGCGACCGGGAACGGGACCGCGTGCTCCGTGCCGAAGTATTCGCTGTCCGCTTCCACTTCCTGCTCGGGTGTGAGATTGCGCTTTGCGCCAAGGTAGCCATAAATGCCGGTAACCATGGCGCCCTGGAACGGTTGTCCAGCGAAATGCTGCGCGACTTTCTTGATCCCCGGATAGCTGTTTTTACACGGCCCGCACCAGTGCGCGGTGAACTCGACGAGTGTCACCTTACCGTTGCCCGGCGTGACCTCATCGATAGCCGGCGTGTTGACCCACCACTTGCCAGTGACAGGCGTCGCCTGCGTGCCGATCAACGCATAGCGGTGGCGGAAATCATCGAACGCACCCTTCACGTCCGCAGGGCCGATCTCGCGCTCCGCATCGTCGAGAATCTTCAGCGCCTCCTCAGGATGCAGCTTGTCCGCGGAGGCACGGGCGAGACTCGAGAATGCATTGACGAGCACCGCCTTGTTCGAACGCTTACGGCCGAGGGCGATGAGCGCAGTCGCATGGGTCGTCAGACCATCTGCGACGTCGAGGTATTCGTACTGTCCGAGCATTCGCTGATGCGTGACGATCTTCACGTCATCGAGCGAATCCGGCATCGCGTCGATCAGGCTTACATAGGATTCCGCACCGTTCAGCAAGCCGAAATAACCGACGGCGCGCGCGATCTCGCGACTGACTGCGAGGTTGAGTGTGGTCGCGCGTGCACGCGGCGGCATATCCGTCGCCGCGAGCGCACGATCCAATGTGAGACGCGCCGCTGTCGTATCGCCGACATACGAATAGTACTCGACCAGAGACGGCAGTTCCGACGTCGGAGTTCTGGCGAGTGGCAGCTTCTCGGCGCATTCCCTCGCAGCGCGCCGCGCTTCCGTTTGCAGTAGCGAATAGCTCTTGCCACGTTCGGCCGCCGGGGTCTTCGTGTACGTCTGCGAGAACCACATGTTCGCCGCCTTCACACAGCCTGCAGCGGACTCCTGCGCGCCCACATTCCCTGCAGCAGTGAGCACAAGGGCGATTGAAAGTGATGCGGATCTTATGTTCACGGTGCCTCCACGCTTGGAGCTGTGTCACGCGTTCCGCGTTGCAGGCGCGCGGCCGTCAGGAATTGTATGAATTCTTTCGTACTTCTCGTCATCCCAATGAATGTTGCGCGCGTATTCCCGGCGCCATCCACCACGGCGTACAACGGCAACGCCACGGTGGCAAACCGGTCGCGCTCCAGGTCCTGCTGCCTGCGGTAGCGTTCGCCGGACCCATCCGTGAACAGGCGAACGCGCACAAAATTGTCGAGTTCGCGCTGTACGGCCGGCCGCGGAAACATGTTCGCTTCCATCCAGCGGCAGTTCGTGCATGTGAAGCCCGTGAAGTCGATCAGCACCAGTCGCTTTTCGCGCGTCGCCTGCGCGAGCGCTCCATCGAAATCATCCATCAGCCATGGTAACTCGTCGCCAGAAACTCCATTGCCACCGCCAGCCGGCGGCAGAAAGGATTCCAACTCTCCCAGACGCCGCCCGGTGAGACCCGTGGTAAGCCACGCGACCAAAATCAGCGCAAGCGTGCCGGAGACTGGATGCCACTTTGCCCCAGCTCGCCAGAACCAGCGCGAAGACCGGACGCCAAGCAGGTAGAGCGCGAGGGCGAGACCGAGGCCTACCCACACGGCAATCACGACCTGCCGGCTGAAGATGCCCCAGCCTTGCACGAGGTCGGCGTTGGAGATGAACTTCATGGCGGCGGCAAGCTCGATGAACGCAAGCGCGCCCTTCATCGTCGTCAGCCATTCACCGCTGCGCGGCAGTCGCGCGACTGCATTCGGCACGAGCGCCAGAACGAAGAAGGGAATGGCGAACGCGGAGGAAAAGATGAACAGTCCGGCAGCCGGCCAACGCCAGTCACCGCTGGCTGCCGACACCAGCAGTGTGCCGACGAACGGCGCGGTGCATGTGAATGTCGTAACCGAGAACGTCGCACCCATGAGCAGTGTCGTGCCGACACGACCGAATCGGCTCGACCGGCCCGCCTGATCCAGCGATGTCAGGATGCGCGATGGCACGGCGAGATGAACCATGCCGAACAGGCTCAATGCGAACAGAATGAATAGGGCTGCGATCGCCAGATTCAGCGGAGCGCTCGCGGCAAAGCGATTCAAACCTGCAACGCCGAACAGCAATGAAAGACCAAGTCCCAGGACTGTGAACGAACCGATGATCCCCAGCGCGTACACGATCGCTTCCGACAGCGCCTTGCCACCGCCGTTCTCGCGCTGGCTGAAGTAGGAGATCGTGATAGGGATCATGGGGAATACACACGGCGTTAGAAGCGCGAGCGCACCCATGGTCGCCGCGATCCACAGGAACAGCATGAACGAACCCGTGCTGGTCGCGCCGCTCGGCACACCGACGGCGCGTGCGTTCTGCGCCGCCTGCAGGTCGGCCAAATTTTTCGTCGTCGCAGCCTTCACGGAATCGAGAGCGGCCGCCGAGATGGACACGCGTCCATCCGTCGTTCCTGCCGCTGCGCTCAGCGTCGGGTCCGGCGCAGCGCTCGTCCCGGATGCCACGGCAGCAATCGAAACACCGAGACGCAGCGTATCGACAATAGGAGGCAGGCACATGCGGGATGTGCATGTCTGATAGCCGAATCGAAGCACGACCGTGTGCCGACCGGGGTTCAGGGAACCCGTCGATATCGGAACATTGAACGTCGCCGAATCCTCGTACCATTCGCTGGTGATCGAAAAATTCGGGTCGAACGCCGAGCTCGGCACAGGTGCGTCAATCGAGCCGTTGATGCGGAAGGGTGCAGGACCGACTTCAATCGTTGTCGGGATCGGACCCGGCGGCTGTGTCAGGCTGTACAGGTGCCATCCTGCCGGAATCGAAGCGCGTAGCCGCACGACGAACGTACTGCCGGCATCGACGTCGCCGCGGACTGCGCGAGTGAGCTCAGCCCGGATTGGATGCTCCTGGGCGAAAACCGGTGCCGACCGCGCGCATCCGCACAGGACGCTCGCCGTAAAGGCGGCGACAGCAAAGTGGAGGTAACGGGGACGCGGTCCGGTCTGCATCACTGGCCGGTCAGGAGCGAGCATGGCTTTGATGATTACCGCTTTGAACCGCCTCGTGTCAAGGTCAACGGCGCTCTGTTCGGGTACGATGCCGGAGCGTATTCTTGCAACTGGGCCTTCCCACTCGAACCGTGAGCCTGAACCAAACGGCATGAGTCAGATTCTCAACGGATCCGCGATCGCCGAGCGGATCCGCGCGGCCGCCGCTGAGCGCATTGCCTCGATGCGGCGCAGCAGCGGCGGACCGCCCGTTCTCGCCGCCGTCGCTGTCGACACGCCCGACGGATCGCCGCTCTATTTCGACGTCAAGGAGAGCGCGTTCACGCACGCGGGCGCACACTTCCAGGCGCACATCCTCCCCCATGGCACCACCACTGACGATCTTATCCGCTGCGTCACGCAGCTGAATGCAGACGCTGCTGTGCACGGTATCTACGTGCAGTATCCATTGCCCGCCGATATTGATGCGCAGCGTGCATACGATACGATCGCGCCCGACAAGGACGTCGATGGCGCCGCACAGTCTTCGTTCGACATACACGCATCTCGCTTCCGACCCGCGACTGCGGAAGCCGTGCTGCGTTTGCTCGAGCAGCACGCCATCGAGTTGAACGGTTGCCGCGTGTGCGTGGTGCGCGGGGATCCACTCTTTGCACGCCACCTCGACGCGCTCTTCCGTGTGGCGGGCGCCATCCCGACCATTGTTGAGCAAGACGCTCCGAATGTCGACGCACAGGCAGGCGCGGCAGACGTGGTTGTCGTCGCCAGCGGAGTTGTGAACGGCGTGCGCGGCCAGGCGTTTCGCGATGATGCTGTAGCGATTGATGTCGGCTACTATCACGGCGGTGGCCGCGGCGACATCGACGCTGCGCCCGCCGACATCGAACGACTACGCGCATATGCTCCGCCACGCGGCGCCATTGGCCCGCTCACGGTCGCCATCCTCCTGGAACACACGATCGACGCAGCACAACAGCGCGGAGCAGTTGAACCTTGATGCGGGTGATCCTCAACCCGATGGCGCGCGGCGGGGCCGGCCGCAGGTTGCGCGGCGAAATCGAACGCGCGCTGATAGACAGACATGGCGGTTTCCAGATCGTAGAGACAGCACATTCCGGCCACGGCGTTGATCTCGCCGCAGGGGCCGTTCATGACGGCGTGTCGACGATTGTGGCGGCCGGTGGTGATGGCACGATCCACGAAGTCGCCAACGGCGTTCTGAATGCCCTCGATGATGCGCCGCGCGACGTCGCGTTCGGCATCATCCCGATTGGAACCGGAAACGATTTCGCGAAAGTGGTTCCGGGAGCACGGTCGCTCTCGGATGCACTTCAGACCCTCAATGACGGACACCCACGCCCATTCGATGTCGGGGTAGCAGAGTGGGCGGGGAACCGCGAGTACTTTCTGAATGCGATGGGCACGGGCGTCGACGTCGAGGTAGTCCGGCAAATCCAGCGCATGGAGCGCGGGAATTTCGTCTACCTGCGCGGGCTCATGCGGGCTCTGGCACTGTATTCGCCCGTACAGCTGCGGATTCAGGCGGACGACACGGATATCTCCGCGCGCGTGATGCTCGTCGCGGTGGCAAACGGCACGTGCGTCGGCGGTTCCTTCCGTATCGCGCCGCGCGCAGTGACGGATGACGGGCGGCTCGACCTCTGCATCGTATCGGAGATGCCGCGCCTCGCGCAGCTCGCGATCGTGCCCCGAATCATCGCGGGGTCCCACGAGTCCCATCCGCGGGTCTTCCACGCGAGAGTCGAGTCCGTAACTCTTTCGGCCGTGGGTGGTATACCTCTGTTCTTCCAGCTCGACGGCGAGCTGCGAGAACCGGCAGACGTCCGGCAGGTACGGGTTACTATTCAGAGGGCGAGGCTTCAGATTATCGCGGCACCCGGGCACGCCTGACTGGTGCCGTTCATTCGCAACAGATGGAGCAGTATGTCGGCCATTCGCAGATCGGTTTTCTTCCTCGTTGTCGCGCTCGTGTTGCCAGTGCACGCAGCCGCCCAGACAGGCGGGTCGAGGCCCCCGGCACAGGTGCCCGTTGGCGATACCCTCATGGTTGCCGACACCGTCCCCAAGGAGGATCACGTCGCGCGTAACGCATTCGCCCGCGCGCTCATCCTGCCCGGATGGGGACATTTCGGCCTTGGTGCCACCAGGCGCGGTATGGTTTTCGTCGCACTCGAAGGAACCAGCTGGTTCATGCTCGTGAAGACCCTCACAAAGCTGAACCAGGCCCAGAACAAGGCCGATGGGTTCGAGGCAGTCGCCTCGGATTCGCTGAACATTCTGATGGCGGGCGACACGGCGAAGGCCCGCATCCTCGCCGATCCCGATGCCTTCGAGGCGGCCCTCGCCGCAAACCCCCAGGTCATTGCGAGCCGCAACCTCGTTGGTTCCCGAAAAGAGCAGCGCCAGGACTGGATCACCTATACGCTGTTCTTCACCATGGCCAGCGCAGTCGACGCCTATGTCGCCGCGAACCTGCGCGACTTTCCTGTCGACGTGTCCGCCCTCCCGCGGCGAGACGGGTCCTTTGCAATCAGCTTCTCGCTCCCAATGGGCAAAGTCGGCGGACCCGCGGCCTCCGCGAGATCGGACGGGAGATCCACGCGGTGAACCCGTCCGATCGCCCGATCGGTGTCTTCGACTCGGGCATTGGCGGACTCACCGTCGTTCGCGAGCTGCGCCACCGCCTGCCCGATGAATCCATCGTCTACTTCGGTGACACCGCCCGCGTCCCCTACGGCGCGAAGTCGCCCGAAACAGTCGAGCGCTATTCACAGGAGGCCGGCGCGTTCCTCTTGTCGCGTGACGTCAAGCTGGTCGTGATTGCATGCAATACCGCCACTGCACACGCGTTCGACGTCCTGAGCAGCACGCTCCCGGTCCCGGTGATCGGCGTGATCGAGCCGGGTGCCCGCGCGGCGGTCGAGGCATCCCGTACCGGCAGGATCGGCGTGATCGGGACGGTCGGTACGATCCGGTCGGGCGCCTATGACCTGGCGGTGCGTCGGCGCCTGCATAGCGCCCGCGTCTACGCGCAGCCCTGTCCTCTCTTCGTGCCCCTGGTCGAGGAAGGCTTATGCGACGGCGATGCGGCGCGGATCATAGCTCGGGATTACCTCGACCCATTGCGGGAGATGGACGTCGACGTGCTGATCCTGGGTTGTACGCATTATCCGCTGCTGCGACCGCTGCTGCAGGACATCATGGGGTCCGCCGTGGAACTCGTGGATTCCGCGCACCAGACGGCGCGTGACGTGGCGGCCCGGCTGGATGAATTGGGCACGCGGACGACAGGGGCTGTCCCGCCCACGTGTACGTTTGTCGCAAGCGATTCGCCACTTCGCTTTCGCGATGTCGGCCGCAGCTTCGTCGGGGAACTGATCGAGACGGTGGAGCACGTGGATGTCGAGGCGTGGATGAGTAGCACGAAGGCGGTCGCGGGGCGTTAGCGGAGCCAGGTCCGTAGTGCTGGAACGCCGGCTTCGTCGATCTCGATGTACGTGAAATGCGTGAGCCAATCCCCGGCATTCAGGTAATACCTGCCGGGTCCCACCTCGATGACTGCGGGCACGTGCGAGTGCCCGCATACCACCCAGGAAAGTCCCGGATCAATCGCCATCTGTTCGCGTGCCCATGCCTCGAGGAACCTGGCGCGGCCGGAGAGCTGATCCACTTCCGCCGGCTTGAGGTCAGTGCTCGACACCCGCCGCGCGAGCTTCAGGCCGAGTTCCGGGTGCAGCGCGCGAAAACCATAGATCGCGAACCGGCTCCGGACGAATGCCTTCAGCATGCGATACTTGAAATCGCCCTTACCGACGCCGTCCCCGTGGGCGATAAGCGCCTTGCCCCCCGGCAGGTCCATGTGGAACAGGTGGTCATAAACCTGCATCCCGAGGTATTTCCGGAAGAACCGCCCGCCCCACGCGTCGTGATTGCCGCCCGCGAATGTGACCGGAATTCCAGCATCCGTAAGCCGGGCAATGGCCGCGAGCGTGCGGAAATGCAGGCCCGGGATGACATCGCCATACTCGAACCAGAAATCGAACAGATCGCCGGCCAGGATCAGCTCGCTGCCCGCCTGGCCGACATGATCGAGGAATTCTACGAAGGCGCGCTCGGTCTGATCGGGGACCACGCCGAGATGGACGTCGGATGCGATGAAGACAGGCTTTCTCATTGGCCGCGAAGCTACGCCCGAGGGGGGACCGTCACAAGCGCGGTGGCGTTCCGCTCCGGTTCTCGATTATCTTCGGGCTGCACTTCAATCGGATGAAACGGCATGGTGCTCACACATCGAACCCCACCCACGAGCGAACGCGGCCGACAGCTACGTCTGCATGCGGACCGCAATCCGGGATTTCCGCTCGAGCTCGACTGGGTCCGCGACATCCAGGTCAATCGCAGCGCTGTCGAGCGCCGCGCGGATACCATCGCGAAGCGTCGCACGGTCAAGAAGCAGTGGCAGGCGGCATGGCTGCTGCGCGCCATTACGCTCATGGATCTCACAACGCTCCAGGGTGATGATACCGAGAGCAATGTGCGGCGGCTGTGCGCCAAGGCGAGACAGCCCGTTCGACACGACCTGCTCGAGCAGATCGGCGCTTCGGATCTGCCCGTACGCGTAGCCGCTGTCTGCGTCTATCATACCTATGTCACAACCGCGGTCGAAGCACTGCGCGGCACGGACATTCCTGTTGCCGCCGTCTCCGCAGGATTCCCGGCGGGCCTCAGTCCGTTCGATCAGCGCGTAGCCGAGATCCACGCATCCGTGAGTGCCGGCGCGCAGGAGATCGACATCGTGATCACGCGCGCGCACGTCCTCAATGGGGAATGGGAAGCGCTGTATGACGAGGTGCGGGCATTCCGCGAGGCGTGCGGTGAAGCCCACTTGAAGACCATCCTCGCCGTCGGCGAGCTCGGCACGCTGCGCAATGTCGCACGCGCCAGCATGGTCGCCATGATGGCCGGCGCGGACTTCATCAAGACGTCGACCGGCAAGGAAACCGTGAATGCCACGCTCCCCGCGAGTCTCGTGATGGTCAGAACACTGCGCGACTACATGGAGCGCACCGGGCACAGTGTCGGCTTCAAGCCGGCCGGAGGCGTACGTACCGCGAAGAATGCAATCGACTGGATGCTGCTGATGAAGGAAGAGCTCGGCAACGAATGGCTTACACCGGAGCGGTTCCGCTTCGGCGCGAGCGCGCTGCTCGGAGACATCGAACGCCAGCTCGAGCACTTCGCAACCGGACGCTATTCTGCACTGCATCGTCATCCGATGGCCTGAGGAGGGCCTGTCTTGAACGTAGCCGAAATATTCGAGTCGCTGGAATACGGCCCTGCGCCGGAGAGCCCTGCGGTGGTCAACGCATGGCTGGACGCGCACGAGCGCCGCTTCGATCTCTTCATTGATGGTTGTTGGCGTGCACCCTCGGACGGCGAGTACTTCGACTCGATCAATCCGGGAAACCGTGCAGTCCTCGCCGGTGTCGCGCAAGCCACGCCCGATGATGTCGATCGTGCCGTGAAGGCGGCGCGTAAGGCGCTGGATGGATGGCGCGCGCTCGGCGGACACGGCCGCGCACGTTACCTCTATGCGATCGCGCGCCACATGCAGAAGCATGCCCGCATCTTCGCCGTGCTCGAGACCATGGACAACGGCAAGCCGATCCGCGAGTCACGCGACATCGATATCCCGCTCGTTGCCCGTCACTTCTATCATCACGCCGGCTGGGCGCAGCTGATGGACAGCGAGCTGCCGGGATATGAGCCTGTCGGCGTTGTCGGTCAGATCATTCCCTGGAATTTCCCGCTGCTCATGCTCGCGTGGAAAATTGCACCCGCACTCGCAATGGGGAATACCGTTGTTCTCAAGCCCGCGGAGTTTACATCGCTCACTGCCATCCGCTTCGCAGAATTGTGCGCGGAAGTCGGACTGCCTGATGGCGTCGTAAACATTATCACGGGCGACGGACGAACCGGTGAGGCGCTCGTCAAACATCCTGACGTGGACAAGATCGCATTCACAGGATCAACGGATGTTGGTCGCATCATTCGCATTGCAACGGCGGGCAGCGGCAAGAAGCTTTCGCTCGAGCTCGGCGGCAAGTCACCGTTCATTGTATTCGAGGATGCGGATCTCGACAGCGTTGTCGAAGGCGTTGTCGATGCAATCTGGTTCAACCAGGGACAGGTGTGCTGCGCGGGTTCACGCATCCTCGTGCAGGAAGGCGTGTCTGATCGCCTTGTGACGAAGCTGCGCGCACGCATGGAGACGCTGCGCGTTGGCGATCCGCTCGACAAGGGCATCGATATCGGCGCCATTGTTGCGCCCGTGCAACTCGAGCAGATCACGCGTCTCGTCGAGCAGGGCAGGGAGGAGGGTGCCACCATCTGGCAGCCGTCATGGAGCTGTCCGGAAGAGGGATATTTCTATCCTCCGACTCTGTGCACTGACATTTCGCCCGCTGCCACCATCGCGCAGGTGGAGATCTTCGGGCCTGTCGTTGTATTAATGACGTTCCGTACACCAACGGAAGCAGTCGAACTCGCCAACAACACGCGCTATGGCCTTGCGGCGAGTGTGTGGACGGAGAACGTCAATCTCGCCCTCGATATTGCGCCGAAGGTGAAGGCCGGCACCCTCTGGATTAACTGCACGAATGTGTTCGATGCCGCGAGCGGCTTCGGCGGATACCGTGAGAGCGGATTCGGTCGCGAGGGCGGTCGCGAAGGACTGTTCGAGTACGTGCGGCCGACATGGGATCGGCACGAGAGCAGTGCGAAAGCGAAGAAGAAGGCGGGCGCAATCGCGAAGTCTTCGCGCGCAAACGGTGCCGCAATGTCTTCGCGCGGAGGAACAGCGCTGCCTCCAATCGATCGCACTGCCAAGCTGTACATCGGCGGCAAACAGGCACGACCCGACCAGGGTTACATGATGCCGGTGACTGCGTCCGACGGCACACTCGTCGGTGAAGTCGGCGAGGGCAACCGCAAGGACATCCGAAATGCAGTGGAAGCTGCGCACAAAGCGGCAGGGTGGAGCAAGGCGACAGCGCACAATCGTGCACAGGTCCTGTTTTATATGGCGGAAAATCTCGCGGCTCGCGCATCGGAGTTCGCGCAGCGCATCGCGTCAATGACAGGCGATGACGCTGCGGCCGCGGCGGAAGTGGATGCATCGGTGTCGAGGCTGTTCACGTATGCTGCGTGGGCCGACAAGTGGGACGGCGCCGTGCATCACACGCCGTTCCGCAACGTCACCCTGGCGATGCACGAGCCGGTAGGAGTGATCGGTGTGGTGTGCCCCGACGAGAATCCGCTGCTGGGCTTCATCACGGCAGTTGCGCCGGCCATCGCACTCGGCAATCGCGTCATTGTCGTGCCATCCGTGACCGCACCGCTCGCCGCCACCGACTTCTATCAGGTGCTCGACACATCGGATGTGCCCGGCGGCGTCATCAACATTGTGACCGGGCCGCGCGGCGATCTCGCTGCCGTGCTCGCCTCGCACGATGACGTCGATGGTCTATGGTACCTCGCGAACGATGATGGTGCCGAGGCAATCGAGCGGTTGTCGGCAGGCAACATGAAGCGCACCTGGATCGTCGCGGGCAGGGACTGGAGCGATGTCAGGCAGGGTGAGGGCGAGGAATTCCTGCGGCACGCGTCCGAGCTAAAGAATATCTGGGTGCCGTACGGCGAGTGACGAGTGAACCCGCAGACCCGTTTGTCACCGAGCTCCGCGTTCGATATGCGGAGACGGACCAGATGGGCGTGGTCTACCACACGCATTACCTGGTGTGGTGCGAGGTCGCGCGTACGGGTCTCATTCGCGCGCTCGGTGGTTCCTATGCCCAGCTCGAGAAGGACGGAACCGTGCTCGCCGTGGCAAATGCAAACATCCGGTATCATGCCTCCGCGCGGTACGACGACCAGATTGCCGTTTCCGTCTGGCCGTTATCTGTGCAGTCGCGGGCTGTAACGTTCGAGTACCGCATCGATCGCGTTGCGGACGCCGAAGAGAACCACAAGCCCATCAGACTCGCGACGGCCTCGACCATGCTTATTGCGCTTGATAAGACCGGCGCGCCGCGAAGACTCCCCACACACCTCGTCGAGCAGCTCCGTGCAGCCATTCCCCAATAGATATCTGATTCCAATCGTGGCAATCGTTGCAGTTGCGGCCGTTGAGTGCGCGCCAGCCGTGCGGACTTCGCCCGCTCCGAATGTGCTGCATGCACCCGCTTCTTCCGTTCCCACTCGATTGACCGCTGCGCAGAGCACGATGCTCGCCGAGCTGCTCCGAATGGAAGATCGACGCGTGACGGACAGCGCGCTCGTGCGACGGCTGCTCGCGGATCCGAGCCCCCATGTACGCGGTCGCGCCGCGCGCGCGGCCGGGCGGATGAGCGATGTGGGCCTCGCGCCCTTTCTGCGTACTGCACTTCAGGATCCCGATGATGGCGTGGGTGCGGATGCTGCGTTCGCGCTCGGCGAGTTGGGCGATACGTCCCGCGCGACGGTGGGCGCGCTCGACGAAGCGATGTATGCGCAGGGCACGGTCGCACGAGCCGCAGAGGCCGCGCATGCGCTCGGCAAGATCATCGCACCTGCGTCATACGAAGGGCTACTCGCTGCCTTGACCGCATCGGCGGCACCGGGCTCCACCGCCGCGCGAATGAACGCAGCCGGGAAGCCCGGGAGCAAGCGGCCGGCCCTTCGCCTCGCGCCGGCTGTCATTGCAGAAGTACTTCTCGCGATCTGGCACCATCCGCGTCAGCCGCGCACACCCGCGGCTGTTCTCCCTTACGCATCATCCGCTGATGCACGGATTCGATTTGCCGCAACCTATTCGCTGATGAGGGGCGGGCGGCCCGCAGCGATGCCTGCGCTGCTGACTGCGTTACGCGATGCGGACCCGTTGATTCGCGAAACCGCTGCGCGCGGGCTCCGGCCAGCCCCCGTCGACAGTGCAGGGATCCGGGATGCGGCAAAGGCCGCGCTGGCTGTAGCGCTGCGCGACTCGTCCGCGCGCGTTCGGATCAATGCCGTGCGCGCACTCGGCGCCTACCGGGAAGGTGTGACGGTCGCTTCGATTGCGCCGCTGCTGCGCGACGCAGACGGCAATGTCCAGTTGTCGGCGGTGTCCGCGTTGGGCGACGCGGGTTCCGAGGAAGCCGCGCCACTGCTCGAGGCGGTTGCCGCCAACAACGCCATGCCGCTCAACACGCGGGCCACCGCCCTCGCGGCCCTCGTACGGTTGCGGCCTGACGGGGGAATTGCCATCGCGCGCACCTGGTCGGGAACGGAACCCTGGCTGCAGCGTGTATACGGGGTGCGGGCGCTCGCGGCGGCGCCATATGCGTCAGTGGCGGCCGACCTGCGGCGGCACGTGCGCGATCCGGATCCGCGGGTGGAGGCGGAAGCCCTCGGGGCGATCGCGGCCGCAGATACGTCCGACACGACACACGCACTCGACGCGTTGTACGTAGAGTCCCTGGCCAGTGCCGATCCCCTGGTCCGCGCAGCCGCGATCGCCGCACTCGCGCGTCATCGCGATGCCGTTTACGTGTCCGCTCTGATGGATGCCTATGACCGTGCACAGACCGACCGGGAGAACGATGCCGCTCTTGCGGCCGTCGATGCGTTGCGCGCCCTCGGCCGCGTCGACTCTTCAATCGCGCGCAGCTTCTACTTCCGCTTCCAACGTTCGCGCGATCCCATCGTCCATGCCGCGGTCCTCCGCGCGTTCGGCACCGGTACGTGGGGTGATGTTCAGCCCGCAGCCGATCGGCCGCTCTCGTTCTACCAGGACATTGTCACGACCCTCGTCGCGCCTGTCATTGCTGGCGGCGCCCGCCCGCGCGCGGTCATCCATTCCGCCAGTGGCGACATCGTCGTCGAGCTCGCGAGCGAGGATGCACCGCTCACCGTCCGCAATTTCACCACGCTCGCACGCGCCGGATACTTCACGAAGAGTCCCGCCCGCTGGCATCGCGTCGTCCCGAATTTCGTCATCCAGGATGGTGATCCACGCGGGGACGGAAATGGCGGGCCGGGCTACTCGATCCGCGATGAGATCAACCGTCTTCGCTACACGCGTGGCGCGCTCGGCATGGCGCTCTCCGGGCCGGACACCGGCGGAAGTCAATTCTTCATCACCCATTCACCGCAACCGCACCTCGACGGCGGATACACGGTGTTCGGATACGTCGTGGCCGGCATGAACAACGTTGATCGTGTGCTGCAGGACGAGCCGATTCGAGGGATCGAAGTCATACGATGATGGCACGCACCCGGAATATCTTCGCGGTTGCGGTCGCCATCGCGCTCGGCGCATTCGCGGTCGACGGCCATGCGCAGACCGTACCCTTCGGTAAGAACAAGATTCAGTATCGCAGCTTCGACTGGCAGATCCTCTCCGGCAAGCATCTCGATGTCTACTTCTATCCTGAGGAAGAAGCGGTCGCACGGCTCGCGCTCTCGTATGGCGAGGAGAGCTACGACACGCTCGAACGCAAATTCCAGCATCACCCGTTCCGTCGCATTCCGCTCATCGTGTATGCGGCCGATCAGGACTTCGAACAGACCAATCTGTTTCCGGGTTTCATTCCTGAGGGCGTGCTCGGTTTCACGGAGTATCTGAAACGACGTGTTGCGCTGCCGTTTCGCGGCGACTACGAGCAGTTCCGCAGCACGTTGCGTCACGAGCTGGTGCATGCCTTCCAGCTGTCGAAGCTCGCGGAGGTCGCATCCCAGCATCCACGCCTCAGCGGTGTGACTCCGCAGCAGATACATTGGTGGACGGAAGGGTTGGGCGAATATTGGTCGAGTGAGCAGACCCCTGAAGATGATATGTATGTGCGGGACCTCGTGCTCAACGGCAATGTCCCTACGATCCAGGAGTTCTCGCGTTCGTACACGTTCTTCTCGTATCCCCTCGGTGCCGAGCTCCACAAATACCTGAGTAAGCGCTTTGGTGAAGAATACATCGCGCAGATGTACGAAGAGTATTTCCGATATGAGTCCTTCGAGTCTGCGTTGCGCGGCATTCTCGGCGTGGATCTCGACCGACTGAGCACGGAGTTCAAGTACTCTCTGGAGCAGCGATATTTCCCCGCGTACGGCACACGTCCGCCGCTCGCAGTGGGCTCCAGGCCGATCATTACAAAGGGTGGCGCCAACTACAAGCCAATTGTGTTCGCGCCCCTGGACAGCACACCGGCGCAGTTGCTCTTCATGTCACCGCGCGATGGCTATACAAGCCTGTACGTCACCCCGCTCGATGTCGGTGAGCCGAAGGTCGAATCGCTGCTGAAAGGGGAACGCAGCGCGGAGTTCGAGTCGTTCCACGCGTTCGAGTCGGGCTTCGACGTTTCCGACGGTGGCGTGCTCGTACTCGGCTCGAAATTCCAGGAACGTGACGCACTGCTCCTGTGGGACATCCGCAAAAAGGAAATCGTCGGCCGGTACCAGTGGCCGGACCTCGTCGGTATCCGTTCACCCGCCTGGGATCCGACGGGGCACACGATTGTGTTCGAAGGACTCTCCACGAGCGGCATCTCGGATCTATACGCAATCGATTTCGATTCGCAACAGCTCAAGCGACTGACCAACGACCGCTACCGTGATGCGGATCCGGATTGGTCGCCGGATGGGAAGTCTATTGTGTTCTCCTCGGACCGCACGCTGTCCGGGCAGGCCGGCGATATGAACCTGTTCCTGCTCGACGTGGCGACGGAATCGGTGCGGTACCTAACGTCCGGACACTGGAAGGATCAGGCGCCACGCTGGTCGCGCACGGGTGACCGCATCGCGTTCTCGTCCAATCGCAGCGGAGACTACGATCTGTACATCATCGACACCACGGGCGCAGGATCGCGTGTAACGGAGCTGACCGGCGGAGCGTTCGACCCGGAATGGCTGCCTGGCGATGAAGGCATCGTCTTCGCCGGCTATTCCGACCGCTCGTTCAAGATCTACCGGTACGACTTCGCGGGCCGGCCGGCGGGAGCACGCATCGCGCTCAATATCCCTGACGGTGTAACAGGCCCGGCGCAGCAGCCCACGACCTGGCCGTGGCAGGGGTCAGACTCCGTCGCGACAGCCGAAGCGCGGGCATACCGCACGCTGAACAAGATGACCCTCGACTTCGCCGCCGCCGACGCCGTCGTCGCGCCAGGCATCGGGTCATCACAGGGAGCGCAGTTTCTCGGTAGCGATCTGCTCGGCAATCACATTGTTTTCGTCGGCGTCTCCGCGACGCAGTTCAACAAGCTGCGCAACTTCGTCGACAACTTCACGTTCAGCGCGCTCTACCTCAATCTCAGTCACCGGCTGAACTACGGCGGTGGCATTTTCCGCGTCAAGGGACTTTACCGCGATGTGTCTTTCGATGTGTATGAGGAGGAGAGCTTCGGCGCGTATTTCCTCGGCAGCTACCCGCTGTCGAAATTCCGCCGCATTGAACTGCAGCTCGGCGTGTCCAAGAGCAATCGGGTCGATGTTGAAGATGGCATAACGGCGGGCCTGCTGCAGTCGACCACAATCCTCGAGGACCGGGACCTGACGCGCCGCGGCATCGTCTCGAACAGCTACATCTCGTACGTCAAGGACAACACACTATGGCTGCCGACAGGTCCGATCGACGGCGAACGCTACAATATTTCGCTCGGCATGGTCACATGCTTCGTGTGCAGCGGACCGAGCGCCATCACTGGAAGAACCGTGGACCGTTCCGCTGCCGCTGAGAACTGGGTGGCGCTCGCCGATTACCGGCGGTACTTCCGTCTTTCGCTGCACAGCGCATACGCCGTTCGCGCATTTGGGTACTACAGTGGAGGTGCGATCCCCGGACGTTCTGTGCTGGGCGGCCCGCATCGACTCCGTGGATATCCATATTATTCGCTCGCCGGGTCCCGCGTCGGCCTGCTCAACCAGGAAGTACGCTTCCCCCTGCTCACTGGACTGGCGTTCGGATTCCCGTTCGGCACGCTTCGGCTGCCGGGCATCGAAGGGGCCGTCTTTGCCGACGCCGGTACCAGTTGGCTCGATACCAAGCAGGCCGACGGCCTCTGGGGCAGCTATGGCGGCGCCGTCCGCATGTCCCTCGGCGCGCCGCTCGTACTGCGCATGGATGTCGGGCGACGTTTTGCCAAAGGCACCCGTCCGCCTGTTATCTTTACGAATGGCGAAAAATTCCGGCAGACTTTCATCGACTTCTTCGTGGGCTTCGACTACTGAAGTGAAGCGCCGCGCCTCAATCCTGATGCTGGGCCTTCTGGCCGTGGCGTGTGCAAGCGCGAAATCGCCAGAACCGACGCAGGCCGCGGGCGTCATGGCGCCGCCCCTCGCAGCACCCGCACTCGACACCGCCCGCATCGCCAGGCTCACAAACGCCACCAGACCCGACCAGCCAGTTCAGATCCTGTTCGACTGGACACTGCAGGACCGCGACTTCAAGGTGCAGGGGAAGGGGATCGTGCGTATGCAGGGTCCCTATCACGCGAGACTCGATCTCTTCGCAATGCAGGACGTTCAAGTCCTTCGCGCCTCACTGATCAACGATAAGCTCGATCTGGTGTACTCCGGGCCCTCCGTGCCGCTGCCGCCTGTCGAATTCGTCTGGAGCGTGGTCGGCGTCTTTCGTGCCCCTGCGGGTGCCACCCCGACGGCGCTGACGAATTCCGGGGACGTGGTTACGTTATCGTTCGATGCCGGGTCGGCCCACTGGCGGTTCCGTGCGGACTCTACCACCCTCAAGGGCGCAGAGTGGCTGGGTGAGGACGGCGCGCGCAGAACGGTGGAGCTGACCGGACCCTACCGCTTTGGACGTCCTGCGAAAGCCGTGTATCGTGATTGGCGGGAGTTCCGCGAGCTCGGCCTCAATGTTACGGCAGTGGACGTCGTTGAACCTTTTGCACCCGAGATCTGGAATGTTTCAAACCGCTAAACGTGCGTTCTCCCTGGTGCCGGTGCTGTGCATCTGTGCCTGCTACAGCTTTTCCGGCGGGGGTGGATTTCCGCAGCATGTGCGCACGCTCTTCATTGCGCCATTCGAAAACAAGACCGTCAAGTTCGAACTCGACACGCAGATCCAGCGTGAGTTGAGCGACAAACTTCCTCGCGCGCTCGGCGTGCGTCAGGGCGGCGAGAAGACCGCGGATGCCGTCATTCGTGGCGAAATCGTCGCGTACGAGGATCGTGCGCAGAATTATCGGCCCGGCCAGTCGGGCACAGTCACCGTCATTCAACACGACGTCACGATCACGGTCAACGTGAGGGTCATCGACGTGAAGAACAACCGGTATATCTGGGAGGGAAACAGCCTGACGGGACAGGGGCAGTACAAGCCGGACACGGAGACGGATGAAGCAGCGCGCAAGCGGGCGATCCAGAACGTGATTCAGCGCATCATCGACGGTGCCCAGTCACAGTGGTGATGCGCGGCGCGAACCGCTTCGGTTTCTGATGCTCCGAATCGCCACGCGCGGCAGCCTTCTCGCTCTATGGCAGGCCCGCCATGTCGCTGACGCGCTCGTCGCCGCTCACAACGGCCCGGCCCCCACCCTCGAAATCGTAATCACTACCGGCGACCGCGTTACAGACGTGCCTCTGACGCAGATCGGTGAGCGCGGCATTTTCACACGCGAGCTCGACATTGCGATCCTCTCCCGACGTGCCGACTGCGGTGTGCATTCGCTCAAGGACCTGCCCACGACATTGCCCGATGGTCTCGTGATCGCTGCCATTCTCGAACGCGAGGATGCGCGTGACGCTTGGCTCGCTGCCGACGGCGTTACGCGACTGCGGGAAATTCCCCGCGGAGCGCGCGTAGGAACTAGCTCATTGCGACGGAGAGCGTTGCTGCATGCTACGCGCCCTGACCTCGACGTCGTGGATGTACGCGGCAACCTCGACTCGCGCCTCGAGAAGCTCAGTCGTGGACATTGCGACGCAATGATCCTGGCGCTTGCCGGGATCCGCCGCATCGGCCGCGAGTCCGTTGTCACCGAAGCACTCGACGCGACGTCCTGGATCCCAGCGCCGGGTCAGGGTGCCATTGCCGTGGTCGCACGCACCGATGACCATGCCGTGCGCCAGCAGCTTCGCATTCTCGACCATTCGCAGACTGCGACGGCAGTTCTTGCAGAGCGCACCTTGCTGCGCACGCTCGAGGGCGGCTGTCAGGTTCCCATCGGAGCGTTCGCAACGGTCAGCGAGCACGAAATTATTCTGCACGCGGTTGTCGCTGATCCCGATGCGCCGCGCACGGTACGCGGCATGTTGACGGGCCCACGATCGGAACCGGAAGCCCTGGGCATTGCCCTTGCCCACAGCATGCTCGAGGACGGCGCTGGCAAGATCCTGCAGCGGCTGCGCGCCGCCGGTGCGACATTCCTGGCGGTCTCACCACCATGAGCGGAGCCTGCTGATGACGGCCCTCCCCACAGAACCGCGCAACAAGCTGATGGATCGACGGACAGCTCTCGCGCGCTTCGGAAAAGAGCGTCGAGGCATCGTCGTCTTCACGAACGGCGTATTCGATTTGCTGCATCGCGGCCACGTCGAATACCTCTACGCCGCGCGGGCACTCGGTGATGCGCTCATCGTCGGCGTCAACTCGGACGCATCCGTGCGCCGCCTCAAGGGACCGACTCGTCCCGTCAACAGCGAGATGGATCGCGCGATCGTGCTCGCGGGGCTCGCGTGCGTGGATGCCGTAACAATTTTCGACGAGGACACACCCGGCGTACTGATTGATGCGCTCGTTCCCGATGTTCTCGTGAAGGGCGGCGACTACACACCAGATCAGGTAGTCGGCCGCGAAACCGTTGAGCGCGCGGGCGGCCGTCTCGTGCTCATTCCCACTGTACAGGGTCATTCGACCACTGCCACGCTGCACCGTATTCAGGACGATAATTGATGTCGACGACCCCCCGATCAGGTCGCGCAAATGATGCGCTGCGTACCATCCAGTTCGAACGTGGCGCCGTGCCGTACGCCGAAGGGTCATGTATGATTACCACCGGCAACACGCGCGTGCTGTGCACTGCATCGGTCGAGCTGTCATTGCCGCCATGGAAGAAAGGCAGCACGAGTGGCTGGGTAACAGCCGAGTATTCGATGCTGCCGCGCGCGACACACACGCGCAATTCACGGGAGCGCAGCAAAATCGGCGGACGCACTCAGGAGATTCAGCGCCTGATCGGGCGCGCGCTCCGTTCGGCATTCGACATGGAGCTGCTCGGGCCACGCACGATTCTCATTGACTGCGACGTCCTGGTTGCGGATGGCGGCACCCGTACCGCTGCGATCACGGGTGCGGCTGTTGCCGTGCATGATGCATGTTCCTGGCTGATGCGCGAGGGACATGTGTCCGCGAATCCGATGCGCCAACTCGTTGCTGCGACAAGCGTCGGCATAATCGATGGCGAGCCGCGTCTCGATCTCGAGTATACGGAGGACGTTCGCGCCGATGTCGACATGAACATCGTTGCACTCGAGGGCGGCGGCCTTGTCGAAGTGCAGGGAACGGCGGAGCACAATCCGTTCAGCCGTGCCGAGCTCGACCGCCTCGTTACACTCGGGACGGATGGCATTGCACAACTCCTCAAGCTCCAGCGAGCTGCCCTTGCATGAAGGCCGTGCAATCGATTCTCATCGCAACGCGCAGTTCACATAAGCTCGCGGAGATCCAGGAAATCCTCGGCGCACGGCCCCGGCTCCTCACGCTCGATGAGGCCGGCATTCCTCCGGCCGACGAGGAAGACGCGATCGAAGCGTTCGACACGTTTCGCACAAATGCCGTCGCCAAAGCGCAGTATTTCCTGCAGCGCAGCGGGCTTCCTGTCATCGCCGATGATTCAGGCATCATGATCGACGCGCTCGAGGGACGGCCCGGTGTCCGGTCGAAGCGTTTCTCGGGCGTGGCCGATCTAACTGGCAATGCACTCGATCTCGCCAATAATGCGCATGCGGTGCAGCTTCTCCGCGAGCACACAGATTCGCATGACGAGTCCACTGCGAACGATGCGACACGTACCGCACACTACATCTGCGCCGCTGCACTCGCGCAACCGAACGGTGAAACGTTCGTCGCAATCGGTTCCTGCTCCGGCGTGTTCCTCCTGGAGCCCCGCGGCTCGGGCGGCTTCGGATATGATCCCCATTTTCTACTGCCACTCATCGGCAGAACCTTCGGCGAGCTGAACAGCATCGAAAAACATCAATTCAGTCATCGTGCCCGCGCATTTCGCGCACTCGCACCGCTTTTGGTCTGACGTCCAGACAAACAACAACGGAATCCTTCGGGGCGTGCGCGTTGCGCACGCGAGTTCGCGGAGGATGGAGAGAACCAGGGATTTTTCTTTTTGGCTCTCTGTTCCTCTGCGATCTCGCACGCGCAACGCGTGTGCCCCCGTAAGGAAAGTTGTTTTTCGGGGCTTCGTAATTGCCAATTTGACAACGCCACACGCACTTGATTATCAATGATCGCCTCATTAGCTTTTCGTGCTCCCGACGGGGCGTGGCGCAGCTCGGTAGCGCGCCTGCTTTGGGAGCAGGAGGTCCTCGGTTCAAATCCGAGCGCCCCGATTAGCGGTGGTTACGTAAAAGCGCCCGTAGCTCAGGTGGATAGAGCAGCGGCCTTCTAAGCCGCCGGTCATAGGTTCGAATCCTATCGGGCGCGTCAGGGTATGGTCCGGTGGTGTTGTACCGGTAGCCTTCCGGCTGCCGCCATGGTGGGCGTAGCTCAGTTGGTTAGAGCACCGGGTTGTGGTCCCGGGGGTCGGGGGTTCAAGTCCCCTCGCTCACCCTGTTCCGTGGACGGATCCCCTAAAGGGACCGGCTGGATGACAGATCTGCGCTCGTAGCTCAATTGGCAGAGCAGGGGACTCTTAATCCCAAGGTTGAAGGTTCAATTCCTTCCGGGCGCATTCAATGAGAATCGTAAATCCCGGTACCGCTCGGCGCGGCGCCGGGATTGTGCGTTTGTCCGCTCCATCGACGTCGCAGTCGGGATGACGTCGCAGTGAAAAGAACAAATGGGGCCCTGCGAAACCTGATCGCAGGGCCCCATTCCCGTTTCATGCCATGTGCAGCTTACGGCCCGAAGCCGGGCGGCGCTTTCTCTGCCTCCGGCGATTCCAGGACCTTCTTGAAGCACCAGAACGTACCGCCCCAAACCACCGTAAGGGACACCAGCATCGTGACCCAGCCACCGATTGTCATTGTGTCATCTCCTCAGTCAGCCAGGGGATGTTCGTCGTTCAGATCAATACCCGCCGCGCGCCAGCGTTTCGCGCCGGCTGCAGTGATCACTGTCAGAACCACGAGTGTCCCAAGAATCACGAGAATCGCCATGCGCGAACCCGTGGTCGACCACGCCGCCTCGATCGAAGGTCCGAGGTTCTGCACGCAGAACCCGGCGAACACAATGAGCAGGTACGCGGGTGCGATGTACTTCATCACGATCTTGAAAACGGTTGGAACACGGATCGACGCGCCGTGATGCATTTCCTTCCAGCCTCGTTCGATGCCGAACACCCACGAGAAGAAGATGATCTGCACGGCCGCCATCACGAAGATCAGCAACGTGCCCACCCAGAAGTCGATCGTGCTCCAGAATGCGCCGTCCTTGGTAAACCACAGCGTGAACGCGGTGCCGATGATTGCCATCATGACAACTCCACTCGTCGACTTGCCGTGGTTCCAGCCGAGCGACTCCTTCAGGTGTGCTATGGCCGGCTGATACATGGACAGCGAGCTCGTGATTGCCGCCAGGAACAGCATGAAGAACCAAGCGGCACCGATGAAGTTGCCGAGCGGGCCCATGTGCGCAAACACTACAGGAAGCGTCGTGAAGCCGAGACCGAATGAACCCGTTGCAACCGCTGCTGTCGTGCCGCTCAGACCCAGGAACACGACAGCTGATGTCAGTGTGATCATGCCGCCGAAACCGACTTCGAACAGTTCGTTCGTGGAGCTCGCTGCAAGACCGGACAGCACCACGTCATCCTTCTTCTTCAGGTACGACGAGTAATTGATGATGACTCCGAAGCCCACCGACAGACTGAAGAAGATCTGACCGGCCGCAGCCATCCACGTCTGGAAACTCAACAGCTTCGAATAATTAGGGTTCCACATGTATCCGAGTCCGTTGACCACGCTCTGCTCCGGGATCGCAGGATCAGGAGTGCCCAGCGTCAGCACGCGAATCAGCACGATCAATGCACACACTGCCATCGCCGGCATCGCCCACGAGACGAACTTCTCAATGCCCTTGGACAGGCCGCGGAACACGAAGAAGATGTTGATCGCGAACACCATGATCCACGACAGAATCGTGAACTTCGAATCGCCCGTGAACAGAATTCCGTCCGCGGAGCTGCCGATAAAATTGTTGTAGAACGCCGCCGAAGTTGCTGACTGCTCCGCGATCGGTGTGGCCGTGTTGATTCCGATGCCACCGGTCAGGAACTTCAAGAAGTATCCGAACGTCCACGCCTCGATGAACACGTAGTAGAACGATACGCCCAGCGGAATCAGTACGCCGATGACGCCGAGATAGCGCCCTGTCGAACCCTTGCCGATGATGCCCATGACTCCCGGCGCGGAATGCAGACCCTTCCGACCGCCGTATCGCCCCATCGCCCATTCGCTCCAGCCGATCGGGATCCCGAGCAGCACGAGCGCCGTGAAGTAGGGAATCAGGAATGCGCCGCCGCCGTTCGCCGCTGCCTGGCCGGGAAACCGCAGGAAGTTGCCAAGGCCCACAGCCGATCCTGCTACCGCCAGGATGACACCGAGCTTGGAACCCCATTCCTCTTTGTGATGATGTTCTTCGGATGCCATTCGTGCTCGCGGTTAGGTAGTTGGATGATGTATGTTTCGGGAAAGCCCCCTCAAAAGAACGCGCCAGGCCCTCTCGTGCAACGGCCACGCCTCCAGGCCAGCCTCGCCGACCCTGCTGAACGACTTTCATCGTCCCGCACAACCCCCTCCGGCAGGTCCGTCGGCGGCATGCAGGTCGGTCCGCGGCGCATTGGAAATCACCTGCATTTCATGTTGTGCGCCATGCCTTTTCAATACGCATTTTGTATCGGAAAAGGGGTTGACGGCCCCCTGGGGAGTTGTTAGGTTGTTCTGCTGGGCGCGAAACGCGCCAACGCTATTTGAAATCATTGGGTTTTGGTGTTGTTCGTGCAGGTCCCGCGCCTCGTATACCTTCGAGGCGCAAGACACTTCGAGTGTCGAAGGGATCAGGCAAAGGTAATGAATCCGAATGCCTACGAACGGTCACGGAAGTGACTGAAAATGACGCT
>JBDSPG010000271.1:0-7289 GCA_039912685.1 Longimicrobiales bacterium | reverse complement strand
CAGATGCCAGCTTTGGCCTCTGGGGCACCATCAGCAGGTAATCCGGGATGATGAAAATGATCAAAACGAATCGTGGTGCCGTGCGCGCACTGAGCATGATTGCAGGCTTCGGCCTGGTTCTCGGCGCCGCCGGCTGTGATGACAATGATGACGGCGAGGACATCGTTACGCCGGTCACGACGACGCGGACCTACACGCAGATCGAGCGTCTGGGCAACCCGCTCATCAGCGAAGTGTTCTTCCCGAAGCGCGATCACGGGCTGCACAACACGAAGAGCCCGAATGAGGATCCGCTGGCGATGACGGCCAACGGCACAGACGTGCCGGGGCATATTCGCACCTTCGTGAGTCAGTTCCCGAACCGTACCGAGAAGACCATCACGACACTGCAGTCGGTGTTCGCGAAGGACATGCTGATGGTCTTTCCGAACCGTCCGGCAGCAGGCGCAGGCTGGTTGAGCTGGGCGCTCGCGGCGGGCTATGGCGGCCGCAACCTTTCGGATGACGTAGTTGACGTCGGTCTGAGTGCGGTGTTCGGCAATGCACTTGATCCTGCACAGCCGGTGCTTGCAGGACTGACATCGGACAATGTGCCGCCGTCGGTGCGCAGCTTCTCGACGACATTCCCGTATCTCGAGTCGCCGAGGTAGCGATCAACGCCGGCGTGGCAGCAATCGCTGTCACGCCGGTCCGTTATTACACAGGAGATTCAACGTGAAGAAGTGGCAGAGAGTCGGATGGTTTGCACTATCGGCGGGCGGAGTCATGGTAGCGACGGGCCTGCTGGCGCGTGCTACCACGCCGGCTTCGTTCCCATCTTCGATATCGGCCGAAGCGCAGTTGGAACAGCGCGAACTTCAGATCCGCGGCTGGCAGACCGCACTCGACCAGGACTCCGCCAGCGCCATCGCGCTGGCACAGCTCGCAGGCCTTTACCTGCAGCGAGGCCGTGAGAGCGGCAGTTATGAGGACTATCCTCGCGCGGAATCCTACGCACGGCGATCGCTTGCGCTGCGCACGCAGCGCAATGGCATGACGTTCGTGACACTCGCATCGAGCCTGCTCGCCCAGCATGAGTTTGTCGAAGCGCGTGACGTCGCAAGCACGCTTGTGCAGATCGACCCGGACATCCCACAGTACCGTGCACTGCTCGGCGAGACGCAGCTCGAGCTCGGTGACTACGCCGGCGCAGCGAAGTCATTCGCACCCATCTGGCAATACCGTGACAATCTCTCCATCGCGCCGCGGCTGGCGCGATGGGAGGAGCTCAACGGTCGTACCCTGCAGGCGCGTGAGCTGCTGATCAATGCCCGCCGGACAGCATTGGCGAGACGCAACGTGCCGCCTGAGCAGCTCGCATGGTTCCATCTCCGGATCGGCGAGCTCGACATCCGCCGTGGCAATTTTCGCGAGGCGCGTGCCGTGTTGAACGCCGGGCTAGAGCTCGTGCCGGACGATCACAGACTACTGGGAGCGCTTGCACGCGCGCAGAGCGGTCCGCGCAAGCTTCGGCATGCCACCGAGTATGGCGAACAGTCGATTGCCATCCGCCTCGATCCCGCCACACTCGGTACGTTGAGCGACGCCTACGCAGAAGCTGGGGACAGCGCGAAGGCTGCACAGTATGCGTCCGCAATGGAGATCGCTGTCAGCGCGCAGCCGGGTCCGTACCATCGGGCGTGGGCGCTGTTCCTGCTCGATCACGACACGCGCACAGCCGAGGTGCTCGCGAAGGCACAGGAAGAGCTGAAGACGCGTCGTGACGTGTATGGCTGCGACATCGTGGCGTGGGCGCTGTACAAAGAGCGTCGATACGCGGAAGCGGTGGAGCCCGCGCGGTGCGCGCTGCAGCTCGGGACGAAAGACGCCGCTCTCTACTACCACGCCGGGATGATAGAGAAGGCGCTCGGCCATGAGGCAATGGCGAAGACCTGGCTGGAGCGCGCGCTCGCCATCAATCCGTCGTTCCATCCGGCACAGGCGCGCATCGCGCGTGAAGCGCTGGAGTCATTGCGGTGAACGAGCTCGCAACTTTCGTCCGTCTTGGCTTCCTGCATATAACGGATTTGAATGCAGTCGATCACATCCTCTTCCTGCTTGCGCTCGCAGCCATTTACCGAGTGAGCGATTGGCGTGACGTGCTGCGTGTGATCACCGCGTTCACTGTCGGTCATTCGATCACGCTGGTCCTCGTTTCGCTCGACATGCTGCGGCTGCCGCAAGCGCTGGTGGAGTTTCTGATTCCGGTCACAATTGTTGCCACATGCATTGAGAACATTGCCGTGCGCGATCACCGCGCGGCGCTCTGGGGCGGCCGATACCGCCCCGTCTTCGCGGGTATCTTCGGCCTCGTGCACGGAGCAGGCTTCGCATCGTACCTGCAGAATCTGTCCATGGGTGACATCGTGCTGCCGTTGTTCGGCTTCAATCTCGGCATCGAACTCGGTCAGGTCGTGATCCTGGCCGTCACATTCGGCGCGCTGCTGTGTGTCGATCGCATGCTCGTCGCTATACGCCGCGCCCCGGACGGAAATACATGGTCACCCGTGCGCACCCGAGCGGTGGCAATGTCTGCGGTGATCCTGTTCATTGCGGCTGCGTGGGCGGTGCAGAGGTCGCCATGGTAATGCGACGTCGGCGGGCCTCGCGCATCGCTGCGTTGCTGTGCGCGCTGGCAGCGCTACCGTCCGCCCCCGCTCCGCTCAACGCGCACCCGCTGCACAACAGCTTTACCGAGCTCACTTTCGATGCACGGTCGAACCGCGTTACCGCGTCGGTGCGCGTGTTTACCGATGACTTCACCCGTCACGTGGCAGGACCTGCAGGTGACGCCGGATCCACGGTTGCATCTCAGGAGCAACGCGCGGCGCGCTACATAACGAAAAATTTCACTCTCGTCAGCCGCGGCGCTGCTGTACCGTTGACTTGGTGCGGATGGAAACGCGTGGGCGAGATGACGTCGATCTGTCTGACGGGACCTGTGGCCGGCGGACTGCGCGGGGTTCAACTTCGCAATGTGGTGCTCATGGACCTGTTCACCGATCAGATCAACATTGTGAAGGGCGGATACGGCGGATCGAAACACTTCATGCTGTTCACGGCAAAGGACCGCGTCCACTCGCTCCTCTGATGCGCCTGACGCGCGCAGGAACCCGTTTTACTCCCGCCGCGCGGGCAGCCTGAGGCAGAACGTGCAGCCTGACGCATCACTCGATTCGAGTTTCAGCGTTCCACCCATGAGTTCAGCGAGCTTCCTGCTGACGGGCAGGCCGAGGCCCGTGCCGCCTTTCGTCCGGTTCCCCGTCTGATTGACCTGCGTGAATGCCTCAAAGATGCGTTCATGATTCTCTGCTGATACGCCCGGGCCGTTGTCGCGCACCCTGATCACGAGGTCGCCGCCTTCCACGCCTACTGTTAGGTCGATCCGTCCCGAGTCGGTGAACTTGACTGCATTGCTCAGCAGGTTAATCAGAATCTGCTCGATCCGCAGAGCGTCCGTGTGAAACAGGATGGCGTCACAATCCGCATCGAACCCTACCTCAACTCCCTTCGCTGCGGCCTGCGTCTCCACCAACATAAGTGCATGCCGCGCCATCTCACACACATCGATTTCTTCAACGAGCAGCTCTTCACGTCCGGCTTCTGCACGGGAGAACGTAAGGACCTGATCGATGATGCCGATCAGATGCCATGCCGAGGACGCAATTCGCTCCGCGTGCTGCATATGCGCCAGGGAAAGCTTGCCGCCAATTTCCTGCGTCAGCAGTCCAGCGTAGCCGATGACGGCCGTGAGGGGTGTGCGCAATTCATGACTCATCGCGGCAAGGAACTCGGACTTGGCTCGGCTCGCTGCGTCGGCAGCCTCGGTGGCTGCCCGCAGCTCCTCCTCCCGGACCACACGCTCTGTCATGTCCTGAATGAATGCCACGGCCCCCATCGCCCCAGTGCTCATTCGCACGGGAACGATGCGCGCGTTCTGCTGCATCCATTCAACGTTCGCAATACCGGGAGGGCAGGGCAGCGGGAGGAGATATTCGTGCAAGCGGTGTGACAGCACCACGGTTTCCCCGGCTACTGCGCGACCGAACGAGTTCTCGCGGGCCGTCCCCGCGATCGCGCAGAATGCAGCACCGATCGGTTGTCCGGCGAGATCTGCAGCGGTGAGTCCGCTCGCCACTTCGAGCCACTGGTTCGAGCGCACGATTCGCAGCTCCGCATCCACCATCAGGACGCCGAAATCGAGCATGTCGCCGACCTGGAACATGCCGTCGACGTCGCTCGCGATCACCCGGCGAACCGCCGCCAAATGCTCTTCGGACTCCGCGTAATCGTCCTCGATGAATTCGTTCACGAAGGAGTCCGCCATCAGGCGCCGCCCTCAAAATCGTGTACATCGAGAAGCGTCGCGATGACCATGCGTCGCATAGTCATGGAGTCGTCAACGACAAGAATGGTTCTGGTTGCGCCCATTGAAATCCCTGGTGAGACCTGACGGCGTGAGAGTGCAAAAACTGGCTCGTAGCCATTTCAACGGCAAGCCTCCTCGGCGGCAGGCCGAAAATTGAACTGAGAGCGTCTTTCCGCTAACTTATATGGCTGTGCACAGGGCATTCTGACAACTCGGGTACCGACATGATTCGTAATATCGCCATCATCGCGCACGTCGATCACGGCAAGACCACGCTCGTAGACAAGATGCTTCGGGGCGCAGGCGCGTTCCGCGACAACCAGATCGTCGAAGAGCGGGTCATGGACTCGAATCCGCTCGAGAAGGAGCGTGGCATCACGATCCTGGCGAAAAACACATCGATCCGGTGGAGAGAGCACAAGATCAACGTAGTCGATACTCCGGGACATGCGGATTTCGGTGGCGAAGTCGAGCGGATCCTGCGCATGGTGGATGGCGTTCTGATTGTGGTGGACGCGTTCGACGGCCCGATGCCGCAGACGCGATTTGTGACACGCAAAGCGCTGGGCCTCGGCCTGCAGCCGATCGTCGTCATCAACAAGGTGGATCGCGACGGTGCCGATCCGTTGAAGGTGCATGATCAGGTGCTCGAGCTGTTCATGGAGCTCGAAGCCGATGATGCGCAGCTGGATGCACCGTTCATCTACGCATCCGCGCGCGAAGGCTGGGCCGTGCAGGAGCTCGAGGATGAGCGCAAGGACCTGCATGCTCTATTCGACGTTATTCTGTCGCGCGTTCCCGCACCACCGTCGCTCGTTGACGCGCCGTTCCAGATGCTGATCTCGACGATCGATCACTCGAATTACGTCGGTCGTATGGCAGTGGGCCGCATCGAGCGCGGTACGGCGAAGGTCGGTGACCAGATCCTGCTGATTGCGCCGCGCGAAAACGAGACGCTCGTGTACGAGCCGAATGCGAACGACCGCACGGGCCGCATCACCAAACTCTACACGTTCGAAGGTCTGACGCGTGTGGAGGTCGACTCCGCGAGCGCAGGCGAGATCGTTTCGCTCGCCGGGATCGAGGGCGTGGAAATCGGTGCAACAATCACCGACATCAACACACCGGACATGCTTGCGGGTATTGCGGTCGAAGAGCCGACGATTTCTGTCGACTTCGTCGTGAACAACTCGCCGTTCGCTGGCAAGGAAGGCAAATTCGTGACGAGCCGTCAGTTGCGCGAGCGTCTATATCGCGAGCTCGAGCGTAACGTTGCATTGCGGGTGGAAGACACTGGATCACCGGATACATTCACGGTATCAGGTCGCGGCGAGCTGCACCTCGGCATCCTGATGGAGACCATGCGACGTGAAGGGTACGAGTTTGCCGTATCACGTCCGCGTATCATCACCAGGCGGGATGAGCACGGTGAGTTGCTCGAGCCATATGAGGAAGTGCTGATCGACGTGCCGGAGAACTACGTCGGCGTCGTCATCGAAAAGCTCGGCGCACGCAAGGGCGAGATGCTCGAGATGCGCAGCGCCGGTGCGGGTACGAGCAGCACCGTCGCAGGTCTCACACGCATTGTCTACAAGATCCCGGCGCGCAGCCTCTTCGGCTATCGCGGCGAGTTCATGACGGATACGCGCGGCGAAGGCATCCTGCACCACCGGTTCCTCGGGTACGGACCGTGGGGCGGCGACCTCAAGAGCCGCGAGCGCGGTGTTCTCGTGAGCATGATGGACGGTGTTTCCGTTGCCTTCTCGCTGTACAACTTGCAGGAGCGTGGCTCGCTGTTCATCGAGCCGGGTGTCGCGGTGTACGAGGGAATGATTGCTGGCGAGAACGCGCGCCCCGGAGACATGGAAGTCAATCTCACGAAGGGCAAGAAGCTCACGAACATGCGCGCATCGGGCGCGGATGACGCAATTCTGCTGATCACGCCCAGGCGCATGACACTCGAAATGGCCCTCGAATTCATCGCCGAAGACGAACTCGTCGAGATAACCCCGCAGAGCGTACGTTTGCGGAAACGGCACCTCAAAGCGCACGAGCGGAAAAAGGCCGGTCGCCCAGGCGCTTAATCCCTGCAGGGATGGCCGATTAATTGCTCAGTATTGGACCCGAAAACAAAAGCCTTGACACGACCGGTGGCAGGTGTACCTTGCCCCGTTCCGGCGCCCGGTGCGGCGCCCGACAGCTGATGTTCATGCGGCAGGTGCCGTGCGCTTGATCCCGGGTCCTTTAGGAGAACGACATGACGGCCGTCTTGAATCCCGCACTCCTCGCCTACGACGAAGACGAAGCTGAAGACGAAGAAGGCTGGGAGGAAGAAGACTGGGATGAGGAAGACGACGACGACCTCGACGACGATGAAGAGTGGGATGACGACGAGGAGTGGGATGACGACCTCGACGAGGAAGAGGAAGAGTGGGAAGATGACGGCGAGGAAGAGGAAGAAGTCTAGCCTCTCCTGAGACCATTGACCGTTTTGAGCCCCGCGTACCCATTCCAGGGACGCGGGGCTTTCGTTTGCGGCGCGCATTTTTCACCGTTCAAGTCGGTCTCGAATGAGAGTTCGCTGAATCATCGAAATGCGTGTCGCGCACACACAGAAATACACGCCGGGCGGGGTTGACGCCCTCTATGTAGCTGGCTACCTTTGAAAGCTCGGCACCAAAGTCCAACGGACGCTTTCATACGGTGCCAGACGCGCTGCATCGCGCAATCGCTTTTTGACAATCAGGGTTCAAGTGTTCGTGCAGGTCCCGCGCCTCGTATACCTTCGAGGCGCAAGACACTTCGAGTGTCGAAGGGATCAGGCAAAGGTAATGAATCCGAATGCCTACGAACGGTCACGGAAGTGACTGAAAATGACGCT
>JBDSPG010000039.1:0-5567 GCA_039912685.1 Longimicrobiales bacterium | reverse complement strand
ACACCGGCGAGCCTGCGGTCCCATTCGAGGTCTGCGCCCGCTGCGTCGAGAACTTTCAATGTGGCATCCGTGATCGACGGCCCGATGCCGTCGCCAGGAATTAATGTTACAACCGTGCTCATGTCGTGTGCTTCTTTCCGTGTCCGTTCATGGTGCAATTTTACGTGCGAGTGCACGTGCGGCGCTCGCTGTGACGACCGCGTCACCTGCCATACCGCGATCGCCGGCTGCGTAACCGATCCACAGTACGTTGCCGTTCCCTGTATCGATCAGCGCGGCACCGATCTCGACTCGCCCCGTCGTTCCTGTCGAGTCCGGCACGAACCCCGTTGCAAACGGCAGGATCGCGTAGCGCGCACTCATCAGCTCGCCGAGCATCCGCAGGTCACCCCACAGCGGGTCGCCGATGCGTGTTACCCTCGATCCGTTGAACGCCGATACGGCCAGCGCCTCGGGATGGATATTCAGCGACCGCGCGTTCGCCGCGGACTTCCGCACCGCGTCGCTCATCACCCAATGCACACGCGGTGCCTGCTCAGCGAGGAAAAACCCGATCTCCGCATCCAGCCCGTCCCCGGCCAACCCCTGCACCCTGCTCCCTCGCGGCGGCCCCTGTGCCGGCAGAATCATCACGTTCAGACTCGAAAGATCCGGCGCCCGCACCCCCGCCACATCCGGATCCGGCACCGCCACTTTGTTCGCGCCGCAGGCGCAAACCCACAGCCCTGCCCCCAGCAGTAGCCCTAGCCTTAGCCTTAACCGTCTCCCTGGCGCGGTGCTCATAACATATGCCCCCCATCGACCGGTATAACCGCGCCCGTAATGTGACGCGCGCGCTCCGAGCACAAAAATACAACAACATTCGCGACATCCTGCGGATCACCGAGCCGGTTGAGTGCGGATCTCTCGCGCGCCGCATCGAGGCCTTCCGCCGAGACGGCATCCATCAATCGTGGTGTCCTGATGTAGCCGGGTGCCACTGCATTGACGTTTACATTGGACGGTCCCAGCTCCACCGCCGCGGCGTGTGTGAGACCAATCAGTCCAGCCTTCGATGCGACGTAGTTCGACAAACCGAATTCACTGCGCAGCCCGTGAATCGATGCGATGTTGACGATCTTGCCATGCTGCTGCGCGCGCAGGATCGGCGTTACCGCGCGGATCATGTGGAATGCGCCGGTAAGATTGGTGTCGATGACTTCGTTCCACTCATCGTCTTCCATACGCCAGAGTGCGCGGTCGCGCGCGATACCGGCGTTATTGATGAGGATATGAAGACCGCTGAGGGATTGATCTGCTTCTGCCACGAATGCATCGACGGCTTCGCGATCGCGAATGTCTACATTGCGGCAGATGACAGTGACCTGTAGTGCACGGAGCTGTGCGGCGGTCTGTTCGGCGGCATCGGCGGTTCGGCCGTTCCCGCTGTCAACGTAGTTGAAGGCGATGTGGACGCCGTGTCGTGCGAGCTCGAGCGCGATGGCGCGGCCGATGCCGGTTGCGCCGCCCGTGACGATCGCGCCGGTACCACTCAGCTCGTCATACGCGCTGACTTTGCGTGGCGCGTTTTCTTCCGCGACCTCCGCGAGCAGCTGCTCGACGGCCTGGTCGGCTACGTGCGGTCCGAGCCCCCCGCCGTACCCGCCCGGGGAGCCGGGCATCGCGGCGTTGGCATCATCGGGCGCATTCTCATTCGCCATATGCGGAGGATGCCCCGAGAATGGCGACTGCGCAACCCTTTCCGGACAGTTTTACACCCTTACCGCGGTGTCTCGCGCGTCTGGGTGTGGTGCTTGATTGACTGGCCCTCCACCAGGTAGACCACATCCTCGGCGATGTTCGTCGCCAGATCCGCAATCCGCTCCAGGTTGCCTGAGATCAGCAACAGGTCCATACCCGCGGTGATCTTGCGCGGGTCTTCCATCATGTGCGTGAGCAGGATGAGGAAGTTGTTGTCGTGCAGATCATCAACCCGGTCGTCCTGCTCGAGAACGGTGCGCGCCAGCTGATTGTCGCCGCGGATGAATGCATCGAGTGCGGACGAGAGCATCTGCGTCGCAATGCTCTGCATCTCCTCGATCTCCGGGATTACCGGGAACGGCGGACTCTCGATGAGGAACTCGAGCATCTCGGATATGTTGACAGCGTGATCGCCGACGCGCTCGAGATCGTTCGAGATCTTCATGGCCATGGTAATGAGCCGGAGGTCTCGCGCCATTGGTTGCTGGAGCGCGAGCAGGCTCATTGCATGGTTGTCGACCTGCACTTCGAGCTCGTCGATCCGGTCGTCATTGCTCTTGACGAGCTGCGCCTTCGCGGCGTCGCGCTCGAGCAACGCGTCGACTGCATTACGTACCGCTTCCTCGGCAAGGCCCGCCATCCCGACCAGCATGGACTTCAGCCGGTCGAGCTCGTCCTGGAAGTGGCGGTGGCTCATCCGAACCTCCCCGTGATGTAGGACTCGGTCCGCTCTTCGGCGGGGTTCGTGAACATCTGCTCGGTTACGCCGTACTCGACGAGTTCGCCCATGTACAGGAATGCGGTGTAATCGGACACCCGGGCTGCCTGCTGCATGTTGTGCGTCACGATCACCACGGTGTAATCCTGCTTCAGGTCGTAGATGAGGTCCTCGATCTTCTGTGTCGCCAGCGGGTCGAGCGCTGATGCCGGCTCATCCATTAACAATACCTCCGGCTCCACCGCCAACGCACGCGCGATGCAGAGACGCTGCTGCTGCCCGCCCGACAGCGCAAGGGCGCTCGATTCGAGGCGATCCTTCACTTCATCCCACAGCGCGGCCTGCTGCAGCGACTTCTCCACCAGGTCTCCCATGTTGCCCTTGAAGCCGTTGATCTTCGCGCCGAACGCAACATTGGCGTAGATCGACTTCGGGAACGGATTGGGCTTCTGGAAGACCATGCCGATGCGACGCCGCACATCGACCGCGTCCACGCCATCACCATAGAGATTTTCGCCTTGGAAAATAGCTTCACCCTCGACGCGCGCGCCTGGTACGAGATCGTTCATGCGGTTGAAGCAGCGCAGCAGCGTACTCTTGCCGCAGCCGGATGGTCCAATGAACGCCACTACCTTGCGGTCTGGAATCTGGATCGAGACGTGTTTCAATGCGCGGGTGTCGCCGTACAGCACGGAGAGGTCGCGCGCTTCGAGCTCGATCTCGCCTGGCGGACTCATGATCGAGTCGCTCATCAGTTCTTCCTCGAGTAGCGGTTCCGCAGAATAATTGCGACCGCGTTCATGGTCAGGAGCAGGACGAGCAGAACAATGCTCGCGGCAGCCGCAAGCTCATGGAACGCGGGCTGCGGCTGTGAGACCCACTGGTAGATCTGCACGGGTACAACGGTAAATTGATCGGTGAGTCGGCGCGGCGTGCGATCGACGTATGCAAGGGCACCGACGAGCAGTAGCGGTGCAGCTTCTCCGACCGCGCGTGACAACGCTAGAATGCCAGCGGTCAGAATGCCCGGCAGCGCCTGCGGGAAGACGTGGTGCTGTATCGTCTCCCAGCGCGTTGCGCCCAGCGCGTACGCGCCGAGCCGGATCGACGCCGGCACCGCTTTGATCGCTTCCTGGGAAGCGATGATGATGATCGGCAGGATCAGCAGAGCGAGGGTCATAGCGGCTGCAATGATGCTGCGTCCGAATGAAAATGTGCGAACGAATACAGCGAGCCCGAGAATGCCATAGACGACACTCGGCACGCCCGCCAGGTTCGCAATGTTCATCTCGATGATGCGCGTGAATCGATTGTTCGGCGCGTATTCCTCGAGCCAGATGGCCGTGCCGACACCCAGCGGAAACGCCATGGCTGCCGTAAGCCCGAGCACCCAGATGGAGCCGAGTAGCGCCGGCTTTACGCCCGCCCGTCCGGGTAGACGCGACGGCATGTTCGAGAGGAATCCGGCGTTCAGCGCGCCGGCACCATCCCGTACGATGTCGAAGATGAGCACGGCGAGCACGAGAATGCCGACCAGTGTGGACAGTGCGAACACCACATGGAAGATACGGCCGACTCTGGCGCGGCGTTCACGTCCCGGGGCGAAGAGCGACGGGTCACGCTGCGCGGCCGGATGTCGCGGCGAGGGCTCCGCTTCCGGCCTCGGCGAGCCACCAAGCGCGAACTTCACTCGTACACCTCGCGATACCGGCGCAGTACGATGTTGCTCACGATATTCATCAGCAGTGTGATCGCAAACAGGGAAAGGCCCACCGCAAAGATGGTCTGGTACTCCACAGAGCCGTGCGCGGCTTCGCCCGATGCGGTTTGGGCGATGTACGCGGTCATCGTCTGCACACTCTCCAGCGGGTTCAGCGAGAGCCTCGCCTGCGCGCCCGCCGCGATCGTCACGATCATCGTTTCACCGATCGCGCGCGAGACTGCGAGAATGAAGGAAGCCACAATTCCCGATAACGCGGCTGGTACAACGGTCCGTGTGGCAACCTCAAATTTCGTCGCGCCGAGCGCATAGGCGCCCTCGCGGAGCGCGCGTGGGACCGCGCTCATCGCGTCCTCGGACAGTGAAGACACGAGCGGCATGATCATGATGCCCATGACGATCGCCGGACTCAGTGCATTATAGATGCTCATCTCCGGGAACACGTGCCGCAGCAGGGGCGTCACGAACTGCAGCGCGAAATAGCCGTAGACAACGGTCGGCACGCCAGCGAGAATCTCGAGCACCGGCTTGAGAATTCGACGTACGCGATCTGGCGCGTACTCGCTCAGATACAGCGCGGCCGCCAGTCCAAGCGGCAACGCAACCAAGGCGGCGCCAAACGAGATCAGGATCGATCCCGTCAGGAGCGGCAGGATTCCGAAATGTTGATCCGCGACGAACAGTGGCGTCCATTTCGTTCCGGTCAGGAACGCCAGGGGCGAGACGTGCGCGAAGAAGCCGATCGATTCACGGATGAGCACGAAGACAATGCCCACGGTCGTGAGAATCGACACACCGCTGAAGACGGCGAGGAGCGCGCCGATGGCGCGCTCCTTCCGGTGTCTGGATTTCCGCTGGGCGTCAGTTGCCACTCGGGCTTTCGATCATCTGCACGTTCTTCAGATACTCGGCCGCATCGAGCGGGACATAACCCACCTGCGGGATCAGCTCTGCGGCGTGTTCCATGTAGAACTTCACGAACGCCTTCACCTCCGGCCTCGCAAGAGCCTTCTTCTCGACGTAAATAAACAGGGGCCGTGACAGCGGCTTGTACGAGCCATCCTTGATCGTCGCGACCGTCGGCATTACGCAGCCGTTCCCGCCGTCCACTGCAATTGCCTTCAGGCGTTGTGCGTTCTGCTCGAAGTATGCGTACCCGAAGTAGCCCAGGGAGCCTTCGTCGCCTTCGACACCCTGCACCAGCGTGTTGTCATCTTCGCTCGCATTATAGTCGCTGCGGCTCGAGCCCTGCTTGCCGTTGATCACTTCCGTGAAGTAGTCGAACGTGCCGGAGTTCGTGCCCGGTCCATAGAGCTTGATCTCCTTGCTGGCGTGACCGGCCACCGCCTGCGACCAGTTCGTCACCTGGCTGTTCGGCTCCCACACCTT
>JBDSPG010000038.1:0-16447 GCA_039912685.1 Longimicrobiales bacterium | reverse complement strand
CAGAAGATGGTGCTCGAGATCGATGGCAAGTCGGTGCAGGGCGAATTCCTGCGCATCGGCACGACGGTGAACACGATGGTCGACCAGCTGTCGAGCTTCGCATCGGAAGTGACGCGCGTTGCACGCGAGGTGGGAACGGAAGGCAAACTCGGTGGTCAGGCGCGCGTCCCGGGCGTCGGTGGCACCTGGAAGGATCTCACGGACAACGTGAACTTCATGGCGTCCAACCTGACCGACCAGGTCCGCAACATCGCACTCGTCACAACTGCCGTTGCGAACGGAGATCTTACACAGAAGATGACGGTAAATGTCAAAGGCGAGGTGCTGGAACTGAAGGAAACCATCAACACGATGGTGGATCAGCTGGGCTCCTTCGCATCGGAAGTGACGCGCGTGGCACGTGAAGTAGGCACGGAAGGAAATCTGGGCGGTCAGGCGAACGTACCGGGTGTTGCGGGCACGTGGAAGGACCTCACGGACAACGTGAACGTCATGGCGTCCAACCTGACGGATCAGGTGCGTAACATTGCGGATGTGACGACAGCAGTGGCGCGGGGCGACCTGACGCGCAAGATCACGGCGGAAGCGCGCGGCGAGATCCGCGAGCTGAAGAACACAATCAATACGATGGTGGACCAGCTGGGCGCATTCGCATCGGAAGTCACACGTGTTGCGAAGGAAGTAGGAACGGAAGGTCAGCTGGGCGGCCAGGCGGAAGTCGAAGGTGTCGCGGGCACGTGGCGCGACCTGACAGAGAACGTGAATCAGCTGGCGGGCAACCTGACGGTGCAGCTGCGGGACGTATCGGCGGTTGCAACGGCAATCGCAAACGGCGACCTCACACGCAAGATCACGGTGGAGGCGAGCGGCGAGCTGCTGCAGATCAAGGAAGTCATCAACTCCATGGTCGACAGGCTCTCGGTGTTCGCAGACGAAGTAACGCGCGTGGCGAAGGAAGTAGGTACTGAAGGACAGCTGGGCGGGCAGGCGCAGGTGCCGAACGTCGCCGGTACGTGGAAAGACCTGACCGAGAACGTGAACTTCATGGCGACGAACCTCACCAACCAGGTGAGAAACATCGCACTCGTCACGACCGCAGTGGCGAACGGCGACCTGTCGCAGAAGATCACGGTGGTCGCGAAGGGCGAGATGGAGGAGCTCAAGTCCACCATCAACTCCATGGTCGACAGGCTCTCGGTATTCGCGGACGAAGTGACGCGCGTGGCGAGGGAAGTAGGAACGGAAGGTCAGCTCGGTGGCCAGGCGCAGGTGCCGAATGTCGCGGGTACGTGGAAGGACCTCACGGACAACGTGAACTCGATGGCATCCAACCTCACCAACCAGGTGCGAAACGTCGCGGACGTCACAACCGCGGTCGCGAAGGGCGACCTGTCGCGCAAGATCACTGTCGACGCGCGCGGCGAAATGCAGGAACTCAAGTCCACGATCAACATCATGGTGGACCAGCTCTCGGCATTCGCATCGGAAGTCACGCGCGTTGCCAAGGAAGTGGGCACGGAGGGCAAGCTGGGCGGTCAGGCGAAGGTTGAGGGCGTCGCGGGTGTGTGGCGAGACCTCACCGAGAACGTGAACCAGCTCGCTGGCAACTTGACGGTTCAGCTGCGGGACGTGTCGGCAGTCGCAACCGCAATCGCGAATGGCGACATGACACGCAAGATCACCGCGGAGGCGAGTGGTGAGCTGCTGCAGATCAAGGAAGTCATCAACTCCATGGTCGATCGACTCTCGGTGTTCGCGGACGAAGTAACGCGCGTTGCGAAGGAAGTAGGCACGGAAGGCATGCTGGGTGGTCAGGCCGAGGTGCCCAACGTCGCCGGCACATGGAAGGACCTCACCGAGAACGTAAACTTCATGGCTACGAACCTGACGGACCAGGTTCGTAACATCGCGGACGTGACGACGGCCGTCGCGCGAGGCGACCTGTCGCGCAAGATCACAGTCGATGCAAAGGGCGAGATCCTCGAGCTCAAGCGCACAATCAACGTCATGGTGGACCAGCTCTCCGCCTTCGCATCCGAAGTGACGCGCGTCGCGAAGGAAGTGGGTACGGAAGGCCAGTTGGGCGGCCAGGCAAAGGTAGAAGGCGTCGCGGGTGTGTGGCGCCACCTCACCGAGAACGTCAACGCGATGGCGGGCAACCTGACAGTGCAGCTGCGCGACGTAAGCGCGGTGGCAACCGCGATCGCGAATGGCGACCTGACGCGCAAGATCACGGCGGAGGCGTCCGGTGAGATCATGCAGATCAAGGAAGTCATCAACACCATGGTCGACCGGCTGGGCGTGTTCGCAACGGAAGTCACGCGTGTTGCCAAGGAAGTGGGTACGGAGGGCCAGCTCGGTGCGCAGGCTGAAGTGCCCAATGTCGCCGGTACATGGAAGAACCTCACGGACAACGTGAACTTCATGGCGACGAACCTGACGGACCAGGTCCGCAACATTGCACTGGTCACGACGGCCGTCGCGAAGGGCGACCTCACGCAGAAGATCACGGTGGACGTGCGAGGCGAGATCCTCGAGCTGAAGGACACCATCAACGTCATGGTGGACTCGCTGCGTGTGTTCGCAGACGAAGTAACGCGCGTGGCGAAGGAAGTGGGTACGGAAGGCAGGCTGGGTGGCCAGGCGGAGGTGCCGGGTGCGACGGGTACATGGCGCGCACTGGTCGACAACGTTAATCAGCTCGCGAACAACCTTACCGTTCAGGTGCGCGCGATTGGCGAGGTCGCAACAGCAGTTACGAAGGGCGACCTCACGCGTACCATTGCAGTGGAGGCGCGCGGCGAGCTGGATGAGTTGAAGGGCAACCTCAACCAGATGATCGCCAACCTGAAACAGACGACGGAACGCAACGAGGAGCAGGACTGGCTCAAGACCAACCTCGCCAAGTTCAGCCGGATGATGCAGGGTCAAAAGGATCTGTCGACCGTGTCCCAGCTGATCATGTCGGAGCTGACACCGCTGGTCGGTGCGCATCACGGCGCGTTCTACATGGGCGAGCCTGAAACGGATGCATTGCGGCTCGTTGCGACGTACGCGTACAAGGAGCGGAAGAACATCTCGAACATCTTCCGTCCGGGTGAGGGCCTGGTTGGACAGGCCGCGCTGGAGCGGAAGCCCATTGTAATTGCGAATGTGCCGGACGACTACGTAAAGATCTCGTCGGGTCTCGGCGAAGCGCCGCCGCGCTACATCATCGTGATTCCAGTGCTGTTCGAGGGCGAAATAAAGGCTGTGATCGAGCTCGGTTCATTCCATCATTTCAACCAGAACCAGCAGACATTCCTGGACCAGCTCGCAGAGTCGGTTGGTGTCGTCATCAACATGATCAGTGCGAACATGCGTACAGAAGAGCTGCTGCAGCAGTCGCAGTCACTGACACAGGAGCTGCAGAGTCAGTCGATGGAACTGCAGACACAGCAGGAAGAGCTGCGCAGGACGAATGGCGAGCTGGAAGGCCAGGCGAAATCGTTGCGGGCGTCGGAAGAACAGCTACGCGAGCAGCAGGAAGAGCTGCAGCAGGTCAACGAAGAGCTCGAGGAGAAGGCATCCCTGCTCGCGGAGCAGAATCGCAAGGTGGAGCAGAAGAACCGCGAAGTGGAGCAGGCGAGGGTGGAGCTTGAGGACAAAGCGGACCAGCTCGCGGTCTCGTCGAAGTACAAGTCGGAGTTCCTGGCGAACATGTCGCACGAGCTGCGCACACCGCTCAACAGCCTGCTCATTCTCGCGAAGCAGTTGGCTATGAACGGGGAAGGCAACCTCACACCGAAACAGGTAGAGTTCTCGGAGACGATTCACGGTGCTGGTACCGACCTTCTGTCGCTCATCAACGACGTGCTCGACCTGTCCAAGGTCGAGGCGGGGAAAATGGAGGTTCATGCGACGACGGTCGCGCTCGACGAAATCAAAGACTTCTCCGAGCGCACGTTCCGCCCGATCGCCGATCAGAAGGGGTTGGAGTGGAAGATCGACATCGCACCGGAAATTGGTACCACGATCCTTACGGACCGTCAGCGTCTGCAGCAGGTATTGAAGAACCTCCTGTCCAATGCCTTCAAGTTTACGGAGCACGGTGGCATCACGCTGACCGTGAAGAGTGCAACGGGTGAGCGTTTCCGGAATGCGGAGCTCGGCAAGGCATCGGCGGTGATCGCGTTCCAGGTGACAGACACCGGCATCGGCATTCCCGCCGACAAGCAGCGTCTGATCTTCGAAGCGTTCCAGCAGGCGGATGGAAGCACGAGCAGAAAGTTCGGTGGCACCGGCCTCGGTCTGTCGATCAGCCGCGAGCTGGCGCGTCTGCTGGGCGGCGAGATCCGTGTCGAGAGCAATCCGGGCGGCGGCAGTACGTTCACGCTGCTCCTGCCGCAGAGCTACACAGCACCGCCGGAGACAGCACCACGTGCCGAGCCGACGCGTCCGGTGCCGTCGGAACGACGCCCACTGTCGCCCATGCTCGCGCGTCTCGCGCCGGAACCGGAGGCGGCCGTCGCGGTGACCGACAATCCCATGGACGATGACAGACTGCGTCTTCATTCGGGTGATCGGATGCTGCTGATCATCGAGAACGATGTACCGTTCGCGCGGATCCTGCGGGACCTCTCGCGTGAGAAAGGCTACCAGGCGCTGGTTGCCCTGGATGGTGAGTCGGGCCTGCGTCTCGCGCATGAATACAAGCCGGACGCAATCACACTCGACATCGACCTGCCGGGCATCGACGGTTGGCAGGTGCTCGATCGTCTGAAGCATCACCCCGACACGCGTCACATCCCGGTTCACATTGTTTCCGGGATGGGTCGCAAACAGGAGGGGCTGCGCGCGGGCGCGCTGTCGTTCCTCGAGAAGCCCGTGAGCCGCGAATCGCTGCTCGAGACCATCGACCAGATGTCGGGGTTCATTGAGAGAGGCGTGCGCAGCCTGCTGGTCGTCGAGGATGACGAGACGCAGCGCAAGGCGATCATCGAGTTGATTTCTGATGACGATGTGCAAATCAAGGCGGTCGCGACGGCGGCTGAAGCCATTGAGGAGCTCACCGGTGAACAGCACTACGACTGCATGGTACTCGACCTCGGACTGCAGGACTCCAACGGCTTCGATCTACTGGAGCGCATCAAGACGGACGAAACGATCCAGAGTGTCCCGATCATCATTTACACCGGGAAGGACCTCTCCTCGCAGGAGGAGACGCAGCTCCGGCGCTATGCGGACACGATCATTGTGAAGGATGCCCGTTCGCCGGAGCGGCTGCTGGATGAGACTGCGTTGTTCCTGCACCGCGTCGAGGCACGGTTGCCATTGGAGAAGCGCCGGATGCTCGAGCAGCTGCACAACACCGAGTCCGTGTTGACCGGTCGCAAGGTTCTCGTCGTCGATGATGATCTCCGCAACATCTTCGCACTGACAGCGGTTCTCGAAGCCAACGGGATGGAGGTCGTGTTTGCGGAGAACGGCAATGATGCGATCGAGCGGCTGAAGGAAAACTCGGACTGTGGCATCGTTCTGATGGACGTGATGATGCCGGAAAAGGACGGTTATGAGACGACGCGCGAGATCCGCGGCATGTCGGAATACCGGCAGCTCCCGATCATCGCACTGACTGCGAAGGCCATGAAGGGCGATCGTGAGAAATGTATCGCCGCCGGGGCTTCAGACTACGTCACAAAGCCAGTCGACACTGACCAGTTACTCTCGTTGATGCGTGTCTGGCTTTACAGGTAAGACCCGCACGCGGGCGGCGCTGGCCGAAGCTCCGGCAACGTACCCGAAGGAGCTGGAACGCACAGAGATCCGGCTCCTGCTGGAGGGTGTGTACGAGCACTACGGGTTCGACTTCCGTGAGTATGCGTATCCGTCGTTGCGACGTCGTATCTGGAAGCGCTTGACGGACGAGGGTCTCTCGACCGTAAGCGCGCTGCAGGACTGCGTGCTGCACCAGCCGGAGGCAATGGAACGGCTCCTGCTCGACTTGTCTGTCAACGTATCGACCATGTTCCGCGACCCGGCCATGTACGAGTCGTTCAGGGGGAATGTGGTACCGCTGCTGCGTACGTACCCTTTCATTCGCATCTGGCACGCGGGATGCTCCACCGGTGAGGAAGTCTATTCACTCGCAATCCTGCTCCAGGAGGAAGGTCTCGGTGACCGCGTTCGCATCTATGCAACCGATATCAACGAAGCGGTGCTGCAGGAGGCACGGGCAGGAATCTTCCCGATCGAGAAAATGCAGGAGTACACGCAGAATTACCTGAAGGCGGGCGGTACCCATGCATTCAGTGAGTACTACACGGCACATTATGACGGCGCCCGGTTCGATCCATCGCTGATGCGCAACGTAGTCTTCTCGCAGCACAACCTTGTGACGGACCGTTCGTTCGCGGAGTTCAATGTCATACTGTGCCGGAACGTCATGATCTATTTCGACCGCAAGCTGCAGGACCGCGTACACGGCTTGTTCCATGAGAGTCTGGTGCGGACGGGTGTGCTGGTGCTGGGACACAAGGAGTCACTGCGAACATCGCGGTACGAGGCGCTGTACGAACCAGTGGATCTGAAGCAGAAGATCTACAGGCGGGTGTCGTGAAAAAGACAAAACTGATCGTGATCGGAACGTCGGCCGGGGGGCTGCATGCCCTCAGCATTGTGCTGAGCGGACTGAGGCCCGACATCGACGTACCCATCGTGATCGTGCAGCATCGCGCGCCCGACTCGCACGACCTTGCGGCCGTGCTGCAGGACTCGACAACCTTGGTAGTGGAAGAGGCGGAGGACAAGGTGATCCTGCAGGACGGCCGTGTGTACATAGCGCCGCCCGATTATCACCTCCTCGTGTCGAAAGGTGAGATCTCGCTGACAACCGACGCGCCGGTGCGCTTCAGCCGGCCGTCGATTGATGTGCTGTTCGAGTCCAGCGCCGAGTCATACGGTACGGGCCTGGTTGCGGTCGTGCTGACAGGAGCGAACCAGGATGGCAGTCGCGGCGCCGTACGCGTGGCGGCCGCTGGTGGCCGTGTAATTGTGCAGGACCCGTCCACAGCGGAATCGCCGACCATGCCGGCCGCAGCAGCGCGCTCGGTCAAAAACGCGCTTGTACTCCCGCTGGAGCGCATTGCGCCGGCGCTAACCGATCTCGCGGCACGCGGTATCACCACAGGAATCAGGAAATGAACGGACGTACCGCGAAGATCCTCATGGTCGATGACCGGCCGGAAAACCTGCTGGCACTCGAGGCGTTGCTGGAACCGCTCGGCCAAACGCTGGTGCGCGCGAACTCGGGACAGGAGGCGTTGCGCGCGCTTTTGAAGGATGATTTCGCGGTCATCCTCCTGGATGTGCAGATGCCGCAGATGAATGGCTTCGAGTGCGCTTCGATCATCAAGACGCGCGAACGGTCAAGGTCCACACCGATCATTTTCCTGACCGCCCTGAACAAGGAAGAGCAGCACGTATTCGAGGGGTACTCCGTCGGCGCTGTCGACTACATGTCCAAGCCGCTGAACGCGGACATTCTGCGCTCGAAGGTTGCCGTATTCGTCGAGCTGTACGCGAAGAACGAAGAGCTGCGGATCAAGGACCGTGAGCTGCAGGAGGCCGAGCGGCTCGCGCTCGAGGTGCGGCACGGTCAGCAGATGTCGGCAACGGAAGCGCGCTTCGAGGAAATTCTCGCCACCGCGAATGACGCGATTCTCACATTCGGCGGGGACCGTCGAATCATGCTGTTCAATCGTGCAGCGGAGACAATGTTCGGATATGACGCCGCCGACGCCGAAGGCATGGATGTGCTCTCATTGATCGCGCTGGACGGACGCGAAGATGTGCAGTTCGAGATCGAGTCGATGGTCACGTCATCGCCCGAAGAGGGACGCACCATGCAGGTGAATGGCCTGCGCGCGAACGGCGGCGAGCTGCCGATCGAGCTGTCGCTGTCGCGCCAGCGGTCTTCGACTTCCTCCGAGTACACGCTGATCGGTCGCGACATCCGGGACCGTGCCGCTGCCGAGGCGGCGCTGCGGCAGAGTGCGGACGAGCTGCGCATGCTGAATACAGAGCTGAGTCGCCGCCAGCAGGACCTCGAGCACGCGATCGGCGCGCGCAGCCGGTTCTACGCATCGATGAGTCATGAGCTGCGTACGCCGATCAATGCCATCCTCGGCTACAGCTCCCTCATGCTCGACAACATCTACGGCGCGCTCAACGATCAGCAGACCGAAGGTCTCGAGCGGACGTATCGCGCGGCGAAGCATTTGCTCGAGCTGGTCAATGACATTCTCGATCTCTCGAAGATGGAGGCCGGCAAGATCGAGTTGATGGTCGAGCCGGTGCCGTTCCCGGCCACGATCGAAGAGCTTTTTGCGACGGTGCGACCGCTGGCAGATAAGCACGGGTCGGAACTGACACTGAGGCCGGAAGGCACTCCAATCACGATCGTGAGTGATGCGAGGCGTGTGCGTCAGATCCTGCTCAACCTGTTCTCGAACGCGATCAAGTTCGGGGAGGGCAAGCCGATTGAAGTGTCCTGCCTGCCGACGGAAAGCGGCGGCATCCGTATCGGGGTTACCGACCAGGGGCCGGGGATCGACAAGAGCGACACGCGTCGCATTTTCGAGGAATTCGTGCAGCTCAGCCAGTCTCCGGAGAAGCTGCAGGAAGGCACGGGCCTTGGCCTCCCGATCTCACAGCGACTGGCGGAGATGCTCGGCGGCTCCCTGGACGTCGAATCTATCCCCGGAACGGGCAGCACTTTCTGGCTCGAGCTGCCCAAGGATTACGACCACGTTTCGACCGGCGGTGTCCCGCCGGAAATGGCAGCCCGCATCTAGCCCATCGCCTTGACGCGGTACCGGCCGGACGCGATAATTCCGGCGGCGCGGTGATTTCTCCCGACTTGACGGACCGCGCTTCGAGTTTGCCGGCATCATCAGCCTGCGACCCGATCCGTCTAAGTCGCGGGGCCGGGCCTGCGATGTACATTCGCGGGCCTTTTTTATTACCCGCCGACAATCCGCCAGGAGCAACTGCACCATGAATGACGCGACGACGCACTCCTATACATTCTCGTCCGAGTCGGTTTCCGAAGGACATCCGGATAAAGTTTCCGACTATGTAGCCGACTCTATCCTCGACGCGCACCTGACGCAGGATCCGCATGCGCACGTCGCATGTGAAGTTCTCGTGAAGGGCGGCACCATGGTGCTGGCTGGCGAGATCACGTCCAATGCCAAGGTCGATGCAGAGAAGATCGCGCGGCAGGCAGTCGCGGAAATTGGTTACACGGATCCCAAAGAAGCGTTCTGCGCGGACAAGATCGAGATCATCACGCGGCTGTCCGAGCAGTCACAGGAAATCAATTACGGCGTTGATCGCGACGGCGATGTCGGCATGAACCAGGGTGCCGGTGATCAGGGGATCATGTTCGGTTACGCGACAGATGAAACGTCGGAGCTCATGCCGCTGCCGATTCATCTCGCGCACAAGCTTTCGCGCAGCATTGCGGAGCATCGTCACGCCGGGAAGGCGCCCTGGCTGCGCCCGGACGCGAAGACGCAGGTATCCGTGCTGTATCATGACGACGGCCCGAGCCGCGTCACGGATGTTCTGATCTCGACCATGCACGCGGCCGACGTCTCGCAGGACGAGATTCGTGCATACATGGCAGCGCACATCGTACCGGAAGCACTCGGCACGTGGAACAACGATGAGATCCGCCTGATCGTGAATCCGTCCGGCAGCTTCATTCACGGTGGTCCATCAGCGGACGCCGGTGTGACGGGCCGCAAGATCATTGTCGATACGTACGGCGGCATCGGACGCCACGGCGGCGGTGCGTTCAGCGGCAAGGACCCCTCCAAGGTCGACCGCAGCGGCGCATACTTCTGTCGTTATGTCGCTCGTCAGGTTGTAACTTCGGGACTCGCGCGCCGCGCCGAGATTCAGGTCGCCTACGCCATCGGTGTTGCGCAGCCGGTTTCCGTGAAGGTGGACACGTTCGGCACGGGTGATGAGATGAAGGCGGCAGAGTTCGTCATGGGTTTCGACTTCCGCCCGGCCGCGATCATCGAAACTCTCCAGCTGCTTCGCCCGATCTATCGCCAGACAACGAACTACGGACACTTCGGCAAGCCGGGTCTGCCCTGGGAAGGCGCACCGATCGTGGCGGGACGGCAGCCCGTTGCAGCAGGCGTTCTTCTGTAGGCGACGTATGTAGTTCGCAGCGCTGATGCGCGACCCGTTCGGCCCCGGGCTCCATTCTTGCACGCTCAGGAGCCCACCCGCATGTCTGACACGTCCATACACCAGAGCAGGCTTTCTGAACGAGCCGAGGTTGGCGCGAATCGATTTCTCGTGATTCACGTCGATGGGGACCAGTACGGGCTTCCGCTGGAGCAAGTTCGAGAGGTTATTCGGGCCGTATGGATCACTCCGTTGCCGCATGCGCCCGCTGTCGTCATGGGTGTTATCGATGTTCGCGGCCACTACGTGCCAGTATTCGATATGCGGCGCCGGTTCGGCCGTATTTCGCCGGAAATCGATCCATCCGAGCGTCTCGTGATCGCGTGGACCGGCGAACGTCAGATCGCTCTGCGCGCCGATACAGTTGCCTTCAGTTTCGTGGATGTCGGGGCCGGTGCGCTCGAGCAAGTGCAGGATGTCATCCGGCGCGATTCATTCATCACGGGGCTTGCCCACACCACCGACGGTCTCCTGCTCATTCAGGATCTGCACGCTTTTCTGACTGAGAGTGAATCTGCCGAACTGGAAGACGCGCTCATGGCGCACGTCGCCGCGCAGTCCGCATGACGGATTATTCGATTGCGTACGAGTTCGTCCAGAATGCTACTGGTCTTATTTTCCCGAAGTCGCGACTCACGACGATCACGCAGGTTTTCGCGGATACAATGGCGCGAAACAACCTTGCGAGTGCGTTGGACCTCGTCGATCGCATGCAGTCGGATGCCGTGCTGCGGGACGCTGTTGTCGCCAGGCTCACGGTTGGCGAGACCTATTTCTTTCGGGACCCTGCACAGTTCCAGGTGGTCCGCGAGCAGATTCTGCCGGACATCCTCACTTCGAAGACGGCGGGCGCGCCGATCCGCATGTGGAGCGCCGCGTGTGCGTCGGGTGAGGAAGCATATACGCTCGCAATCCTGCTCGAGGAGCATGGCCTTTCGAAACGCGGTGAAGTCACGGCCACGGACATCGCGCGGCCGCGCCTCGAAGGAGCGCAGCTGGGGCGGTTCAAGAAGTGGTCACTGCGCGGTGTCGATGACGCTACGATCCAGCGCTACTTCGAGCGCGACGGTGATACGTTCATGTTGGCACCGCGACTGCTCGACAGAGTCACATTCAAGTATCTAAATCTCGCGGAAGACACGTATCCATCGTTGGGCGTCGGAATATTCGACATGGACCTGATCATGTGCCGGAATGTTCTGATTTATTTCGATGAGGCGACGGTGGCGCGGGTCGCGCAGCGCTTGATCGACAGTCTCGGCAGCAATGGGTGGCTGCTGATCGGCGCGTCGGACCCCCCGATCTCGCAGCTGGTCGAGTGTGACGTTGTAACGACACCTGCCGGGCTCGCGTATCGTCGTGCGGGCGCAGGTGGCGCGGGTGCACTGCGGGCGAGCCCGCAAAACACTCTGCATGCGAACGCAGATGAGCCGGGGTTGGACGGCGGCTGGCCACTGGCGCAGCCCATGCTGCAACCGCCATCGGAAATAGTCGAGTGGCCGATTGCCGCTGAGGCGCTGGAGCCGCATGACGCGACGCACGAAGCGACAGGCGACCCGCAGGTCACGCGGTCCGATCACCTCGATGAGGCGGTGAGGACAGTGCGAACGCTGTGCAATACAGGCGACACACGGCTGGCCGCAGCCGCAGCCGTGCACGCGCTCGACACGCACTCCGATGCGCCCGAGCTCCATTACCTGCTCGCTGTCGCGCTGTCGCATGAGAACGAGAACAATGATGCAGTGAAGGCCGCACGCCGCGCGCTCTACTTCGACCGGCGCCTCGTCATCGCGCATGTATTGCTCGGCCAGCTCTATTCGCGGTTGAACAATCGCGAAGCGGCCGTACGGTCGTTGCGCAACGCTGCGGACCTGCTCGCGACGGAAGACGCCGCAACGGTGTTGGCGGCAACGGACGGCGAACGGGCAGGCCGCATTCGCGAAGCAGTAGCCGTGCAGCTCAAGCTCCTGAAAGCGGCGTGACCGGTATGGACGAGAGCGCTGTCGCTGTGCTCAAGGCGCGCGCCGCGGTTCTCGCGCGGCGGACGAGTGTACAGGCCCGTGACGAAGAGCGCGATCATGTCGTGTTCAGGCTCGAAAAGATTCGCTTCGCAGTATGTCTGGCGGCGGTTCTCGAGGTATTCACGCCGCGACAGGTGACGCCGCTCCCCGGTTGGGCGCATGGCAACGCGGGTCTCACCGCGTGGCGTGGCGACCTGCTGCTGATTCTCGACGTGCGCGAACTGCTCGCCGTAGCAGCCGCACCGAATACCAACATCGACCGCACCATCGTCATGCGCGCGAATGCCGTAACCGCGGGCGTCATCGTGGACGAGATCATGGGGATAGAAGAGATCGATGAGAAGACGCTGGAGCCGCTTCCGGAGCGGTTGTCTTCGATCGGAAGTGGAATCGTCACCGGCATAACGGACAGGAGCGTGATCGTTCTCGATCCCGCGGCACTGCTGCAACATCATGGCCGAGGAGGCTGACGTGAACTGGACTGTAAGCAAACGGATATTCTTGGGTTTCACGGCGGGTATCCTCCTGTCGGTGGTGCTCACACTCGTCGGTATGTGGGCGCTCAGCCGGACGCAGAACGCATACAAGGCGGTCGTCGCGCGGGAACGCGCCACACTGGTGCGTGCGCTCGATGCACGCGGCGCGTCGCGCGACGCCAACTTATCGTATCTGCGCGTGTTCCTGACGGGAGAGAGCACAATCAACAGAATCGAAATGGACACCGCAATCACGAGTGCGCGCAGTCTGCTGACGTCCCTCGCTGTAGAAGAGCCGGACGCGGCCATCAAGGCGAACTGGGCGGAAGCACTCGATTATCTGAATAAGTGGAGCGCCCTCATCGACAGAATGATTGCACTCGAAGTGCGCGGCGATCACGCAGTCGCTATGAAGATGCGCACGGACGAAGTGATTCCGATGAGGGAGAAACTGGATGTGTCCGTGGAGCGCGGCGTTCAGGGCGCTCTCGAAGCGACGGACGGGCAGATCGCTGCTGCGGAGAGGACCGCCCGGAATGCGCAGACAGTCCTTATCGTTGGGCTGCTTGCTGCCGTCGTATTCGGGTCCCTCTCGGCGTGGAGGCTAAGCCGTTCGATCACGGCCCCGTTGCAGGAGACGAGCAACATCCTCGCGACGACCGCAGCCGAGATTCTCGCAACAACGACGGAGCAGGCATCGGGAGCGACGGAATCGTTGGCCGCGGTGACGGAGACCGCTGCCACCGTCGATGAAGTGGTGCAGACATCGGAGCAGGCGGCAGAGCGTGCGAAGGCAGTTGTGAGCAGTGCGCAACGCGCATCGGAAGCCGGTGCGGAGGGCAAGGCCGCGGTAGAAGACAGTGTCGCGGCGATGGCCCTGGTGAAGGAGCAGGTGGAAGCCATTGGCAAGCGGATTCTCGCGCTCGCGGACCAGGCGCAGGCGATCGGCGAGATCATCTCGACCGTGAATGACCTCGCGGACCAGACGAATCTTCTCGCCTTGAACGCTGCCATCGAAGCGGCGCGGGCGGGGGAGCAGGGTCGCGGCTTTGCCGTCGTCGCCGCGGAAGTTCGAGATCTTGCCGAGCAGTCGAAGGGTGCGACTGTGCGCGTGCGCGACATCCTGAGCGAGATCCAGCGGGCAACGAATGCGGCCGTACTTTCAACCGAGCAGGGCAACAAGCTGGTTGCGGAAGGCACGGCGCGCGTGAATGTCGCGGGCCAGCGCATCCGCGCACTCGCGGAAGTCGTGGCGGGCGCATCGCAGGCGGCAATCCAGATCGCGGCGTCGGCAGGCCAGCAGTCGGCGGGAATGTCCCAGATCCGGCAGGCGATCTCGAACATTCAGGATGCAGCACAACAGAATCTGCAGGCGACGCGGGAGGCGGAAGCTGCATCGCAGGAACTCAACCGTCTGGGCGAACGCCTCATCCAACTCGTCGGCACGAAGAACACGACGCGCGCGTGACCCAGGAAGACCTCGCCCGCCGCCTTCTCACCACGTTCATTGGTGAGCTCGAGGACCAGGTCCGCGCGATGAATTCCGACCTGCTCTCGCTGGAGAAGGATCCGATCCAGCCCGAGCGACTGCGTTCGCTGTTCCGCGCAGCACACACCATCAAGGGGGCGGCGCGCGTGGCGGGCGTCCCTGTCGTCGAAGATGCGTGTCACGCGCTCGAGGCATTGCTTTCCGACGTACGCGCTGAAACTACGACCCTCTCGGGAAGTGACTTCGCGCGGATGTTCGCGGTCGTGGACGGCCTGACGGAAGCGGCCGTGTCGCTCCGTGCCGGTGAGCCGGTCGTCGAGAAATCGCTGCGGCAGGTCATCGATCTGCTGTCAAGGCGATCGATGTCAATGCCGATGGCCGCACCACAGCCGATCGCGCGCGAAGACACGTTGCAGGCAGATGAATCTGCGGTTGCCATGGCGGCGGAACATGCCGCGGAAGACGGTGCCTCCAGTGCGGCTGGCGACAGCGCTGATAGCACGGTCGGCGAGAGTGTCCGCATTCCCGCCGAACGGCTGGATGAGCTGCTGAACGCCGTAACCGAGCTGTCACAGGTGGGCGCACGCCTGTCCGCGCTCATTGATCCGAGTGACACGGCGGTGCGACGGGTTGCGCGAGATCTTGCCCGCACGGTCGATGGTGTTGCGACACTGACGCACCGTCTGCGGCTGCGCGCATTCCGTGATGCGGTGGAGAACCTGCCTCGCGCGGTGCGCGATGTAGCTGCGGCAACAGGGCGCGAGATTGATCTGACGATCGAGGGGGACGAGCTCGAGGTCGATCGGCTGGTGACGGACGCACTGCGCGAGCCGATCCTCCATCTGGTGCGCAACGCGGTCGATCACGGGATCGAGACGGCAGCAGTCCGCGCGGAGGCCGGCAAGCCGGCGGTCGGAACGGTTCGAGTATCCGCGCAGATGGCGCGCGGCTCGCTGCGTATTGTCGTGGAAGATGACGGTGGCGGCGTGGACGAGTCTGCGGTACGTGCCGCACTCGCCGCTGCTGGTCGAGCAGCGCCCGCGACGGCGCGCGGAATCGCGCGCGAACTGCTTGGCGGCGGCCTCTCGAGCCGGACCGACGCAACCGCGATATCCGGCCGCGGCGTCGGACTGGATCTCGTGCGCACCGCTGTCGAAGGACTGGGCGGTCGTGTCGACATGTCGTGGAAGCGCGGACGCGGCACGCGCTTCATTCTCGAGATGCCACCCCGCCCCGCGGCCCTGCGCGTGCTCGCCGTGAAGTCGGGCGGCGTTCAGCTCGCGATCCCGACGAATGCGCTCGATCGACTACGCATGGTTCGCACGCAGGATGTGACGATTGTGGAGGGGCGCGCCGTAGTGAGGACGACTGCGGCCGGCGGCTCCGCGCCGCTCGCATCACTTGCAACTCTTCTCGGGCCGCCGTTGCAGGCACGCACGCTCGAGGACCGGCTGCCCGCCATGGTGCTGCGACATGAGTCGGATACGGCAGTCATCATGGTCGACGAGTTCGGCGTCGAAACAGACATTGTGCTGCGGCCGATACCGGTCGGCCGGGCACGCGTCGACTCGACCATGGGCGCCGCACTGCTGCCGGATGGTACTGTCGCGATCGTGCTCGACCCGGCCGCACTCGTTTCAGCTGCGTACGAGATCCGGAGCGCGCCCACGATTCATACAGCGGGCGAAAATGCGGTCCGTCGCATCATGGTCGTCGATGACTCGATCACTACGCGCACACTGGAACAAGGCGTACTCGAGACCGCGGGGTACTACGTCGTCGTGGCCGTCGATGGAGAAGACGCCTGGCGCAAGCTTCAGCAGGAAGATGTTGATTTGATCGTTGCAGATGTGGAAATGCCGAATATGGACGGTTTCGGACTGCTGGAACGCCTGCGTTCATCGCGCCGCTTCCTCGAGACACCCGTGATCCTGGTCACAGGCCGCGAGTCCGATTCGGACCGCAGGCGCGGACTCGAGCTGGGCGCGGATGCGTACCTCGGAAAGTCCAGCTTCGACCAGGTCGTTCTGCTCGATACTGTCAAACAGTTCATTGGTGACGCATGACGCGGGTCGTGATTGCGGACGATTCCGCTACGACGCGGCAACTGCTTCGCGCCATCATTGAGAGTGATCCCGCCCTCCAGGTAGTCGGCGAGGCGCAGGATGGTGCGGAAGCGGTCGAACTGGTGGTGTCGCTCACGCCAGACGTCGTCA
>JBDSPG010000415.1:0-4349 GCA_039912685.1 Longimicrobiales bacterium | reverse complement strand
TGTTGCAGTCCCGCTGTGTGTGCTCGCCGCTGCGTGCGGCGGTGCAGCGGTCGGTGCAGTGCCCGGCGTGTTGAAGGCGAAGTTCGGTGCGCATGAAGTCATTGTCACCATCATGATGAACTTCATTGTGCTCGCACTGCTCAACTACATTGTTGCCGCACACATCCACATGCCGGAGACACTGCACACGCCGAACATCACGTCCGGTGCGCTCACGCGTCTGTCTGAATTCATTCCGGGATTCCACGGTTCGGCCGCGAATATCGCGATTTTCCTCGCGCTTGGTGCCGCTGCTGCGCTCTGGTGGATGCTGTTCCGCATGCGCGCGGGCTATGATCTGCGCGCAGTCGGGCTGCAGCCTCACGCGGCGGAGTATGGCGGCATCCATGTCGGTCGCGTATGGCTCACGGCGCTCACACTTTCCGGTGCACTCGCCGGTATCGGCGGCATCAATTATGTGCTCGGCTACAAGGGCTACTATGAGGAGGGTTTCGCGGGCGGCGCCGGATTCCTCGGCATCGCGGTTGCCCTCGTTGGTCGCAACCATCCCGTCGGTGTGATCTTCGCCGCACTTCTTTTTGCGACGTTGTCGCAGGGTGGCCTCGCAATTCATGCGCTCGTACCGAAGGAGATCGTGGATGTGCTGCAGGCGACCGTGATCATCGCGATGGCGGTTTCCGTACCGGAGGTTCGACGTCTGTTGAGCCAGAGCCGCAGGGAGGCCGCATGAATCCTCTGATCTTCCTGGCGCAGACGCTGCGCATCAGCGTTCCGTACCTCTTTGCCGCATCGGGCGGTGTAGTCGCGGAGCGCGCCGGTATCGTCAGCCTTACGCTCGAAGGGTTCATGCTCTCCGGTGCGTTTGGTGCGGTGCTCGGCAGCTTCTACTCGGGCAATGCATGGGTCGGCGTTCTGTGCGGTATCGGGGCGGGACTGGCCTGCGCAGCGCTGCACGCACTTGCGTCAATCCGGTTCCGTGCAGACCAGATCGTGGTCGGCATTGCAATCAATCTGCTCGTGATCGGCGCCACACGGTTCTTTCTGCAGCTGGCATTCGACAGCTCGTCGAATTCACCGCGCGTCGAAGGCTTTTCCACGGCGGCGGGCGGACTCGCGAATCCGTTGATCTGGCTCGCGCTGCTGAGCGTCGCAGGTGTGTGGTGGATGACGGATCGCACGGTGCTGGGCCTGCGCATCCGCGCAGTCGGCGAGCATCCGGCAGCAGCGCAGGCCTCCGGCCTCTCCGTCAACCGTCTGCGCTTCATTGCAGTTGCGATGTCGGGTCTGTTTGCCGGACTCGGCGGTGTATACCTCGCGCTCGACCAGCACCAGTTCACGGACAACATGGCGGCGGGGCGCGGCTTCATCGCGCTCGCTGCCGTTATCTTCGGACGCTGGCAGCCGCTCCGCGCCGCAATCGCGTGCATCCTCTTTGCCGCGGCTGAAACACTGCAGATTCAACTACAGGGATCCACTGTCATGCCGACGCAGTTCGTTCAGATGATCCCGTACGTCCTCACGATCATTGCACTCGCGGGCCTGGTAGGCCGGGCAGTGCCGCCCGCCGCACTCGGCCGGCCCGGTACAGAGTGAAGCTGACCGTCGACGCGCTCCGCGCGAAGTTCGGCACTGCGAAACCGCACGTACTGCTCGTTCTGGGCTCGGGCCTCGGATCGCTCGCGGATTCATTCCTTAACGCGCAGGCCATCGACTTTGCCGATGTGCCCGGCTTCGCCCGCGCGGCCGTGGTGGGTCACAAGGGCCGTGTCGTGGTCGGTGATCTCGAGGGTGTGAGCTGCATCGCGCTACAGGGGCGATATCACCTCTATGAAGGGCACAGCCTTGAGTCGGTGACATTGCCGATCCGCGCGATTCATCAGCTCGGAGTCGACACCATGATCGTCACGAATGCTGCGGGAGGTGTGAATCGATCACTGCGCGCGGGTTCGCTCATGCTGATCGACGACCACATCAATCTGACGGGGCGTAACCCGCTCGTCGGACCCGTTGTCGAGGGTGAGACGCGCTTTCCCGACATGACGGAAGCGTATGACCTGAAGCTTCGCTCGCTCGCGCTGGCGGTGGCGGCAGAGCAGGGTGTAGCGCTCGCACGCGGCGTATATGGAGGCCTTCTTGGACCAACGTATGAAACGCCCGCCGAGGTGCGGATGCTCGAGATACTGGGCGTCGATGCCGTCGGCATGAGCACTGTCCCGGAAGTCATTGTCGCGCGTGCCCGCGGTATGCGTGTGCTCGGCATATCGTTGATCACGAACGAAGCAGCCGGTATCACCGGCGAAAATTTGTCGCATACGGACGTCGTTACTGTCGGCAACAATGCCGCAGACGCGTTCGGTCGGCTCATTCGCGGTGTTATCGGCGGAATTGGCGCAGGCCACGATTATTGATTCACAGAACGGTACTGGACACATTGCATGACATACCTCGTCAACGCTTTCGGGAGCCCGACATGAAAACACGGTGGCGCTATGTCGTGCTCACATGTCTTTCGCTGTGTGCGGTCGCATGCGCGGACAGAAAAACCGACGGAAATTCGGGCGCCGAAGGTTCGCCGGTGCAGGGCGGCACTGTCGTCCTCGCCGGTAACGGCGACATGGATGCGCTGAACCCGCTCGTTGCACTCGACAAGTACGCGCAGGAAGTTAACCGCTCGATGATGTTCATCCCCCTCGTGCGCTACGATTCCGTTCTCGACTATGCGCCCGCACTCGCCCGGTCATGGAAGATGACGGGTGATACCGGCGTAATCTTCTATCTGCGGAATGACGTCCGCTGGCATGATGGCAAGCCGACGACCGCGGAGGACGTGCTGTTCACATTCGAACGCGCGAAGGATACGGCCACCGCGTTCCCGAACAGCGACTACTTCACCAATTGGCGCGGCGCGAAGGTCATCGACTCGATCACCATTCAGTTCACGTGGGTTCCGCACTTGGATCCGCTCGCGGGCGTTCCATTCCTGCCCGTGGTGCCGAAGCATCTCCTGGATTCCATTGCGCCTGCCGCACTGCGCCAGGCTGCGTTCAACAAGCACCCTGTCGGCAACGGCCCGTTCAAATTCGTCGAGTATCGGGCCAACGATCGCTGGGAGTTCGAGGCGAATCCTGATTACCCCACGGGACTCGGTGGGCGGCCATACATCGATCGCCTGATCTGGCGCATCATTCCGGAAGCGGCTGCACAGGCGACGGAAATACAGACCGGCAATGTCGATGTGATCCTCACACCGAAGTCCGATCAGATCAAAATGTTCGCGACGCAGCCGGATCTGTCGGTCATGGTGAAGCCGAGCCGACAGTTCGCGAATGTCGGATGGAACGGCAAGCGGCCTCCGCTGAATGACGCGAATGTGCGCAGAGCGCTGTCGCTCGCAATCGATAGGCAGGCGATCATTCAGACGCTGCGGTCCGGTTACGGTCAGCTCGCGGTTGGCCCGATCGGGCCATACCACTGGGCTTTCGACACCACGCTGACGGCGTTGCCGTTCAGCCCAGACTCTGCGCGAACACTGCTGCGCGCGGCCGGGATCTACGATCGCAACAATGATGGCGTCGCCGAGCTGCCGAACGGGAAACAATTCGTAATTGAGATGCTGCATCCCGCGGGCAGTGCGATCAATCAGGACATGGCCGTGATGATTGCATCCAACCTGTCCCAGGTCGGCGTGAAGGTCGTGCCCAAGGCGACGGAGGCCGCGACGATGTACGGCATCATTGGATCGCCAGACCGCAAGTTCGATGCGGTCATCATCGGCTGGGAGTCCGACTTCCGCATCAACCTGCGCGACATCCTTCATACATCAGCGATGTCGGGAGGATTCCAGATGGCCTCCTACTCGAACCCGCGCGTTGATGCACTCATCGATTCGGTGGGCCGCGTCACGGATCGTGCAGCTGCACTCCCGATCTATAAGGAACTGCAGCGCATTCTGCGTGACGATCAGCCGTGGTCGTTCCTCTACTACTTCCCGGACCTCGTAGTCACACGGAAGCGGCTGCATGGCGCGGCGATGGACATCCGCGGCACGTTGCTGAATGTAGGGAAGTGGTGGGTTACGCCGGCGGCGGGCGGCGCGGCTGCACAAAATGATTCAGCGGCCCGGACCCCCGTCCAAGATTCGGCGCGGTAGCAATCGCTCGGTGGACGTAGTCGAGGCCGCTCTCGACTGCGTCCCGCAGCGGCAGGTTGCTTGCCAGCTCAGCGGTGATCGCAGCGGAGAGCGTACATCCGGTGCCGTGTGTGTGCCGGGTATCGATTTTCGCCCTGGTGAAGCTGTGCAGCGATTCCCCGTCGTACAGCAGGTCGATCACGGTGTCACCCTCGAGGTG
>JBDSPG010000412.1:0-7772 GCA_039912685.1 Longimicrobiales bacterium | reverse complement strand
CGACCTGCTCCGGCCGAGTCATTACGCCAGCTATCATCAGGTAGACCCGGCCACACTGCATCCCGGTCGACCGACCATCAACGTCGACATTGTCGGACCGATCTGCGAGAGCGGAGACTTCCTCGCGCTCGACAGACCCATCGAGAAACCCGAGCCGGGCGAGCTGCTCGCCATCAGGACTGCGGGTGCGTACGGCTTTTCCATGGCATCTACGTACAATCAGCGTACGCGTCCGGCGGAAATTATCGTGCGCGGCGATACCCATCGCGTCGCGCGTCGGCGCGAGACCTATGACGATCTACTGCGCGGCGAGGTGGACCTGCCCGTGACCGAAAGCCAGGTATGACGACAGAGAACCGCGTTCTCATTCTCGACTTCGGATCCCAGTTCACGCAATTGATCGCCCGCCGCATCCGCGAGCTGCATGTGTATTGCGAGGTGCATCCACCGACCGTGAGCGCGGAATGGGTGAAGAAGTGGAATCCCCGCGGCATCGTGCTCTCGGGCGGACCCGCGTCGGTCTATGAGACCGATGCACCGCTCACGAGCGATGAGGTCATTCGCTCGGGAGCACCGGTGCTCGGCATCTGCTACGGCATGCAGGTCATCGCACAGCAGCGCGGTGCGTGTGTTGTGCCCGGCAAGCGTGAGTACGGCCGGGCCGAAGTAACGATTGCCGCAGACGATGACCTGTTCTGGGGCTTCAATCGCGGCGAGACCATGACCGTTTGGGCGAGTCACGGCGATCATGTGAACGAGCCGCCGGACGGTTTTGTTGCGTTGGCCGCGACAGGTGACATTCCGGTTGCTGCGTTCCGTTCGACGTCGGAACCGATTTACGGCGTGCAGTTCCATCCTGAAGTCGCGCATACCCCGCGTGGCGAGGAGCTGCTGTCGAATTTTGTATTCCGCATCTGCGGCTGTGAACCGACATGGACGGCCGGCTCGTTCATCGAAGATGAGCTGGTCAAGATTCGCGAAACGGTGGGTGACCGTAAGGTCATCTGCGGACTCTCGGGCGGCGTGGATTCATCCGTTGCAGCAGCACTGGTGCATCGAGCGATCGGTGACCAGCTGACGTGCGTGTTCGTGGACAACGGCCTGCTGCGCAAGGGTGAACGCGAATCGGTGGAACGCGCATTCGGCCGTCACATGGGCGATCATCTGGTCACGGTGGACGCACGCGAACGCTTTCTGTCGCAGCTTGTGGGTGTCGAGGAGCCCGAGTTGAAGCGCAAGCGGATTGGCGAAACATTCATCCGCGTGTTTGAGCAGGCGGTTCGTGATGCAGGCAGTGATGCCGCGTTCCTGGTGCAGGGCACTCTCTACCCGGATGTCATCGAATCACAATCGGTGCACGGACCATCTGCAGTGATCAAGACGCATCACAACGTTGGTGGTCTACCTGCTGACATGTCGTTCAAGCTGATCGAGCCGCTGCGTGAACTGTTCAAGGACGAGGTGCGTCAGGTAGGCCGCGAGCTCGGACTGCCGGAAGAGCTGGTCGGTCGTCACCCGTTCCCCGGACCAGGCCTCGCCATTCGCGTGCTGGGCGAAGTAACGGAGGAACGCCTCGCCGTGCTGCGCGAAGCGGACGCGATCTATCTCGATGAAATCCGCGCTGCAGGTCTGTACAACGACATCTGGCAGGCCTTCGTCGTTCTGCTGCCGGTGCGGAGTGTCGGCGTAATGTGAGATTACCGGACCTACGAGAATGTGTGTGCGTTGCGCGCTGTCACGAGCCGGGACGGCATGACTGCGGACTGGTTCCCGTTCCCACACGAAGTGCTCGGACGGATCTCCAACCGGATCATCAATGAGGTGAAGGGTGTGAACCGCGTGTGCTACGACATCAGCTCGAAGCCGCCCGCGACGATTGAATGGGAGTGAGCCGCGCGCGGGGTGAGGGCGGCGCGGGTGTGAGCTAGTCCTTCGGGCCGAGTTGCCCGTGCAGCTCCACGCCACCTTAGAAAGTCCGCATCACGGCTGGCAACCAGGGATGCCAGTGGTGCACCGGACGACGACGAGCATCACCGGCGGACCCTCCAGCGCCTCGCCTTTCGAGCCGAACGCCAGTCCGGAAATGTCGATCTGCGTGTTGGTCGGCAGGTCAGGGACCGAATACTGGAACACGCGGCCGGAGTCCGCGCGCGCCGTGAAACGGCGAACAACGGAATCCAGCTTCACGCCGTTTCGGCGCACCACGTAGCCATGCCCGGTCAGCCGGAACCCAGTCACGTCCAGAGCATAGATCTCAACATCGAGCGGACGATTGCCGAAGACCGTTGCGTTGTTGGCGGGCTTTCTGACGGCTACAAACAGGTTCGCGCGCTCCTCGTCCTCCAATGGCTCGGGGCGTGGGCGGTCCTGAACACAAGCTGTCAGCAGAAGCAGGAGCGGAATAAGACGTCGCATAAAAAAGCCGTCCGAGTGGTTGCCCGTGGAGTTCAACGCGCGCCGCAGTATGTTGGTGACGCACCTGCCTCGCTGGCAGTATAGCCGGGCACGTGGATTGCCGCCCGGTTCCGCCGACACGCGACGGGCTGCGTGAATACTACACGGATGGAACGATGCTTAACCCTGAAAGACTGACAATCAAGGCATCTGAGGCGCTTCAGACAGCGCTGTCAGACGCCGGACGGCGGGGCAACCCGTCGCTTGAAGACCTTCATGTCCTGGCGGCGCTGATCGGCCAGGATGAGACCGTTGTATTGCCAACACTGCAAAAAGTAGGGGCGAACATCCCGCGTCTGCAGGAGTCGCTGAAGGGTGCGCTGGACCGTTTGCCGAAGCAGACGGGCGGGTCATCGCCGTCGGTAAGCCGAGAGCTGAACCAGATCTTCGACGTAGCGCAGGCTCAGGCGACGTCACTTCGGGACGAGTACGTCTCGACGGAGCACATGCTGCTGGGTCTGGCGGGCGTGAAGGGATCGTCGACGCGTGAGCTTCTGCTGGAGCAGGGGATATCGCTCGACGACTTGAAGGAGGCGCTGGAGGCGGTGCGTGGGTCCCACCGCGTGACGGACCAGTCACCGGAACAGAAATATCGCGCGCTCGAGCGGTTTACGAAGGACCTGACGGAGGTCGCGCGCCGCGGCAAGCTCGATCCGGTAATTGGCCGCGACGAAGAGATCCGGCGTGTAATCCAGGTGTTGAGTCGTCGCACGAAAAACAATCCCGTGCTGATCGGCGAGCCGGGTGTCGGTAAGACGGCGATCGTGGAAGGACTGGCACAGCGCATTGTGAACGGCGATGTACCGGAGACGTTGCGTGACAAGCGGCTGGTCGAGCTCGACATCGCGGGCATGATTGCCGGTGCGAAGTTCCGCGGCGAGTTCGAGGAACGTCTCAAGTCGGTGCTGAAGGAAATTACGGAAGCGCAGGGCCGTTTCATCGTGTTCATCGATGAGATGCACACGATCGTCGGAGCGGGCGCTGCTGAAGGCGCGGTGGACGCGGGCAACATGCTGAAGCCTGCACTCGCGCGAGGCGAGTTGCGTGTAGTCGGCGCCACCACACTCGATGAGTATCGCAAGCATATCGAGAAGGATCCCGCTCTCGAACGCCGTTTCCAGCCGGTGTATGTGGGCGAGCCGAGCGTGGAAGCGGCGATCGCGATTCTACGCGGACTGAAGGAACGCTATGAAGTGCATCACGGCGTGAAGATCACGGACGCCGCGTTCGTAGCGGCCGCGAAGCTGTCCGACCGTTACATCGGCGGCCGGTTCCTGCCGGACAAAGCGATCGACCTTATTGATGAAGCTGCATCCAGTCTGCGCATCGAGATCGATTCGCTACCGAAAGAGATCGATGAAGTAGAGCGGCGCATCACGCAGCTCGATATCGAGCGGATGTCACTCGAGGGTGATAGCGACCGGAAGGCGACGGAACGTCGGGAGAAGATCGAAGCCGAGCTCGCGGAGCTGCGCGAAAAGGCAAATGGCATGAAGGCGAAGTGGCAGGCGGAGAAGGATCAGATCGCGAAGATCCGTGACCTGAAGGCGCGGCTCGATGAGCTGCGCATTGAAGTCGAGCGTGCGACGCGTACCGCCGACCTGCAGCGCGCATCGGAGATCCAGTACGGCGAGATGCCTCGCGTCGAGCGGGAAGTTGTCGATGCCGAAACGCGACTCGCGGAGCTGCAGCAGAACGGCAAGTACCTGAAGGAAGAAGTGGACGCGGAAGACATTGCGGAGGTCGTGTCCAAGTGGACGGGCATTCCGGTGACGCGGATGCTCGGCACGGAGCGGCAGCGTCTCGCCAGACTCGAGTCTGAGCTGGCCACCCGTGTCGTCGGGCAGCCGATAGCACTCGAAGCCGTGTCGAACGCAGTGCGCCGCAGTCGTGCCGGTCTGCAGGATCCCAACCGTCCGATCGGCAGCTTCATCTTCCTCGGGCCGACGGGTGTCGGAAAAACCGAAACCGCGCGTGCGCTTGCAGAGTTTCTGTTCGATGATGAGACCGCGATGGTGCGCATCGACATGTCGGAATACATGGAGAAGCACGCGGTGTCACGGCTGATCGGCGCGCCGCCCGGATATGTCGGGTACGAGGAGGGCGGCCAGCTCACGGAAGCTGTGCGCCGCCGTCCATATTCGGTCATCCTTTTCGATGAGATCGAAAAAGCCCACGCAGATGTGTTCAACGTGCTGCTGCAAATCCTCGATGATGGTCGGCTAACGGACTCGCAGGGTCGCACTGTCGACTTCCGTAACAGCGTCATCATCATGACGTCGAACATCGGCAGTCAGTACATCCTCGAGAACACTGGCACGAGTGATTGGACGGTCGTGGAGGAATCCGTGCTCGGCGAGCTGCGGCGCCACTTCCGCCCGGAGTTCCTCAACCGTATCGATGACATCATTGTGTTCCGCCCGCTCGACCGCTCCCATCTGCGTGTAATCGTCGACCTGCAACTCGCTCGTGTGCGTGCATTGCTGCGCGACCGCGGCATTGCACTGCACATCACGGAGGCCGCGGAAGACCTCATCGCGGAAGAGGGATACGACCCCGTGTTCGGCGCGCGTCCGCTCAAGCGCTCGATACAGCGGCTGGTGCAGAACCCGCTGGCAATGCGGCTGCTCGAGGGCGAGTTCGGCGAGGGCGATGTGATCGTAGCGGATCAGGTCGATGGCCAGGTAGCATTCCGCCGCGGCGTGCCGGGCGATGAAATTGCTTGACACCCGCCGCTCTCAGCTACAGCTTCGGGGTGGAGTAACCCGCCTTACCGTTCGGTAAAATGGATGGATTGCAATGACAATGAATAACAAACGCACGCGTTCGTTCGCAGCCTTGCTTCTGGTCCTGCTCGTCGCTGCGTGTGCCAGCAGCGGTACCCCTGCTTCCAGTGAGAGCAACCGCCTGGGTGCAACGCTCGTCGTCGAGCGATTCCTCCGCGCGGCGAACGCCAAGGATCTCGATACCATGGCGGAGCTGTTCGGTACGAAGGAGGGCCCGTTCAACCGGATGGGTTCGAAGAAGGAAAACGATGATCGCATGTTCATTTTTGCTACCGTGCTGAAGAACAGCGCATCCATGATTAAGGGCGAGGGCGACCCGGTTTCCGGCCGTCGCGATGAAGCGTTCAACCTCCTGGTGGAGGTGACGCAGAATCAGAGGAAGACGACAGTCCCGTTCCCGATGGTGCAGTACAAGAACGGCTGGCTGATCGAGCAATTCGACCTCGAGAAGCTGACCAGCCCGCGGTAGCCCCAGCCGGCGTCAGGGGTCCTGGACCAGCTCGATCAGGACACCGGCGGCTGAGCGAGGGTGTATGAAGGCCACAAGGCGGCCGTGGGCTCCCTGGCGGGGGGTCCGGTCGATCAGTTCGGTACCCGCGGCGCTCAGCCGATCCAGCGTAGCGGCCAGGTCATCGACTTTATACGCGACGTGATGGAGGCCGGGCCCCCGTTTTTGCAGGAACCGACCGACCGGTGATTCGCCGCTGAGCGGCTCGAGGAGTTCGAGCCGGGCCGGGCCTTCCCCGACGAAAACGACGTCTACGCCCTGGGTGACGATTCGCTCCCTCGGACTGGCGCTGCCGCCGGTCAGAAGTTCGAAGACCGGCTGTGCCGCAGCGATGGATGGCACGGCAATGGCAATGTGATCGACGGGCAGTTCCAAGGCCTTGCTCCGGTTGCTAAATTGGATGTGCGTTCCGTGCTAAGCTTAGCGAAACGCCTTGCCGCGAGCCACGCGACATGAACGAGAACGCAAGGAGATGCGGATGGCCGACAACGCCAAGCCGATCGAAGTGACAGACGGGAATTTCGCCACGGAGATCGAGACCGGAAATGGTCTCTCGCTCGTGGACTTCTGGGCGAGCTGGTGCGGCCCATGCCGCATGGTCGCGCCGATCGTGGAGCAGCTCGCGAAGGAGCATGAAGGCAAGCTCAAGGTAGCGAAGCTCGACGTCGATGCGAACCAGGGCGTGGCAACGCGCTACAACATCCGGTCGATCCCGAGCATCCTGTTCTTCAAGGACGGCAAGCACATCGACACGGTAGTGGGTGCCGTACCGAAGGCACAACTCGACAGAAAGATCGCGGAGCATCTGGGCGCCTGATGCGCACGCGGCCCGTGTGGCCGCGTGGGTCGAGGGTCCGGTTGATTCCGTCGTGAGGTAGTGGCAGGGCTCCGTGCGGCTGTAGGCCGTGCGGGGCCGGCCTTTCCCCCGGGGGGGTTCCTTCCTACCGTAACGTGCATGGCCACCCTCTATGTCGTCAGCACGCCCATTGGCAATCTCGAGGACATCTCGCAGCGCGCGTTGCGTGTGCTGAAAGAGGTCGATCGCGTGCTGGCGGAGGACACACGTCACACGGCGACGCTCTTCCGTCGCTACGACATCGGCACACCACTCGTCTCCGCTCATATGCACAACGAGGCCGGACGTTCGTCGCAGGTCGTAGGCTGGCTCGAGGCAGGAGAGAATCTCGCACTGGTTTCGGATGCGGGGACGCCTCTCCTTTCCGATCCCGGTGCGCGAATCGTCAACGAAGTCATCGCAGCGGGTCATACGGTGGTTCCGATACCGGGCGCATCCGCGCTGCTGAGTGCGCTGGTGGGTTCGGGACTGGATGCTGCGGCATTCACATTCTTCGGTTTCCCTCCGCGGACGGGATCCGAACGCAAGGCGCTGTTACAGCGTATCGCCTCGCTGGATCACACCGCCGTGTTGTATGAGGCACCACCGCGCGTTCATCGTCTGCTGGCAGATCTGGCGGAGCTGTGCGAACCTGAGCGTGGGGCTGTAGTCGCGCGGGAGCTGACGAAAGTGCACGAGACGTTCGAGCGCGGAACCCTGCAGAGTCTTGCCACCTACTATGAGGCAGCGCCGCCGCGCGGTGAAGTTGTCGTCCTCGTGGCGGGCGGACCCGGTCTGGCCGGGGCCGCAGTCGCAGCGGATCCTGCAGTCGTGGCGAGGACGCTGCTGGATGAGGGTGGCAGGCCAAGCAACATTGCGCGCGAGCTGGCGAGACGCCTCGGCATGTCGCGCAATGAAGCGTATCAGATTGTCCTCGCGGTTGCCGAACCGGGTGACCGGGCAAGGGAAGTGGAAGAATAATGGGACGGTCCGCTGCAATCCTGTGTGCACTGTTGCCGGTCCTGATTGCGGTCGGCGGTACGAGCGCATCCGAAGGGAACCGCGCCGTGCGTGCAGTTTCCCGCGCACCGCTCACGATTGCGCAGCTGCAGTACGACGGTGGTGGTGACTGGTACGCGAATCCGTCCGGCCTCCCAAACCTGATGAAGGCGATCTCGCAGAGGCTGTC
>JBDSPG010000409.1:0-2809 GCA_039912685.1 Longimicrobiales bacterium | reverse complement strand
GGGACAGCAGGCACGTGCATGCTCGGCGTCACGCGCTGGCCCGGCCGTTTTTCACGGGGGTTAGTTATGACACGAGCTCCGGAATGTCTTTCAACGACAAGGCGTCGACAGCAACGGCGCCGGGAGTGAGAAGCCTGCGATGATAATCGATCTGACCAATGTGATACGTCAGGTGGGTGGCCAGATGCACGAGCCAGTCGCTCGTCCGGACGGTCTTCGGCGGCTGGCCGATCCCTGCTGGAAAGCCTTCAGCCAGTCGAGAGAGAGACATCGACTGCAGCGCACCTTGAATCTCGTCTCCAGTCGTACGGATTTCCGCGCGTAAAGCTTCACGCGAAACTCCCCGCGTGGAAAACTCCGCGTCCCGATCTCTCACGTAATCGGTCCCGCCAAGCAGGCGGCCGACGAAGTGACGCAGGTTCCCGGCGAGATGAAGAACGAGATTGCCCGCCGAATTGTTGATTCCTGGAGGAGTTAACCACAACGACTCATCATCTGGATACGCAGCAATCTCGTTGTCCAGAGTGCGCAGATCTCTGCGCAGCATCACAAGTACCGCATCGCGCAGCAGCTCTTCACCCATTTTGCTTCCTCGCTTGAGCACGGTGTAATCCGAAGATAGCACCGCTAACTCGCCCAGGGATTCAACGCCTCAGAGCGAAACGGAGAGAATCCTTGGGAGGAGCGGGTGGAGGAGCACTGTCGACTGGAGGAATTACTACGGGTGGTTCCGGTCGCGGTGGTTCGGGCCGTGGGTTCTCCGGAGGGGTACGCCGCTGGCGCGGTGGAACCTGGACGGGCGGCCGTATCGGACGACTCAGCGTATCCTGAACGCGTGGTGCCGGAGGGACATAAGCCGGAATGGAATCCTGCTCCTGTATCGGAGTGTCTGCCTCCGACACATTTACCGCATCCGGATCATTCACTATCTGCATGGCGCGCGTTCCGTCGGTGGGCATGTCCATCATCATGGTGTCCATGATCATTGCCGGCTCCTGATACCCAGCCAGTATCTGGCCGTAATCGAAACCACCACCACATGGCTCACGCGGCTCGGTTCCCGACAGGAAAACTTCGGTGATATTCGGTCCGCACTGCTGCTGCCAAAGGCGACCGGTCGCCGCATCGACTTCGACAACGTTCACGCCAGCCGGCGGCTGAAGATCACCGTGTGAGTGAGGCACCTTCGTCATGTAAGCGGCCCAGAGTGGAACGGCCGCCTCGCCCGACGACATGCGAAGCGGAGTGCCATCATCGAACCCAACCCACACAGCAGTCAGCAGGTCGGGCGTGTATCCGACGAACCACGCGTCGCGATAATTACTCGTCGTTCCCGTCTTTCCCGCGACATATCCAAGGCCTGACTGATTCAACGATGCAGCAGTTCCACGCATCACGACGCCACGCATCAGCGAATGAACGACATACGCAACTGCCGGATCCATGACGTCGCTACGCTGAACCTCGTATGCGTACAACTCACCGCCCTGCCTTGTATTGACTCTTTCAATAAGATGCGGATCGGTACGCACGCCAAGATTCGGGAATGTTGTGTACGCAGCAACCAGCTCGCGCATCGTCACGTCATCAACGCCGAGCGCAATGGCTGCAGTCTGTGAGAGCTCACCGGTAATGCCTGCACTGTTCAGCATCCCGCGCACGCGGTCGACACCAACCTGCGTTGCAACTTTTACGGCCGGCACGTTGAACGATTTCTCAAATGCCTCCCTCACAGTCACCCGACCATGAAATTGCCCGTCATAATTTCGCGGAGCCCACGACTTGTTGCTCGCTAACTGCACCCGAAGTGGAGCGTCTTCGATGATAGTTGATGACGTAACCGCACGGGAAGCGATCGCAGCCGCGTATGTAAATGGCTTCGCCGCAGAACCGGGCTGCCGTTTCATTTTTCTTGTGCGGTCGAACTGTGACCGGCTGAAGTCCGAGCCTCCGACCAACGCTCGAATTCCACCCGTTCCGGGATCGACACTCAGGAGCGCGCCCTGCAGCGGCTTCTTACGTTGGAGCCACCCGTGACTTCGGCGGAGTCGCTGCGTGCCCGAGCGAACCGCGGCTTCGGCTGCAATCTGCATTTGCATGTCTACTGACGTCTGAATCCTGAGACCGCCGGCGTTCAGCTTCCGCTCACCTACGTTGTCTATGAACTCCTGCCTGATTGCCGCGAGCAGGTACGGATACGGGCGTGACCGGCGTGTCCCCGGATCAAACTCCGCAGTCGCCGAAACAGCCTTGTCGCGTTCCGATTGATCGATCCACTTTTTCTGCAGCATCACGCCGAGCACTGCATCGCGACGCTCTTTTGCGATGCGCAGCCGTTCATCAGGATTGTCGCGATTGGGAGCGCGGATCATTCCCGCGATCAGCGCCGCTTGAGCAGGAGTGAGCTTTTGTGGTGTGGTTCCATAGTAGACACGGGCACCCTCGCCGAGTCCGCGCACTTCGCGGCCATCCCGATGACCGAGGTAGACTTCGTTCAGGTAGGCTTCGAGAATCTCATCCTTCGATAGTCGCAGCTCGATGATCACGGCGAGTCCTGCCTCTATCATCTTGCGGGAAAAAGTTCTTTTGTTGGACAGAAAACGCGTCTTTGCTAGCTGTTGCGTGATCGTACTTCCGCCCTCTGCAACACCACCGGCCGCAACATTGGTGACCACCGCTCGGCCTACACCGATTGGATCGATGCCCAGGTGACTTCTGAACCGGGAATCTTCAGCCGCCAGAAATGCATTCGGCACATACGGCGGCAGGTCAGCCAGAACAACGGGCTCGGCAAGGCGCCATTCGCTTC
>JBDSPG010000382.1:0-2937 GCA_039912685.1 Longimicrobiales bacterium | reverse complement strand
CCATTGCTTCTCCTTAGCCATGAAACGGGCTGAGCCCGCGCGCCTTCAATCCTCGGGCCCACCGGGGTGCAACCCGTGTGCCCCGATTTCGCCACATTTCCCGTCAATTCGGCGTATCTCCTCAACTTCTCTCATGCCGGTATGGCAGTCGCGCCTTGCTCAGCGTCGCCCCCGGTCGCAACATATCCGGTACCTCTGATCCGGAGTCCTTTGTTTCCGCTGCGCGATGAGAACCCGACCCTGAAGACACCGGTCGTCACGGTCATCCTGATCGTGGCGAACGTGATTGTGTGGCTGTATGTCCAGGGGGCGGGCTACTCGGAGCGTCTGCTCGGGGAGTCGGTGTGCGGACTGGGCCTGATCCCGGCGGAGGTGACGGGTCTGGCGGCAGTCGTGGTGCGGGGGGAGGCGCCGTGCGCGCTTGGCGGCCTGGCGTTCGGTGCCGTTTTTACGAGCATGTTCCTGCACGCGAGCTGGCTGCACCTTCTGGGCAACATGTGGTTTCTGTGGCTGTTCGGGAACAACGTGGAAGACGTGATGGGCCATGGCCGTTTCCTCGCGTTCTATGTACTGGTAGGATTGGCGGCGGCAGGCGCGCATGTGATGTCGGGTCCGGGGAGTGTGATCCCGACCGTCGGCGCGTCCGGCGCGATCAGCGGGATCATGGGTGCGTATCTGCTGTTGTATCCGCGCGTGCGCATCCAGACATTGTTCGTGTTCATCATTTTCCTGCGTGTGATTCCGGTGCCGGCGTGGCTGGTGCTGATCCTGTGGTTCGCGCTGCAAGCGCTGACTGCGTATGCGACGTCATCCGATACGGGTGGAGTCGCCGTGTGGGCGCATGTCGGCGGCTTCGTTGCGGGCCTGGTGATGGTAAAGGTATTCGTAGATACGAAGCTGATCGCGGCGCGCAGTGAGCGCGCGCGGTTGAACTCGCAGCCACAGGATGGCTATCCGGGATGACCCCAGTTGCAAAGATCGGTTCGGTGATCGTCGGCCTGCTGGCGGTGCACGCGGCATTCGTGCTGGTGAGTCCGCAGGGAATCGCGGAAGAAGTCGGCACATCGCCGGTACGAGCGGGCATTGTATTCGACGTCGGCGGTCGCGGCGACAAGTCGTTCAACGATGGTGCGTACATCGGCGGTAAGCGAGCGAGTGACTCGCTCGGTGTTGGGATTCGCATGATCGAGCCGGGTGATGGCACGGACCGCGAGGCCGGCGTCCGTCTGCTGGCGGCAGAAGGCATGAACATTGTCATTGGCGTCGGTTTCATCTTCACGGATGATCTCGCCCGTCTCGCTGTCGAGTATCCCGATACAAAATTCGCCGGCGTCGACTATGCACTGTCGACGGATGCCGCGGGCAACGTGATCGCGCCACCGCCCAACGTCGCGGCATTGAAGTTCCGCGAGGAGGAGGGCTCCTTCCTGGTCGGTGCACTCGCCGCGCTCGTCGGCGGCAGCAGGAAGGTCGGTTTCGTCGGCGGCATGGACATTCCGCTGATCAACAAGTTCGAGGCGGGCTATCGTGCGGGAGTGAAGCATGTATGTCCCGACTGCGAAGTGATCGCGCAGTACGCGGGCGTGACGCCGGAGGCGTTCGCGAATCCAACGAAAGGCAAGGAGCTCGCGCTCACGCAGTACCGTTCGGGTGTGAAGGTGATTTTTCAGGCAGCCGGTTCGACGGGTCTGGGCGTCTTTGAGGCGGCGCGCCAGACTGGAAGTCTCGCGATCGGCGTCGACGCGGATCAGTATGACGAAGCTCCCGGATATATTCTGACCTCGATGGTGAAAGGCGTATCCGCCTCGGTGTATGACATCATCGGCCGTGTGCACACTGGCACATTCAAGGGCGGTATCTACTCGTTCGGTCTGAAGGAGAATGGCGTCGGCTACGTATATGACGAGCGTAACCGCGCACTGATCCCCGATGCCGTGCACGCGCGTATCGAAGCGCTGCGCCAGGAGATCATCGACGGTCGCATAAAAGTGCCCACCGAACGATGAGCGCGCGCGATCCCATGACTGCACACGGTATGACCGAGGCGATCGCTGCGCGTGGCATCACGAAGCGGTTTGGTGCCCTCGTCGCGAATGAGTCCGCCGAGATCGTGGTCGCGAACGGCGAGATCCATGCGCTCGTTGGAGAGAACGGCGCGGGCAAGTCCACGCTGATGCGCATCCTCAGCGGCATGTACGCGGCGGACGCCGGGACCATTGTGTATCACGGAGCCGATGTCACGGGCTGGACCACCGCGAATGCCATTGCCGCGGGGGTCGGCATGGTGCACCAGCACTTCATGCTCGTGCCCTCACTCACGGTCGCCGAAAATGTCGTGCTAGGTCACGAGATCCGCCGCGGCTTGCAGCTCGATCGCGCCGCAGCGGAGCGCGCCGTTGCCGAAGTGGCGGCGAAGTCCGGGCTCGACGTACCGGTCGCCAGACGCGTTTCCGATCTCACGGTTGGCGAAGCGCAGCGCGCGGAAATCGTGAAGACGCTGTATCGCGGTGCGAAACTGCTTATTCTCGACGAGCCGACGGCCGTATTGTCGCCGCCGGAGGTTCAGGACCTGTGGCGAGTGCTGCGGCGTCTGCGCGAGGAGGGCACGACGGTCGTCGTCATCACGCACAAGCTCGATGAAGTGATGGAGATCTCGGATCGCATTACGGTGATGCGTCACGGCCGCACGGTAGAGCGCATGGCAACGAGCGATACCACGCCGCGCGAGATCGCGCGCGCCATGGTCGGGCGCGATGTGTCTCTCACCGGCGATGTTGTGCACGCCCCTGCGACGGTAGCGCCCGATCGCGCCGCAGTGCTCGAGATGAAAGGCGTATCCGTCGCACGCATGCACAGTGCGCATGCATTGAACGCAGTCGACCTGACCGTGCATGCCGGCGAGATCGTCGGTATCGCCGGCGTCGAAGGCAACGGCCA
>JBDSPG010000337.1:0-2880 GCA_039912685.1 Longimicrobiales bacterium | reverse complement strand
AGGCGCGATGGAAACGCTCAGGAGTGTCACGCAGACTGGCGACAATCGAATCGTACGGATACTCGGCACGCACATCGAGTGCGTCCGGACGTCCATCCACCCAGCCGGTCTGGGAGTAGTGAATATGAGCGTCGACAAGGCCGGGCGTGATGAACTTGCCGCTGACGTCGATTCGGGTCGCCCCCGATGGCACGGCGCACCGCGCTTCGGCGCAAACGATTCGGCCGTTGCGCACCACTACCACGGCGCGTGATATTCGCGGCGAACCAGGATTGACGAGCGTACCTCCCACCAGCGCGATCGTCCGACTGCGCGCGGGCACGGCGGCGCGCTTCGGAACGACATCCGACGACTGGGCATGAAGCCATGTGCCAGCGCTGGAGCCCAAAAGGGTCAGGGATCCCGCAATCGTACAAATAGCGCGAGCCGCGTGCGACATGGTTTCTCCCGGGAACGATGCGCTTTGGTGAGCTGAGAACGTAACATGCGACGCGGGTGAATCAAGTTCGTCATCGCCGCGGCCGGCCCGATCGGAATGCGTCCACCTTCCCTCGAGAGCTGGACACAGGGTGGAACACCAGCACTGCGTGGCAGAGGCTGACTGTCGCTCATATCTTGTTATCATATTTCCGATGGCAAGGACCACGAGGTGTCACGAACGGACATTCTGTGCGGCGCAAGCTGTCGCGCCTGGATAGAGTGACCCTGCAGCTGAACCCGGGCGGTTACGTGTCGGACTATGTAGATGACACTCGAATCCTTTATGCGCGCATCCCATGGATGCGGACCCTTGCGGCGATGCGCGGTTCTCACATCGGTTTCCGCATTCCTGCTTGTCGGACCTCTGGCGTCTTGCGCTCAAGTCACGCAGCCTGCGAAGCCCGCCGTCGACAAGCGAGCGACGCAGCGAGCAGCGACGGTCAGGGCACGGCGCGCGGCGCGCGGCGCGGCGACTCTATTTGTACCGGACTCCGCGTTTGACCACGAGATCCACATCCTGAAGCAGGTTGATGTAGCGGAGCACGTCCCCGCGCACAGCGACGATGTCCGCGAACTTCCCCTCGCTCACGGTTCCCACGTCGCGGTCTACCTTCATGGCGACGGCGGGCCAATAGGTGGCGGCGCGAATCGCCGTCATCGGGTCCACGCCCAGCCGGTTGACCCAGACTTCCAGCTCACGCCAGGTCGCCTGGCTGTGAAACTTCATTGGGATTCCGGCATCGGTTCCCACCAGTAGCACCACGCCCGACTCCCTGAGCTGCTGGAATTTCCTGCCGAGCGTCGGCCGGCGGCTCGGCGTTATCTGGAAATAGGGAAGTCGATCGGGGTGTACGATCGACGAGCGGATGTCGGCGATCACGGAATCCGGAAGACCCAGATGCCACGAGGGATCGTCCAGCGCCTCCGGGTCGTCGCGCAGCGACTCGTAGTTGAACAGGCCCTCGATCGTGGGCGTCCAGAACAACGGCCGCGTGTTGCCGCGCGCGGTGCGCGCCTGGAGGAGCGCGATCAGGTCGGGAGGAAACTCAGGTGACGTCGCCAGGCCGGTGTGCTCGAAGTTGTCCACGCCGGCGAGCAGACCGCGCCGAATTTCTTCCGGTCGGTGCGAGTGCGCGACCACCATCAGGCCGAGACGGTGCGCCTCGTCGACAATGGCGCGCACCTCTTCCATGGTCATCTCGTCCTGATCTATGAGCTTCACGCAGTTGACCCCGGCGCGTGCCAGCGCGCGCACTTTCTCTCTCGCGTCCGCGACCCCGTTCACTCCCCAGCGAAAGGCCTCCGTCCCCGGATACGGGCGGTGCTGCAGAAAGGGGCCGGAGACGTACATCGTCGGGCCGGGGATACGGCCGGTGTCGATCGCATCGCGCACCGCGATGCTCGGAGCCAGCGGGGCGCCGAGGTCGCGCGCGCTCGTGACGCCGGCAAGCAACAGCTGGCGGGCGGAGGCCGGCATGATGACGCGCTCGAGCAACGGCAGGTAGGTCCGGTCCCAGTGCGCGTAATCGCTGTGGCCGTTGAGCATGAGATGCACGTGCATGTCCCACAGTCCGGGAAGCACACTCATGCCCTCGGTTGAGATGATCTTCGCGTCGGCTGGAATCGGGACCGACCCTACCGTGCCGACACGGGTGATGCGCTCTCCCGTGACCAGGATCACGCTGTTACGAATAGGCGGCCCGCCGTATCCGTCGATGAGAGTGCCGCCGACGAGCGCCGTCACGCCGCCGCGCATGGCGATTCGCGCGCTGTCCGGCGAAGGTGTCTGCCCGGCGAGGTCACCGGCCAGCAGGAGCAGGGAGGCGCACATCGCGCCTCCGAAGAGGCGTGAGGTCACAGGGTGGATCGAGTTCCGAGTCTGCATCGTGTTCGCGCTCCGGCAGTCGAGTTTATGAGGATACTATTCTTAAGCTCCCGCAGATGACGTAGTTCTAGCTACCCGGCGTGCGAGTCTGCGGCGGCGGCCTGCGATGGCGCGTCGCCTGCTCATAGCCATACGCCAGTGAGATGAGACGGCCCTCGCTCCACGGCCGACCGAAGAACGTCATGCCCGCAGGCAGCCGCCGATCCCGGGTGTAGCCCATCGGGACCGTGATCGCCGGAAAACCCGTGGATGGCGAGAAGAGCTGGCTGTTGTCGCCGTGTGGCGTGTTGAGGTCGCCGATGAGACGTGGAGGATTGCTCCACGTCGGATAAACCAGCGCGTCGAGGCGGAGTGAATCCATCATCGCGATCACGGCGCGCCGGAGCTGTGCACGCATTTCCTCGCGCGCCACGCATCCCGGATTGGCCTCGGGCGGCGGCGACGTATCCAGCTGCGCTCTTTGCAACTGGAGTTGTACCGACGGATGAAAATTGCGGCTCTTCACTACTGCGTCG
>JBDSPG010000329.1:0-4798 GCA_039912685.1 Longimicrobiales bacterium | reverse complement strand
ACATTGGCCAGGACCTGTTCGCATTGGCTGCGTCTCACGTGGTCTCGCGAATGACGGTCGGTGCTAACGCCCTGCTCGCCCGCGGCTCGGACATCCTCAATGTGCCGACATCGACTCGCCTCGGGATCGGAGTCCAGCTCGAACTGCCCTTCAGCGTTCCCGTTACACTCGCTGGCTCCGCGCAGAGCGAGGACTCCAACGTTCTGTGGTCGGGCGCGGCACGCATGTCCCCTGCATTGCCGTTCAAGGACTGGACGGTTTCGGCGGCCTATGGTGCGACGGGCGGCTCTATCCGGCCCGGCGTTACGCACCGGGTGACAGCTCATGGAACATGGCGTGGCCTGTTCGCAGTGGAGGGCGGTGCCGTGTCCGAGACGGAGAGCGGCGGGCGCAGCACCACCGCAATCGGCTCTATCGGGGTAACACTGAACCGGTACGAACTCGGCGTTGTGCGCGAGTCACTGGCAAACGGGTTCGGTGCGGTCCATACGTTCCGCATCGGCATTCTGTTCTAGGATCGTGATGGACGAGAAGATCGTGATGGACGAGAAGATCGACATACTCGGGCTCATGCCCGACGAGATGGATGCAGCGCTTGGCGCTCACTTCGCAGGCCGCGGGCAGCCGAAATATCGGGCCGCGCAGGCACGCGTGTGGCTCTATGACCGTGATGCGTTCTCGTTCGACGAGCTGTCGAACCTTCCGAAGGCAGAACGCGCGGCGCTTGCTGATACGTTCCTGCTCACTGCACCGGAAGCAGCCAACGTACAGCGTTCGACCGACGGCACCGTGAAGCAGTTGTGGCGCATGAACGACGGCGAGCTTCTCGAATCCGTACTGATCCCCACGCGTGACCGTCTGACACTCTGCATCTCGTCACAGGCCGGCTGCGCGATGGCTTGTGTGTTCTGTGCGACGGGATGGTCGGGTTATCGCCGTCAGCTTACGACCGCCGAGATCGTGGCACAGTTCCGCGGCGCGAGGCGCTACGCGGTCGAGCACAACCTGGGACCGATCACGAATGTGGTGTATATGGGGATGGGTGAGCCGCTGATGAATCGCGGCAGTGTCATGCCGTCCCTTACACTCTTGAATCAGGCATACGGACTCGGCGCTCGACGCATCACGGTTTCGACGGTCGGCGTGGTTCCGGGGATCATGGAGCTGGCGAAACGACCCGAACAGTTCCGCCTCGCGATTTCACTGCACGCGCCGACACCGGAGCTGCGGGCAGAGCTGGTGCCGCTGGAAAACAAGTATCCACTGCCTGTGCTGCTCGATGCACTCGATGCGTTCGAGGCAGCGGGCGGACGACGTATCACGTTCGAGTATGTGATGACCGAGGGTGTCAACGACGATCTGATCCATGCGCGCGATCTGGCGGTGATTGCGAAGCGGTTCCAGGCGCATGTTAACCTGATCCCGTTCAATCCGATTCCGGGAACGGATTGGCAGCCGACACCACAGCGTCGTCTTACGGAGTTTGCGGCCGCTCTCGATGCACGTGGTGTAGCGGCGACAGTGCGCGGTCCGCGAGGACGCGATATCGCGGCGGCGTGCGGGCAGCTTCGAGCGGAGCACGCCATGACACCACCAAAACCGTATCTGACATTTGTCGAGCTGCACGGCAAACCGGCCGCGGCGGTAGGAGGCTAGCGGCCCAGCCATTTTTTCAGACGAGCCTTCCAGCCGCGCGTCTGCTCCACCTGCAGCTGCGCCTGCCGTACCTGCCAGTCACCACCAATCAATACCGTCGCATCCAGCAGCAGCGTGCTGTCGCGCTTCGTTTCCACACGCGGGATCGACAATGTCTGCGCGGCTGCCTGCGCGATATCGAGGCGACCCACGCGGTCGATGACTGCGGAACTGTCGCGGGCACGGGTCGTGCCGAAGTTGACGACATCGAAACCCGCATCCCGCAGCTGCATTGTAACTGCGCGCGCGAGTCCGGTACGGCCCGATGCATTCAGCACTTCCACACGACCACGCATTACGCCGGGCTTTGGTGGAGTCACGCTCGCAGGTGTATCCACGGCGATCTCGTGATCGGTACGCCGTACTACGCCAAACAGGAAGGATGCGATGAATGCGATGACGAGCAGGAAAGCCGCAATGATAGCGGCGACCTCGAGGCGGTTACGCGCGTCGCTCATCGGACACCGATGCAACCGCGTTCCAGAACTCCAGCGTCTCCGTACGGAGCTGCTTCCCTGCCGTGATCTGCTCGAGCAGCCGCGCCTTCAGGATCATCGGGACGACGGCATCGATGTCGTCAGGCATGCGTGAGCGTAACGCCGCGCGCCGTGGTTGATCCTCGGGTCGGCCAGGCTCAAGGTAATCCGCAGCGTACAATGCACGGCCGATGTCACCGAGCTGAGGATGCCCAATCGTGTGGTAGTTGATTGCGTGCAGCAGCGCTTCATCCGTAACACCCTCGCCACGCAGCCTAACGACACACGCGGGTCCGTGCAGGATCTTGCCCGGCAGGTCACGGAACGCAGTGGGCACCTGCGTGCGCAACTCGTCCTGCGGCGCATCATGCAGTGCGTCATGCAGAGTCCCGACCGCGCGCCAGCGCGCCGCATCGACGTCGCTCAAGCCTGCGGCGCCGGCCCACTCTGCGAGTAGATCACGTACGCGCTCGATGTGAGCGGCGCGTTTCCGCGAGACGTCCGCCCACGGCGGCAGCTCGCCATCAGCAGCGGCAGCGACAATCGGGTGCAGTGCGTCACCCGTCACAGGATCACGTTGTCAATCAGCCGCGTACGGCCGAGGTAGCCTGCGAATGCAAGCGCATTGCCTGCGGCCGGTTGATCGACATCGGTGAGTGTATCCACATCGATGAGGTTCAGGTACTGCAGGTTTATCGACGGCGTGAGTGCGAGCGCCTGTCTGGCCGCGGCAAGCACCTGGTCTGACGAGGCACCGCCCGCACGGAAGACTTCGCCGGCAGCCATGAGCGAGCGGTAGATGACCGGCGCGTCCGCGCGTTCCGACGTGCTCAGGTAGACGTTGCGCGAGCTCATCGCGAGACCATCGGCTTCGCGAACGATCGGTGCGATCCGCATGTCGATCGGGAAATCCAGGTCACGCACCATGCGCTGCAGCAGGACATACTGCTGCAGATCCTTCTGGCCGAACACGGCCACGTCCGGCGCTACCATGTTGAAGAGCTTGGCTACGACCGTGAGCACGCCGCGGAAATGGCCCGGCCGGAACGCACCGCACAGCCGGGACTCGAGCGCGTCCGCCGTAACGAATACGCGCGTCTCCCCCGCTGCATACATTTCGGCAACGTCAGGTGCGTACAGAACATCGACGCCGCGGCCCGCCGCAAGCATCGAGTCCTTCTCGAGGTCGCGTGGGTACTGCGCGAAGTCCTCGGTCGGACCGAACTGCAATGGATTGACGAAGATCGACATCACAATGAAGTCCGCGACGTGAGCGACATCGTCGCACAGTGCGAGATGCCCCTCGTGCAGATATCCCATGGTGGGCACAAAACCGATGCGCCTGCCCGCGGCACGGGCTGACGCGACTTCACGCGCGAGCTCAGCTCGCGTCGTTACAGTTTTCATTCGAAGCTGTGCTCCGCGGCCGGGTAGGTGCCATCGCGCACCGCTGCTGCGTACTCTGCAATCCCTTTTCGTGACGCCTCATCAAGCATGGCGAACCGCCGCAGGAATCGCGGCGTGAAGGACGGATTGAGGCCGAGCATGTCGTAGAGAACGAGCACCTGTCCATCGCAGTCGGGACCGGCGCCGATGCCGATGGTAGGAATCGTAAGGCTGCGCGTGATCTCGCCCGCGAGTGCGGCGGGCACGAGCTCGAGCACGACCGCGCAGGCGCCCGCGTCCTCGAGACGCCTGGCGTCCTCGCGCAGACGGTCCGCATCAGCGGAGCCCCTGCCCTGCACGCGGAATCCGCCCAGCACGTGCACCGATTGCGGAGTGAGGCCGAGATGACCGACAACGGGAATGCCCGCACGGACGAGCGCCTTGACATGGACCGCAGCGTGGTCGTCACCGCCCTCAAGCTTGACCGCTTCCGCACCCGTTTCCTTCATGATGCGGCCGGCGTTGCGCAGCGTTTCTTCCGGCGTGATCTGGAACGAAAGGAAAGGCATGTCGACCACGACGAACGCGCGCTTGACGGCACGGCGCACGGCGCGGCCGTGATAGATCATGTCTTCGATGGTGACGGGGAGAGTGGATTCGTGGCCGGCAATAACCTGGCCGACGGAATCGCCCACCAGGACCAGATCGACACCGCTTTCGTCAACGATGCGCGCGAACGTGAAATCGTATGCCGTGAGCGCGACGATCTTCTCGCCGCGCTGCTTCGACTCGAGCAGGTCCCGTACGGTGATCCGTTTGGTTTTTGGGCCGTGAAGGCTCATGACGGGTGCCCTGCGCTCGAGGACAACGGGTAGCCTGTTATGCCCTTTGACGTTGCGACGAAGGTACGCGCACATTGAGGGAGTGTCAAACGCAATCCGGTACGACTCGCTGCTGCTGGCCGCCCTGGCCAGAACCCTCACGGCCCGGCTGGACGGCCGCGCTGTGCGCGGGATCTGGCTGGACCGGCCCGGGCGCTCGCTCCTCATGCGCTTCGCTGCACGCACACGGAAGGGCGCGGACACCTGGCTGCACTGGAGCCTCAACCCCGCGTCCGGCGACCTCACGTTGCGCGATGAGTCCATGAATGAGTCCGGCTCGACCGTGCAGGTCGCGCCCGGCACGTCACTGCGCATTGTTCGCGCACTGCCTGACGAACGCATCCTCAGCTTCGACCTCGA
>JBDSPG010000297.1:0-4993 GCA_039912685.1 Longimicrobiales bacterium | reverse complement strand
AGTCACAGGCATCACGCTGTCACCGACGAACATTCGCCTGGAAGCAATCGGCGCAACCTTTACACCGACCGTGCGTGCGACGGATCAGAACGGCAACGTCCTGCCTTCACCGGTGCTCGCATGGTCGAGCAGCAACACGGCTGTCGCCACTGTCGATGCCAGCGGTGTCATCCGTGCCGTTGCGCGTGGAATCGCCGTCATCACGGCAGCCGCCGGACCCGGCATACAGGCGAGCATCACCGTTACGGTCGACCCTGTCGCAACACGCGTGACCGTCACGCCGGCGCCCGCATCGCTGCAGTCCATCGGCGCAACTGCGCAGTTTACTGCACATGTGTTCGACAGCAACAACAATGAATTCACAGCAACCGCTGTGTGGACGAGCTCGTCACCGACAGTCGCAACCATCAACAGCGCCGGTCTTGCCACATCGCGCGGCAACGGCACGACGAACATTACCGCAACCGTCGGCGCTCTCTCCGGTTCCGCAACACTGACGGTTGGACAGGTCGTCACGCGCCTCGTGTCGGCCGAACGCAACGCGGTCCTTGGCAGCATCGGCGCGTCGGCAATATTCCATGTGACGGCGTTCGACGCGTCCGGCAACGTAGTCGCCACGCCGGTACTCGCGTGGTCATCCGCCGATGCCAGTATCGCCACCGTCGATGGCACCGGCAACGTAACAGCGAGAGGATACGGACGTACGCAGATCACCGTGGCTGCTGGTACGGTGTCCGATGTCGTGACTGTCGACGTGATCGCCCCGACGATCGTGATTACACCGGCGTCGATCGACTTCACCGCAACCGGCCAGACACGCACCGTTGCCGCGAGGCTGCGCGATGTGGGCGGCAGTGAAGAGCCCATCACCCCACAGTGGTCCAGCACCAACACCGCGGTCGCCACGGTGAATGCCGCAGGTCTCGTTACGGCAACCGGCGTAGGTGTTGCCGGGATTAGGGCCACGTTCGAGGGCACCACAGTGGGAATCCCGGTAACTGTCACGCAGGCGTCGCACCCAGGATTCCTCACTGGCCGGGTCGTGATCGCCACGACGAACACGCCGGTCGCGGGTGCACTCGTAACATTCACGAGGCCTGGCTCCGGTTCCGTCAGCGTCACTACTGATGCCACGGGTCAGTTCACCTCGCCGTCGCTCGACTCGAGTGTGTTGTACGACATCGTCATCAGCGCGGGTGGCTACATCAGCACCAACCTGTTTGCCACTGCGGTGACGCCCGACTTCACGGCGGCGATGGGCAACCTTCCGCTCGTCCCGAACAGCGCAGACCCAGGCTCCATCTCCGGCGTTGTGCAGAACGCGCGCAATGCAAGCCTCATTGCCGGCGCGGCCGTGTCACTGCGGTCCGGCATCAATGCCACCACCGGACCCGTCGTGGCTACAACCACGACGAACAGCTCTGGCCAGTTCTCGTTCACCGGAATGCCCGCCGGTGTCTACTCGCTCGCCGCTTCCGCCGACGGATACGCCGGCGGTATCCGGCCTGGCATCGTACTCGGTGGTAATAACGTGACCGGTCAGGACATCACTCTGTCACCGCTCGGAAGCGAGGGTGAGTTGCGGTTCGTGCTGACATGGGGCGCAGCACCCAATGATCTCGATTCGCATCTCACGGGACCAGTCAACTCGGAGGGTGGCCGCTTCCACGTCGCCTATTACTCCCAGGGAAGCAACGTAAGCAGCCCGTTCGCGAGCCTTGATCGTGATGACACCAGCGCCTTCGGACCGGAAACTGTGACCATCACTTCACAGCTACCGGGCGTTTATCGCTACTACATTCACAACTATTCGGGTTATCCGGACATCAGCCAGAGTAACGGACATGTCGATGTGTACCGCGGAAGCGTGCGTATCGCCGAGTTCTATGTGCCTGTCACCGGAAGCGGCAGATACTGGTTGGTTTTCGAAATGAATGGCAACACACTGACGCCGATCAACACAATCGTCAGCAGCGAACCGTACCTGCGCGCCGACGGCGGAGACGCATCAATGTCCTCGGGTAACTTCGACCTCGCGCGCATCGCACGCGATATCGCGGCGCACCCGAAGGCCGGCAGCACCGGCGGCGAGATCCGGCGCATCGATCAGTAACGGCCGCAACGCAGCACCAACAAGAAAGGGTCTGCCGCTTCACGCGGCAGACCCTTTTCTCTTTGCACAGCTTGACGCGCGGCAGCAATGCAACGCGCCTATTCCCTAATTCAGCAGTGGCTCGATCCGCTCCGCGAAGCTCGTCCGCGCGCGATGCAGCCTGCTCTTCACGGTACCCAGGTTCACGCCCGTGATCTCCGCGATCTCCTCGTAGCTCTTGCCCTCCAGCTCGCGCAGGCGGAACACCAGCTGATGATGCTCCGGCAGCTCTTCCACCGTCTGCTCCACGATCTCCTGCAGATAACGCTTCCGGTACTGATCATCCGGGCGCGCATTCGAATCTTCGAACTGCAGCGGACGATGGTCACCATCCCAGTGGTTCGTCAGCTTCTGAAACAGAACCAGCGGACTGCGCGACCGGTTCCGCAACTCGTTCTTCGACAGGTTCGAGCAGATCGTATAGATCCACGTCGAAAACTTCTTGTTCTGATCGAAGCGATGCAGATGCCGCGTCACCCGAATGAAGGCTTCCTGTACCAGGTCTTCTGCGCGGTCCCGGTCTCCCGTCTTGCGCGCAATGAAGTGCACCAGACGATCGTGATACCGCTCATATAGTGTACCGAATGCAACCGGATGGCCGCCCAGATGGGACGCTACCAGCTGGCCATCCGTCATTTCCATCAACGATACCGGGCGAGCATGCGGTGCTGACACCGCCGTTACTCCGTTCTTCGCCACACGTACCCCCTCTTTATAGAAAACGGGGCCCCTGCTTCCGCCCAGACCCCATCCGTCTTGTGTCCTTTTTCGTGGTCAGAATCTAACTTCAATGACCATTAAAATCAAGGTCGTTGGGATGGCACCGGCGGCTTCACTCCGCACGAAACGCCCAGCGCCGGACGGTATGTGACTCGCTTGAAGCCGGCCGGACTGACCTGCTGGATGGATGGCCGGCACAGGTCGGAAAGCTTGCCATCCGCAACTGCTGCCAGCCGTTCCGAGCCCAGCTGGAGCTCGAATCGGCGGGTGTATGCTGGCACCTGGATGACCAGGTCCACGTCCTCGGAGCCGGCGTCGATATCGATCAGAGAAGCTGATCCAGTGCGCGGCTGAAAAGCGCGGCTGGCGGCGATCCGGAACTCCGTGCCCTCGAGCCGCAGCTCGACTGACCGGATGTGCGCTCCATTCAGGAGACGAACCCGTTCCGGCGCGTCCATTCGGGTGGTTGCTACGAAATATCGGCCGTCCATGGTCGGCCGCGGCATGGACTCATCAACGTCTGGGGCATCCGGCACCGAGTCCCACTTGAATGTCGGCGAGCCGTAACGGTCAGCATGCTGCCAACCCCTGCGGCCCGGCAGCTTCACGCGGATGTTCGTCAGATCCGGCACCACCACGATGTAGCTCGCGCCTTCACCGCCCAGCGCGGCGAGGCGCAGAACGGACGGTGCATCCGTGAGTCCGAACCCCGCCACACCGTCTCTCGAATGCGCGGCCACATCCACACGGCCCAACGGGCCGCGCAGGATCTGCAGACGCCCCGCGCCCTTCGCCACTACGTCGATATCGAGATTGTCTGCGTAGAATGAGAAGGTCTGCCGCGAGACGGCGTACTCCTGACCGTGCACAGGCGCCGACGTCGCAAGAAGCAACGCCAGCAGTGCCGAAATTCGATTCGAGATTCGCATGCGTTTGATACTTGTCCCGACGGCGATTGGATCCGTCGGGGTTTGTTACTGCGGCGTCTGTACGGTGGTGGAATCCGCGGGCGCCACCGGTGCGTCCGTACCGCCGTTCATGTTCTGCATGACGAGGAATACGATGACTGCGAGCACAAGCAGGCCGGCGATCCACGGCCAGATTGATGGGCTTTTGCGTTCGATATTGATGTCAGCCATGGGTGTAGCTCCTCAGCAGGGTTGTATTTTGCTTCAGCAAGTGCCGTGCTCGCCTCAGCTGCGAACGATGTTTATGCCGCGGCGCTGCAGCTCGCCGATATACGATTCCGCGTCGATCGCGTGATCGGGCGTCTGCACTCCAGCCTGAACCAGCCCTTTCGCCTGCATCTGCCCGGTAATGGATAGCGAGTAGCCGGTCGTGCGATTCATGGCACTGATGCCGTTCGCCGTGTCGTAGAAATCGACCAGGTCGTAGCGCACCCGCGTGGGCCTGCCGTCCTTTTCGCCCTCGACTTCGACGCGCATGGCAACAAGGTCCTGGCCTTCGGGCTTGAAGAGCTTCGGCTCGACAGCGGCAATGAAGGCGTGACGCGGGATGACCTGTGCGCCGTCGACGTCGACCGGATTGAGATCGAGCAGACCGAGCTGGCGGATCGAGCGCATGATGTCGGCATGGCCGGGATAGCGCAGCGTCTTGTATTCCATCGACGGGATGTCGGGATAGGACCACGCCATCGTCGAAAGACCGCCGGCCGTATGGAACGCTTCGAGATCGCCGACCGGCTCCGGGAATCGAACCGGCTCCACTTCAGACAGCGCTTCCACCTGCATCGGTTGGCCGTCACGACGCACCCACGACAGTGTTGTGTAGTAATCGAGTACGCCGTGCAGTGAATAGACGATCTGATAGTTCAGCGGCGGTGTCGGATTCTGCGGCAGTCCGCCGACGCGGATCTTGACGCTCGTCGCGCGGTCCATCGCCGCGATGCCGGCGGCTGCGAGAATGTTCACCATGCCCGGCGCGAGTCCACAGTCGGGGACGACACTGACACCCTTCGCGCGCGCGATCTCATCGAGCTTGATCTGGTCGAATACGATGTCGGTGTTGCCGCCGAGATCGCAGCTGTGCACGCCTTCTTCGGTAGCGAGTCGCGAGACGGCGAGGTTGAAGTAGTACGGAAGCGCGTTCATGCATGCGTCC
>JBDSPG010000265.1:0-2733 GCA_039912685.1 Longimicrobiales bacterium | reverse complement strand
GCGACCATGCGTTACCGCACCGCAGGCGGCCAGAAGGCACCGGTCATTGTACGTACGCGAGGCCATCGCCTCGTCGGCATCTGGCACTCCGGCTCGCCGATGGGGATGATGATCCACGCGCTGCGAGGCATCTACATCTGCGTTCCTCGCGATATGACCCGCGCCGCCGGCTTCTACAACACACTGCTGCAGGGCGACGATCCCGCGATTGTTGTCGAAGTGTTGAATGGCTACCGCCTGAAGGAAAAGCTGCCGTCAAACATCGGCACGTTCTCACTGCCGCTCGGTGTGCCCGAAGTGCTGCGCGAAGGCACGGATGTCACGCTGGTTACATACGGCGCGTGCTGCCCGATTGCGCTTGAGGCCGCGAAGCTGTTGGCGGACACGGTCGGCGCGGAGGTCGAGGTTATTGATGTGCAGACTCTGCTGCCATTCGATACCGACGGCGTAATCCTGACGTCGCTTAAAAAAACGAACAAGGTGCTGTTCCTCGATGAGGACGTGCCCGGCGGCGCGACCGCGTACATGATGCAGGAAGTCCTGGAAAAGCTGGGCGGCTGGGTCTGGCTCGACGGCGCACCGCGCACATTGGCCGCAGCAGAGCATCGCGCGCCGTACGGCCGCGACGGCGACTACTGGTCGAAGCCCAACGTCGAAACCGTGTACGACATGTTGTACGAGATGGTGCGTGAAGTGAATCCGCGGAAGTATCCCGCGATGCTTCAGTAGCACCACGCGCGCGACGTAATGCAGTTCGCCATCAAGTTCGGTATGACGCTCGCGCTGATCGGCACGTTTCTCAACCTGTACAAATGGCGCCGGGCACGGGACCGCACGGACCTGCTGTCAGCGATCGGAACCATCCTGATCCTCATCGCACTCTGGATGATGGTTCTCGTCTACCGTAATGGCTTCGTGGTGGGAATGCTGTTGGCGGGGATTGGGATCACCGGCTGGAGTGTGTACCGGTCGTTCGCGCGCATCGTCAAGAGCCGCTAAACGTGTATCGCACCTGCACCTTCTGCTCCGGTGTTGCGGTTTCCGGCGGGGGTGCATGGGGTCGTGAACCTTGTCGTTCATCGTTGTGAGCTTCGTGTGAGACTCTTTCCGCCGTTGCAGTTGCCTGCTAAAAGATCGTACGCCGGCGTCGCCGCGGCGGTGTTCCAAGCAGCGCACCCATGAGCCCACGAGTGATCACGCCGGCAACCGTTCGCGTCAGCGGTGATTTCGCGATGGCTTCGAGCGCGGAGTCCGGCTCCTTCGCCGCACGGCCACGCTTCGCCGGCGCAGCTTCTTCGGCAAGCGCCTTGCCTTCCGCCGCCACAGTCGCCGCCGCAGCGACACGCTGCGTCAGAATCTCGCGTGCACTCTCGCGGTCGATCGGCTGGGCGTACTCCTTCACCTGCTGCGACGATGCAAGCCGTTGCGAAAACTCCTCGGCCGAGAGCGGTGCCATGCGTGACGACGGCGGAATGAGACGCGTGGCGAACGGAATCGTCGGCACACCCTTGGACGACAGCACCGTTACGTAGGCTTCGCCGATGCCAAGCGATGTCAGTATCTCCTGCGTGTCATAGTACGGAGTCTTCGGATACGTCTTCGACGCGGCGCGCAGAGCTTTCTCATCATCCGGTGTGAACGCGCGGAGTGCGTGCTGCACGCGGTGACCGAGCTGCGCGAGCACGTCGGCCGGGACATCCTTGGGGCTCTGCGTGACGAAGAACACGCCCACGCCTTTCGAGCGGATCAGCCGCACGACCTTCTCGATCTCGTCCTCGAGGTCCTTGCTCGCGTTGTCGAAGAGCAGATGCGCCTCGTCGAAGAAGAAGACGAGCTTCGGCTTCGCGATGTCGCCGACTTCGGGGAGTTCAGCATAGAGCCGAGCGAGCATCCACAGCATGAATGTCGAGAACACCGCCGGCTTGTCCTGCACATCGGTCAGCTCGAGCACACTGATAAGGCCGCGACCGTCGCGTTCTGTCTGCATGAGGTCGTCAAGGTCGAACTCCGGTTCACCGAAGAATTCGCCGGCGCCCTGTTGCTCGAGTTCAACCATCTCGCGTAACAGCACGCCCACCGTCGCCTTCGACATCCCGCCGTAATCCTTGAGCTCGGCTGCGCCATCGCCGGTAAGATGTTGCAGTACGGCGCGCAGGTCCGAGAGGTCGAGGAGGGCGAGGCCTTTGTCGTCACAATACTTGAAGATGAGCGAGAGCACGCTCTTCTGCGTGTCGTTCAGACCGAGGACTTTGGCGAGGAGCAGGGGACCGAACGAGGAGACTGTCGCACGCAGCTGCGCGCCTGTCTTGCCGGTGAGACTGAGAAACTCGAGCGGGAACGCGGTGCCGTGCCAGTCGCAGCCCGTATCCTTCGCGCGCTGTGCGACACGATCGCTGGGTTCACCGGGGGAGCCGAGTCCCGAGAGGTCACCCTTGATGTCGGAGACGAACACCGGAACGCCGGCGGCGGAGAGCTGCTCGGCGAGAAGCTGCAGCGTCTTCGTCTTGCCGGTACCGGTCGCGCCCGCGATCAGGCCGTGACGGTTCATCATCGCGAGCGGAACGCGGATCAGTGGTTCGGGGTGCGATACACCCTCGTGCACGATCGCACCGAGCGTCAGTGTCGGCCCGGCATCGGCGTATGCGTCACGCGCGGCGGTGATGATCTTTTCGTCCATCAATTGTTCCTATGGTACTTGTTCATACGCCAGCGCCAGTCAGTCGTGCCGGACCA
>JBDSPG010000222.1:0-8538 GCA_039912685.1 Longimicrobiales bacterium | reverse complement strand
CATCGGTTGGTTCATGACAGCGCGCAACGCGTCAGAGTACTCAGTATCGGTTGACTCGCGAGCCGACAGCATCGAGAGCATCCTGCCTAATTCGCCACTCAGCAGCGGAGCAAGTAACTCGAGCGATGCCGGATCCCACCAGTGCACATCCTCGCACACCAGAACTAGAAGTTCCGTTTCGGCGCGCGCCATCAGATAACTGCGCAACGCCGCTCCAATCATGCGTCGCATGACTTCTGGGCCGAACGATGCGGCGAGCGAGCGCTCCTCCGGGCTCAGTTCTATCTGCAACAGCGTAGCCAACGCGACATAGGCTCTGTCGACCTGACCAGCGTCGCGTAGTGTGAGGATGAGGGCGTCCCGCAGCCGCTCCGCGCTCACATTCAGATCCTGTGTCGTGCTGATTCCAAGCAGATCACGCAACAGCGAGGCAGCCGCCCAGTCATTTACGTTCTGCATATGCAACTGGCCGCGTGCTGCGCCGATTGTGAACGGGACCACAGAGTGTTCGAGAAAATCCCAGATGAGTCTCGATTTACCGACGCCGGCCTCACCGCTGATTACGATCGAGCGGGGGCGACCCTGGTCGGCATCCCCAAGCAGCGTGGTCAGTCGATCAAGCTCGTCGGCGCGCCCGATCGCCCGGCCCTCCCATTCAACGTCATACGCCCCGACGTCCTCAATCGTCGCATTCAACCTGTAAACCAAAACAGGCGTCTGAATTCCTTGAAGGTTCTGCGGCGGCAACGCATCGAAGAGAAACCGGCGCCGGTTCAGCAGGTAGGTCTCGTGTCCAATCAGGATGTCGCCAGCGGATCCGGCATCGCACAGACGCGCGGCGAGGTTCACGCCGGCGCCCATGACTGAGTACTGGGTTCGCGTTTCGGAACCTACATCACCGGCGACTACCCGGGCGGTGTTGACTCCGATGTGAAGTGCAAGTTGAAGACTTTCGGCCCGATTGAAAACTTCGATTGCGTCCATCATGCCGATGGCCGCGCGCAGTGCCATCTCGGAATCGTTTTCCCGGGCCACGGGCGCGCCGAAGAGGGCCATGATCTCGTCGCCAATGAACTTGTCGATATGGCCGCCGTAACGCTCGACCACGGGAACGAGTGCGTTGAAACAACCGTTGATCACGTTTCGAACTGCCTCTGCGTCGAGCCGTTCGGATAGTGCTGTAAAACCGGTGATATCAGCGAACAGGATCGACACCAGCTTGCGCTCCGCCTCCGCCACTGCCCGCGGGACTGGATCCTTCAGCTCCGCCAATGATCTCAAAAGGGGTGAGAGCACCGTCTCGGCAACGGCGTCTCCGAGCAGGTGGCGTTGAGCCTCTACGCCATCTATGGCGCGTTGGATTTCGGCGCGCCTCGAATTCTGTTCCAGCATCACATACTGCGGCTCATTGGCCTGGCATGTAAATTCGGGGCTTCGCGCATGAACGATTCCCATATCGAGGAGGTTCTTTACAGGCCATACTACAGGTAGCGATTCTCAGGCTCGAAGACTACCCATCCGACTGGGCCCTGACGGCATACGCAACGCTCGGCCGCGGTCTGCAAGCAGGGCTTGAGCCTGATCCGGGCGTTGCGGAGGCGTTCGGGCTCGCGCATACGCCGGTGGAAAGCGTTACCGCGTCCTTAACGAACAAAGCACCGTGCGCGCTTTGCGCGGGGCGCCGCATCCCCCCTTCATCCGGCAGCCCTTCCCCCTTGTCCGCCCGCAGCCCTACCCCCGAGGGCTAGCCCCAGCCCCCTCCCTGGGCGTGTGTCCTTGCCCCGGCACGCCCCGTACGCTACACTACACACGCCCCGTACGCCAAAGGATCAACTGTGCCAAAGCATTTTTCAGTGTCTGCACTACGTGCCGACCTCTACCGGCTTCTCGACCGCGTCCTCGAAACCGGCATTCCGCTGGTCGTGGAACGGAAGGGTGAATCGCTGCTGGTCATCCCCGCCAGGAAGGCCGGGCGACTGGCTCGTCTGAAGCCCAGGCCAGGCTACCTGAAGGGTGACCCCGAAGAAATCGTCCATCTGGACTGGTCGAGCGAATGGCGTCCATAGTGTATCTGGACACGCATGTCGCCGCGTGGCTGTACGCGGCGGGCGCCACGCACCTATCGGCCCCTGCTCGAGACGCAATCGAAGAGGCTGCGGAGCTGCGCATCTCCCCTATGGTTCGACTCGAGCTGCAGTATCTCTTCGAGATCGGTCGCACGACCGAGGAAGCATTACCCGTCGTGGATGCGCTGCAGTCGCTGATCGGATTGGTGTTCTGCGAATCACCATTCGCAGCCGTGATCCATGAGGCAGCTAAGCAGGACTGGACACGTGATCCGTTCGACCGGATCATTGTTGCGCAGGCATCGCTCAACAATGCGACGCTGGTCACGAAGGATGCGTCCATCCATTCCCATTACAAGCAGGCACTGTGGTAGACAGCGACAAGCGCGTCCGCGTCCTCGTCCGCCGGCTCGAGACCTTTCCCTCGGACTGGCCTCTACCGGCCTACGCCACGCCCGGCTCGGCCGCCCTCGACCTGCGCAATGCAGGCCCCGCCATCGCCCTCGCATCCCTCGAACGAGTCCTTGTGCCCACGGGTCTGGCTATTGCACTGCCCGAAGGCTTCGAAGCGCAGGTGCGGCCTCGCTCCGGTCTGGCCATCAAGCATGGGCTCACCCTGGTGAATACGCCGGGCACGATCGACAGCGACTATCGCGGCGAGATTCTCGTGCCGATGATCAATCTCGATCGGGGTGAACAGCGCATCGAACACGGCGATCGGATCGCGCAACTGCTGCTCGCGCAGGTCGTCATGATCGAGTGGGAAGCGACATCCGAGCTGCCCGACAGCCGTCGCGGCACGGGTGGCTTCGGAAGCACGGGCCGATAGGCTCGCGAGTGTTCCGTCGCAGCCCGCAAGTGCGGTTGTGGCTGGAGTATACGGCGGTTAGTTTGACGACTTCGGAAGGAATATTCCTCTCGCCGGCGCATAGCGGTGCCGACGGATCGATGCAATGAGTCTTCGCAGTCTTTTGACCACGGGCCGGCTGTTGCCGGTCAACGACATAGCGGTCGACCTCGGAACAGCCAACACACTCGTGTATGTGAAGGGTGAGGGCATCGTACTGAATGAGCCGTCGGTCGTTGCAGTCGAGCGCGGCACACAACGCATCAAGGGTATCGGCCTCGAAGCGAAACGCATGCTCGGACGCACACCCGAAGGCATCATCGCAGTGCGTCCGCTCAAGGATGGCGTGATCGCGGATGTCGACATCACCGAAATCATGCTGCGTCATTTTCTCCGCCAGGTAACCAACAAACGCGTCTTCCGGATGAAGCCGCGCGTCATTGTCGGCGTACCATCCGGCATCACGGAGCTCGAGCGTCGCGCTGTTCGTTCGAGCGCGAACGCTGCAGGTGCGAAGGAAGTCTACATGGTTGCGGAGCCGATGGCGGCTGCAATCGGTGTTGGGCTTCCTGTCGATACACCGACTGGCAACATGGTGATCGATATTGGCGGCGGCACGACAGAGATCGCGGTCATTGCACTCAATGGCATTGTTTCTGACACATCGATTCGCGTGGGCGGCGATGAGATCGACAACGCGATTGTGAGTTTCCTGCGCAAGAATTACAACCTGCTGATCGGCGAGCCGACCGCGGAAGCGATCAAGATTCAGATCGGTTCGGCATTCAACAACGGCGATGAGCGGCAGATGGACGTAAAGGGTCGCGATCTCGTGAGCGGCATTCCGAAGACAGTGAGTGTGCACTCCCAGGAGATTCGCGAGTGCATCCAGGAACCGATTCAGCAGATCGTCGACGCTGTGAGGCGTGCACTCGAAATCACGCCGCCCGAGCTGGCATCAGACATCGTAGACCGGGGAATCGTGATGACGGGAGGTGGTGCGCTGATTCGCGGACTCGATCTGCTGCTCGCGCACGAAACCGATCTGCCGATTCATGTCGATGAGGAGCCGCTGACGTGCGTGGTGCGCGGGGCGGGGATGATCCTCGATGATTTCGACCGATTCCGCAACGTATTGCAGAATTGATTACGTGCTAGACTTCGATGGTTCGAAAAGGGCGAGACGGAAGGACGTCATCATGTCGATTGGCGTTCTTGGGCTCGCCCTTCTGCTTCTCGCGCTGAAGCCGGCGTATCAGCGTCCGATCCGTGATGCATTCCGCACCACAGTGTTGCGTCCGTTCATCGGTGCGCAGACACGTCTCGCTATCCGTCGTGCGCGCACCGAAGATCTTTCCGTTGTGCGCGCCGAACGTGACTCGCTCGCTGCACTGGTTGCAGCAGACGCGACACTGTCGGAAGAGAACCGGCAGCTGCGCGGCATTCTCGCAATGCGCGATCGTACCGGTGATTCGTTCGTGCCCGCGGAGATCGTTCGCCTCGGTATGGGTGGCGCCGAGAGCACATTCATTCTCAACGTCGGTTCTGCCGATGGTGTGCACAAGGGGAGCCCCGTTCTTACGCCGGCGGGGCTGCTCGGTGTTGTGCTCGAGGTGAATGAGCACGTCGCAACCGCGATCGACTGGTCTCATCCTGATTTTCGGACGAGCGCGATGACCGCAGATGGCGGAACGTATGGCATTGTAGAAGGCACGCGCGGCCGGTTCCGCGAAGAAGATGCGCTCGCGTTGCGGGGTGCGCCGTTCCAGACCAACATCAGCCCCGGTCGTCGTGTTGTCACATCCGGACGCGGTGATTTGATTCCGCGCGGTATCTTTGTCGGCACGATCACGGGCATCGACGAGGCAGACGCGGGGTATCGCAAGAGCTACATCGTGCGACCCGCGGTGCGTCCAGAAGAAGCGCGTCACGTCCTGGTCGGGAAGGGCGACACGTCGAAGACGGATTTCTCCGACATGTGGAACGTATCCGCACCGGCTGACACTGCGTCGCTCGCGGACACGATGCCACCTGTCAACCGGCCCAAGCCGAAAGCGAAAACGACAGCAAAACCGGCGGGGAATCAGCCGTGAAGAATCGCGAATACCTCGCCTTCATCATCATCCTGATCGCGCTCGATCTGTCTCTGCACGTCGGTCTCGGCTTTGGCCGCGGCGCACCGGACCTGCTGACCGTTGCCGCATTGCTGAGCGCGCGGCGGCTCAGTGGCGTGAAGGCATCACTCGTCGGACTGGTGCTGGGCCTGCTGGCGGATTCGCTTGCGCTGGTATCGTTCGGTGCAAGCGCGGTCGCACTCGTGATCGTCAGTTTCCTCGGTGCGCGCACGCGCGACATGTTCGAGGGCAACAGCACGCTCTTCATTGCCGCGTATCTGTTCCTCGGCAAATGGCTGCGTGATGCGATCTGGTTCGGTGCTGCACCCGCAGCGCATGCTGGCGACCCGATCAACCTGCTGTGGACGGTAACGCCACTGTACGCGCTCATCACAGCCGTCTGCGGCGCGATCGCGATCTCGATCTTCCGCGCAGTGGTTGGCGAACGGCGAATGAGGTAGCGCGATGGGTTTCACACAGCGCATCCGCTCCATGTTCGGCGATCCCGTTCTCTTCGGAACAGTCCTCGCCCTCACACTGTTCGGTGTAGTCATGATCTACTCGGCCGGCCAGCTCGAGGTGCCGGATCGCTCCGTGGTCGGCGTGTGGAAGGCTCAGATTATGTTCCTCGTCGTATCACTCGTCGCGCTGCTGTTCGTCATGCGCATTCCGGTGCGTTGGCTCGAGTGGATCGCCGTACCCGCTTACGTCCTCAGTCTTGTCCTCCTCCTAACAACGCTCGTGGTTGGCCAGGGCGCAGGCACCGCTCTCAGCTCCAAGAGCTGGATCGCGCTCGGGCCCGTCAAGATTCAGCCCGCGCAGTTCGCGAACGTCGCAACTGTTCTGATGCTCGGGAAGATCATGGGATCATGGCGTGAAACGCCGGAATCCGTGTGGAAGCTATGGAAGCCCGTCATCGTCACGCTCGTTCCAATGGCACTTGTCCTGAAGCAACCGGACCTCGGCACAGCCCTCGTGTTCGGTGGCGTGCTGCTCGCCACGATCTTCTGGGCGGGAACGCCGCTCGGCATCCTGTTCATGCTGCTGAGTCCGATGATCGGCCTCGCACTCGGTTACATGCCGCCGTGGATCTACAGCGTATACATGATCGGATTGATCGTCTTCCTGTGGGCGTATCGAGTACGTCGCTCGGAGATGGTGCTGGTGCTCGTGCTGAATCTGGTAACGGGCACGATCGGCTGGCCGCTCTGGGACAGTCTGAAGCCGTATCAGCAGGCACGCCTCACGTCGTTCGTAAATCCGGAGATCGACAAGAAGGGCACTGGCTACCACGTCAGCCAGTCGAAGATCTCGATCGGCAGCGGCCAGATCATCGGGCAGGGGTATCTGCACGGACCCCAGAAACGTCTGCGCTTCCTGCCGGAGCAGCACACCGACTTCATTTACAGCGTGGTCGGTGAGGAGTTCGGTCTGGTCGGCGCCGGCGCCGTGCTGATTGCCTACCTGGTGATCATGTGGCGTCTGGCAAAGCTCGCTGAACGATTGTCGGACCCTTTCGGGGGTATCGTCGTGTTCGGTATTCTGGGCGCGTGGTTCACACACGTCATCGTGAATGTGGGAATGACGCTGGGTGTGATGCCGGTGACGGGGATTCCGCTGCCGTTCATCAGCTATGGCGGATCTTTCCTGCTTGCGACGTACATCGCGCTCGGTGTCGCGCAACGTGTTGCGATGGAACAGGGGAGGATCTGAGATGTCATGGTTTCGAAAGCCGAAGCAGAAGCTGCGTGCGGCGGACCGTCGCGACCTGCCGTCGGACGTGTTCGACAAATGCCCCGAGTGCGGCGAGATCCTGTATCGCGCACGCCTCGAGCAGAACGCGTTCGTCTGCCCTGTGTGCGGCTTTCACAATCGCATTGGAGCCGAAGACTATTTGACGCTTCTTCTCGATGAAGGCGAGTACGAGGAGATCGGACTGGACCTGCGCAGTGCGGACCCATTGAAATTTGTCGACCTGAAACCGTACCCACAACGTCTCGAGACAGCAGAACGACAGCACGGCCCCGGTGATGCAGTGCGCACGGTTGTCGGTGACCTCGATGCGACTGCCGTTGGTCTCGCGGTGATGGACTTTGCGTTCATAGGTGGCAGCATGGGCTCCGTGGTCGGCGAAAAGATCTCGCGTCTCGGCAAACGCTGTCTCGCCGAAAACATACCGCTCATCATCCTGTCGACGTCCGGTGGTGCACGCATGATGGAAGGAATTTTGTCGCTCATGCAGATGGCGAAGACGTCAGCGATCCTCGCGCAGCTACACGAAGCAGGCATTCCGTTCTTCAGCATTCTCACGGATCCCACGACCGGTGGCGTGACAGCGTCCTTTGCGATGCTCGGCGACGTGCATCTCGCAGAGCCCGGTGCGCTGATCGGATTCGCAGGCCCGCGCGTGATCGAGCAGACGATCAAGCAGGAGCTTCCCGAAGGATTCCAGCGTTCGGAGTTCCTGCTCGATCATGGAATGGTGGACATCATTGTCGACCGTCGCGAGATGAAGCAGACCATCAGCAAGTTGCTGCGTCACATGCTCGCGTTGCCGATGCTGCCCGCACCGCCAGCGAATGGTGCCTGAAGGGGCAAGCATACTCACATACGCGCGGCTCGTCGATGAGCTGTTCCCGCGCCTGACGGGCCGCATCCGCTGGGGCCTCGACCGCACCCGGCGTGTGCTCGAGAGCGTCAGCGATCCGCACACTACGTATCCGTCCATTCACATCGGCGGCACAAACGGCAAGGGCTCCACAGCTGCAATGGCCGCATCGACCCTGCGCGCGCACGGATTGAGAACGGGTCTCTACACGTCACCCCATCTTTGCACATTCCGCGAACGCATCCAGATCGATGGTGCACCCATCAGCGAGTCCGCCCTGCTTGCAGCGGCTGAACGACTGTGGCCGGCGATTCAGGAGGAGGGCGCATCCTTCTTCGAAGCCACCACTGCCATCGCATTTCTCGCATTCGCGAATGCGGCCGTTGATATCGCGGTAATCGAAGTCGGCCTCGGCGGACGTCTCGATTCGACGAACGTCATCTCACCGCTCGTTTCCGTTATCACCAACATCTCGCTGGATCACGTGCAGCTGCTTGGCAATACACTCGAATCGGTTGCAACGGAGAAAGCAGGCATCCTGAAGGCCGGCGTGCCGGCGGTGACCGCGGAAGTGGCGGGACCGGCTTCCAACGTCTTGTATGCGACGGCGGACGCGCTGGGCGTGCAGCTCCGCACGTTGTCGGCCGCGGACGTAAGCGTAGAGCGAATCGATCGGACTGGAACGACGTTCGTGATGGATACTGCAGAGTGGGGCACGCAGATGCTGCGCACCCGGCTGATTGGCGATCACCAGGCACGAAACGCGGCGCTCGCTGTGGCCGCCGTGGAGCTGCTGCCCGTGCCGCTGCGGCCTGACCTGGACGCCGTGTCCACGGGGCTCGACACCGTCACATGGCCGGGGCGGCTCCAGGTTGAGCAGATCGCCGGGAGCACATGGATCTT
>JBDSPG010000245.1:0-5595 GCA_039912685.1 Longimicrobiales bacterium | reverse complement strand
AACCAGTCGCGCATCGAATCCTGCGCGAACGTCGCACCTCGATCATCGGGACTTGTCGCGGCCTCGGGTGCAGCCTGCGGCGCCTTGTCACCGCAGCCGGCCGCGAACAGCAGAACACACACGAATGCCGTCCCATAGACATTCGCGATCCTGCTCAGTCCACTCATCGGTCCACCCTTCCTCATTGCGTTCGACGGTAGGGCTGCAGCAATTGATCCAGATCGCGCTTCATCCACTCCGCCGCCGTCCCCCAGATACGTAGCCCATGTAACAGCGAACACGTTCATTCAGTGTACTCCGGGGGAGGCATGCTGCCAATGGTCCGGGAGACCGCAGTCGGGTGCCGGCGCCGCGAGGGGGTCGGCGCGACGGTAGGTTATGCGCTCGCGACCGGGAAGTCCGGCATCGTCACTGCCACTGACAGCGGCACGGTTTCCGGCGCGGGAACAGCGTGCGCTCCGAGCTTCTTCGCCCACCAGATCGTGTCGTGCCATTTGCCGAATTTGTATCCGACGTTGGGAAACACGCCGACTGTCTTGAACGCAAGCTTCTCGTGCAGACGCACGCTCTCGTCGTTGGGCAGCGTCGCACCCGCGCACGCAGTCTGGTAGTGTTGAAAGGCGAGCACGCTGAACAGAGCCGTGTAAGCTGCGCGTCCGATCCCTGCACCGCGCGCGCGTTCATGCACGTACACGGAAACTTCGACGGCCCAGTGGTACGCAGGCCGCTCGCGATACTTGCCTGCATATGCATATCCGAGCACTTCACCAGCGTCTTCGATTACGATCCAGGGCATTTCGAGCAAACGCGTCTTCTCCATGCGTGCGGCCATCTCATCAACGGATGGCGGCTCCAGCTCGAATGAGATTACGGTGTCACGCACGATCGGCGCATAGATCGCCTGTACCTGCTCGGCGTCTGCGATGGTTGAGAGTCGTATCACGTTCATGGTCGTCTCATTTGTTCAATGCGCTGGCCCGCGGCGGAGTCCGCGATGAGGGTATCGAGCCTGCGTTTCTGTGTGGCTTCCTGCTTCGCGCTCACAACCCACCACAGCGCCGCTTTACGGTAGGATGGCGCCTGCGATTCGAAGAAGGTCCAGGCGCTCCGACGTTTTCTGAACAGTTTTTCCATTGCATCAGGCAGCGCGATATCGCCCTGCTCGAAGGAGTAGCGATCGGCCCTCGCGGGATTGCGCATTTCGTATGCAGCGATGCCTGCCGGCGCCATGCGGCCTTCCGCCATCAGCTCGGGCACGCGCTTGAGATTCACCCTACTCCAGATGCTGTTCTTTGTGCGTCGTGGTGTGAAGCGGATCACGTATGCAGTGTCATCGATCGACTTGCGCACGCCGTCGATCCATCCGAAGCAAAGCGCCTCGTCAACCGACTGCGGCCATGTGATACTTGGCTTACCGCTGCCGATCTTGTGAAACCCGACGTAGAGCTCGCTCTCCGTTTCGTGATGTGCTTCCAGCCACACACGGAACTTCGCGGGCGTCGCGAAGAATCGTGACATCGGGGTCGCCGGTCCGGTCAACGGCTGCCAAAGATTGTCTTGGCCCTCTGATTCACTTTTCCCTCAGGCTCGTCCCTATTGCCTGTACCGGCTCGATATTGACCGGGAAATTTACGGAGTTTGCGATGAAGCATAGATGGTGCGCTTTCTCGTGTAGCTCTGCTGCAAACACGCGATCGCCGGTGCTGATCGTGATGGCCGGGTGCAGCGTGACTTCCGTGAAGTGACCGCCGCCATCCGGTGTCTGAACCATCGTCCCCGTCGCATTATCCGTGTAGTCCGTCACCTCAATGCCATTCACTGCGCACAGATGCAGATAGCTCAACATGTGGCAGGAGGACAATGCGGCGACCATCAGCTCCTCGGGATTGTAACGCGTCTTGTCACCACGAAACGCTGGATCCGAGGACGCAGGGATCATGATCTTGGATGCAACGCTGATCTCGTGTGTACGGTCGTAATCACGGTACCCCGACGTTCCGGATCCGCGATTGCCCGTCCACCGTATCGTCACTGCGTAGGAATGGCTGCCGATGCCCACGATTGCCCTCACTGGTTTCTTACGCTTCCGCCGCCCCGACCATATGATACTAGAGTGGCTCCTGAACGGCGCGACCGGCAACCATCGGGGTTCCGGCTGCACTTCCCGCAGAAACCGGTTTCGTGAAGATGCGGAAATACCTGTCGATCCTTTTGTGGGGCCTCCTCGCAGCGCTCGGTGCCGCCGCCTTCGGCGTCCTTGCGCTCAAGCGGGGCGAGAATGTGAATGCCGCCTGGCTCCTGACCGCCGCTATCTGTACCTATATGGTGGCATATCGTTTCTATTCCAGGTTCCTGGCTTATCGGGTATTCGGTCTCGACGCGACTCGCGCAACGCCGGCCGAGCGGCTCGAGAACGGCCACGACTTCATGCCCACCAACAAGTGGGTCCTGTTCGGCCACCACTTCGCTGCGATCGCCGGCGCCGGCCCCCTCATCGGGCCCGTTCTTGCCGCTCAGTTCGGATATCTTCCGGGCACCATCTGGCTCGTGATCGGCGTAGTCCTCGGCGGTGCAGTCCAGGACTTCGTGATCCTCTTCGCGTCGATGCGACGCGATGGCAAATCGCTCGGCCAGATGGCACGCGAGGAGATCAATACCACGACGGGCATCCTCGCCATGATCGCTGTGCTCTGCATCATGGTCATCCTGCTCGCCGTCCTCGGACTCATTGTCGTGAACGCGCTGCGCGACAGTCCATGGGGCCTGTTCACGATCGCGTGCACGATGCCGATCGCCCTGCTCATGGGCTGGTGGATGCACGGATCGCGGCCGCACCGCGTCGTCGAAGCATCCACTGTCGGGCTGCTGCTCGTTCTCCTCGCTGTCGCCGGTGGTGGCTGGGTCGCCGCGTCACCTACGTGGTCGCGCTGGTTTACTGCATCTGCCACGACCCTGACATGGCTGCTAATGGCGTACGGCTTCATAGCCTCCGTTCTGCCTGTCTGGGTTCTGCTCGCGCCCCGTGACTACCTTTCCACGTTCCTCAAGATCGGCACGATCTTCATCCTCGCGCTCGCAATCCTGATCGCGCTGCCGCCACTCAAGATGCCGGCACTGACACAATTCGCGGCCGGCCCGCTGTCCGGGACAGGCCCCGTGTTCGCCGGCAAGCTGTTCCCGTTCGCATTCATTACCATCGCGTGCGGAGCGATCAGCGGATTCCACGCGCTCATCGCTTCCGGTACGACGCCGAAGCTGCTTGCGATCGAGACACATGCGCGCATGATCGGATACGGCGGCATGCTCATGGAATCGTTCGTCGGTGTCATGGCGATGATTGCGGCGTGCATTCTCGATCCGGGCGTGTTCTTCGCCATCAACTCACCGGCCGGCATTGTCGGCAGTGGTCTCGAGGCTGCAACGAGCACGATTACAGGCTGGGGATTCATGGTGACGCCGGAGCAGATGCAGCTGCTCGCGGAGCAGATCGGCGAGAAATCACTGCTCGCTCGCGCCGGCGGAGCGCCGTCCCTTGCTGTCGGCATGGCGCACATTTTCTCGGGCATCATAGGCGGCACCAGCCTGCTCGCGCTCTGGTATCATTTCGCCATCATGTTCGAGGCACTCTTCATTCTGACAACGCTCGACGCGGGCACACGCGTCGGCCGCTTCATGGTGCAGGAACTTGGCGGTCACATCTGGAATCCGCTCGGCCGGACATCCTGGTATCCAAGCGTGCTGATCTCGAGCGCGTTGATTGTCGGTGGTTGGGGCTATTTCCTGTATCAGGGCGTGGTTGATCCGCTCGGCGGCATCAACTCGCTGTGGCCCTTGTTCGGTATCTCGAATCAGCTGCTCGCTGCCATTGCCCTGTGCGTCGGTACCACTGTGCTGATCAAGAGCGGCAAGCTGCGCTATGCATGGGTGACGATCATGCCCCTCGTCTGGCTCGTCGCAGTCACCATGACCGCGGGTGTGCTGAAGGTGTTCTCCGCGGATCCGCGGCTCGGATTCCTGGCGCACGCGCGCGTCGTTCGCGCTGCGCTCGCAGCCGGAAAACTGCCGGCCGGCGTTGACAGCATCGGCGCTGCACATCGACTTCTCTTCAACGACCGCCTCAATGCGGCCGTCGCCATCGCCTTCATGGCCGTCGTACTGCTCGTGATCGTGGTGTCTGTACGGGAGTGGATTATGGTGGCGCTGAAGCGGAAGGCGGCAGTTACATACGAAGCGCCGTACGTACGCAGCAGGTTCGCGGACTAAATTGCGTACTTCGCCGCGAGTTTCGTAACTGTCGTGATGTTGCGGAAGGTGGCGCGACACTTCAGCGCACGTTCCATCGTGGCGTTCGAGAACTTCGAGTCGCTCGAGCGACCCGTGTTCTGCCAGTAGACTTCGCGTCCGTGCACGTGGAAGTCGTCGACATCTGTGCGGAACGCGAGAATGCTGTCGCGCCCCGCGCTCGACACGCGTCCCGCCATGAACCCTACATAGAGCCCCGTACCCGCTGCCCGTTTTCCGAACGGCTCGTGAGTCGCGACCGCTGCGACTTCCGCGGGTGACCGGATGAATGTGGATACTTCATAACCGAGACCCGAGCGCAGCATCTTCTCGATGTCCGACTCGAGCTTTGCCGTGTCGCGACGCGACGAGTCGAAGATCACGTTCCCGCTCGCAATGAACGTCTCGACCTGGGCGAAGCCCGCACCATCGAACAGATCACGCAGCACATCCATCTTGACGTTGTGGCCTCCGACATTGATGGCCCGGAGGAACGCAATGTGTTTTGCCATGTTGGTGAGCCTCGACTATGCGCTTCGGCGCGAACGCCGATTACTGCCCGGTCGTCGTTGCCGTGTCGGTCGTTGTCGTCGGCGAGGGTGCCGGTCCGCCCAGCGCCTGCTCGATCTCTTTCCTGAGGATATCCCACGCCATCGGATTCACCGACGCACGACCATTGATGTATACCGTCGGTGTCGAGCCGACACCGACGCGGTCACCCAGCTCCATGTTCGCAGTCACGAGCTCCGCAAACTTGTCGCTGTTGATGCATGTCACGAACGCCTTTTTGTCCAGGCCCGCATCCGTCGCGTACTTCGTGAATTCCGGTATGGGCGGTTCCCTCGTGAAGCTCCAGTCACGCTGGTGTGCGAACAGCATGTCGTGCATCTCCCAGAACTTTGACTGCTCCTCGGCACAGCGACCAGCCCGCGCGGCTATGAACGAATACTTGTGGATGGAGACGAGCGGAAAGTCGTGATACACTTCTGTGACCCGGTCACCAAATGTCGCGCGCATCTGCGGTTCGATCTGCGTTGCGAACACGCCGCATCCCGGACACATGTAGTCGCTGAACACCATCAGCTTGACCTGCGACTTCGGATCCCCGCGGGAAATCCCCTTCGCCTTCTGCACCAACTCCTCCGACGTCGCATTCGCCATTTTCGCTTCAGGCGCGAGCGTCGGCTTGCCGCCGCCGAGTACCGTCAGTGCGATGAGTACGCCTCCGGCAACGGCGACACCGCCGAGCACGTAGTAGAATGGCTTCATGTTGGACTTCGGCGCCGACTTCGTTCGTTTGCTCTGTGCCACGGT
>JBDSPG010000086.1:0-3294 GCA_039912685.1 Longimicrobiales bacterium | reverse complement strand
CGATCGTGCCGCTCGTGTTTCTGCTCGCGTCCGTTGCTATGCTGCTCAATGCATTGATCTCCGCACCGGTCTCTACACTGCTGTGCTTCGGGGCCATCCTCATCGGTATTCCCGTGTATTTCTTTTGGCGTAGCCAGGGGGAAGCGGCGTAGTCCACGAACGGAACAACGGCATTTTCACACGAAGTACACGAAGAAGCACAAAGGACCCTTGGACCGATCGCTAGTCTGGTGCAGCGATCCATGTCTGCAACCAGGACAGCCTCATGCGTCTTTCCATTCTTCCTGTCGTCATCCTGCTGGCAGGTGCCTGTGCCCGCGAACCCGCACGCACGGTGGCACCAGTTGCGGGCGGCGCGGCAGACGCAGGGGCCGCGACCGTCTATGACCGTCTCATCGTGAACGGACACATTGTCGACGGCACCGGCTCACCGTGGTACATCGGCGATGTAGCCATCACCGGCGACCGCATCGTCGCGATCGGCCGACTCGCGGGCGCGCAGGCGCGCGATACCATCAATGCTACGCGACTCACTGTCACACCCGGCTGGATCGATGTGCTCGGACACTCGGAGTATCCGCAGATCTCCGACGGTCGCGCGCTCTCCAAAATTACGCAGGGCGTAACGAGCGAGGTGACGGGCGAGGTGTTCAGTGTGGTGCCGGTGAATGCGAACACGCTGAAGGAGTTGTCGTTCGCGCGGAATCACACGGTGGACTGGACGGACCTCAACGGCTATTTCGCGCGCCTCGAGCGGCAAGGCTCTGCAACGAATCTCGGCACGTTCGTGACAGCCGGCTCCGTGCGTCGCTATGTGATGGGCGACGTCGACCGCGAGCCGACAGCGGCGGAGCTCGAGGAAATGAAAGCGCTCGTCGCACAAGCGATGAAGCAGGGCGCGATGGGTCTCTCGACCGGCATGATCTACACGCCGTCATCGTTTGCGAAGACCGACGAGATCGTCTCACTCGCGAAGGTCGCGGCGCAGTATGGTGGCGGATACGCATCTCACATCCGCAACGAGGGCGGCCGTCTCATCGAGGCGATCCAGGAGGCGATCTCGATCGGTGAGCAGGCGGGTACATGGGTGCAGATCCATCACATCAAGGCGTCGGGCAAAGCCAACTGGGGCAAGATGCCGCTCGCGATCGCAGCAATCGATGCAGCGCGCGAGCGCGGACTCGATGTCACGGCCGATCAGTATCCCTATCGCGCATCGAACACCGATCTCGAGACGATCATTCCGAACTGGGCGAAGGTTGGTGGCACGGCTGCGCTCATTGCAAGATTGCAGGACCCCGCGACACGAAAGAAGCTAGAGGAAGAGATTGCACCGGGCGGCCGTGAAGAACTGATCGGTGAGTCATCAGGCGGCCCGACCGGTGTCATGCTCGCGGGATTTCGTTCTGACAGTCTGAAGAAGTACGCGGGTATGTATCTCAGTGAAGTCGCGATCGCACGGAAGCAGCGCCCGATCGATGCACTTTTCGATATTCTCATCGCTGACTCTTCTGCGACCGGCGCGATCTTCTTTTCGATGTCGGAGGATGACATCGAGTATGCGATGCGGCAGCCGTATGTGATGGTTGGAATGGACGCTGGCGCGAGGACGATGGACTCGACCGCGATCCAGGAGCATCCCCATCCGCGCGCGTTCGGTACGTTCCCGCGCATTCTCTGCCACTATGTGCGCGACCGACGCGTCATCACGATGCCGGACGCGATCCGAAAGTTCACGTCCCTGCCCGCCTCGCGCATGAGTCTGCAGGATCGTGGTGTGTTGAAGGTCGGCATGAAGGCGGACATCACGATCTTCGATGAAGCGACGGTCTGCGATCGCGCGACGTTCGAGGAGCCGGTGCAGGCCGCTGTGGGAATTAGACACGTGCTGGTGAACGGCGTGCCGGTCCTTCGGGATGGAAACGTCACCGGCGCAAAACCGGGGAAGGCTCTGCGCCGGTGGATCGGTCGCTGATGCGTCACGGTAAATTGCGCGTCGTTTCGCGCCGTGCTCACCGCAGAATCGGACGATTGCCGAGCAACTGACCCTCGTCGTTAGGCCAGCTGCCCTACTTCAGTGTGCCCCCATTGTTCAGCACACTGGCCGTAAGAAGGTTCAGAGCACCTTCGACGTCGACAATGAGCCCGGCTACGAGAACCGTGCGATGCGTTCCGCTCGCGCTGCCACGCGGCAGGCTGTCCGACGGCGTGATCGAAGCCGATGACAGCAGTAGGATGCTGCCGATCCTCCAGTGGTTGCCGGGATCGATCAGCGGCCCACCCAGCGTCGGCAGTGTTGCGCCCGTGATATCTCCCGCACTCGCAGCGACACTCGTGGTGTCATGCACGGTGAAGCCCGTCTGGAATGCGACGCCCGCAGAATTCGTGATCAGCAGGTTCTGGAACGCGGATGCCGACGGACAGTTGAAGCGCACGGTGGACGCTGCCGAGCCATCCAGAATCGTTCGATGGGAGCCAGTCGCGTTGAAGTTCGCCGAGTTTCCGTACCCGCATGGCTGGTTCTGCGTAAAGCTCCCGGCGACGCACCGCGTACCCGCCGTAAGCAGGGTGGTTTCCGTCCCGCCATCGAAGAGTGCGTCGCCGCCGACCACCACCATTGCTGCAGGGTCACTCATCGTGAGCACACCGCTACCACCAAGCGTGCGGAGACTCCCGGTCGTCGTCAGCTGATGCGCACCGACCACGACATTAGAGCCCGCGCCGATATCGAGGTCTCCCAGAACCTTGAAATCGTGTGGCAGCGTCACAGTCCCGACGAAGGTGATGGCGGACTGCATCGAGTCGGGCAGCACCGTCGGCGTTGTCGTGAATGTCGTCGACGAGACCTTCCAGCGCAGCGCCGTGTCGTTGAGTCCGCCCGTAATCGTCGCCAGACGACCGCTGCCCACGAAATTACCGGTGGTGAGTGTGGCCAAACCATCGATAACAATGTTGCTGGCCAGCGTCGCGCCAGCTCCGTCCACCACCAAGTCGCGCACATGCGACGATGCCGGGCAGTTGAACTGCACGGACTGGCTCGCAGCACCGTTGAGAATCAGCGTATGCGTGCCTGCTGCATGGAAGTTCGCGGAGTTGCCGTACCCGCACGGCTGGTTCTGCAGGAAGTTGCCGCCCACGCGCAGCTCGCCCGCACTCAGCCGCCCCGTCTCATTGCCTCCGTCGAACGTCGCATTCAGCTGCACTGTCATCGTGCCGTTCGACGACATATCAAGAATGCCCGTACCGCTCGTGGTGCTCAGACTACCCGCGACATTCAGTGTATTGCTTCCGATC
>JBDSPG010000050.1:0-6963 GCA_039912685.1 Longimicrobiales bacterium | reverse complement strand
GAGCTCCTTCTTCAGGAAGTTGTTCTTGCGTGCATAATCGTTGAGCGTTCGCGTCAGTGCAGCCTTGAAGCCGGTGAGATGCGAGCCGCCTTCGTGTGTATTGATGTTGTTGACGAACGTGAACGTGTTCTCGTTGTAGCCATCATCATACTGAAACGCGAGATCGATCTCGGCCTCTTCGCGAATGGCTTCGATGAACACGGGCTTCGGATGAACCGGCTTGCGGTTGCCACGAAGGTACTCGACGAACTCGACGATCCCGCCCTTGTAGTGATACTCCTCGCGACGCGCTCCCTTTTCCGCATCCCGCTCATCCACGATGGTGATGTGCAGACCACGGTTCAGGAACGCGAGCTCGCGAAGACGGTTCGACAGTGTATCGAACGCATAATTCAGCTCGGTGAAGATTTCGTGATCGGGCTTGAACGTCACAGTCGTGCCGGTGGACGTCGTTTTTCCGACAACCGCGAGCTCGGTGACTTTGATGCCGCGCGAGTAAGTCTGCTTGTGCACTTTCCCTTCGCGACGCACCTCGATGTCGAGCTTTTCGGACAGCGCGTTCACGACGCTGATACCGACGCCGTGCAGACCGCCCGACACCTTGTACGAGTCCTTGTCGAACTTGCCGCCCGCATGGAGCATGGTCAGCGCGACTTCGACACCGGACATGTGCTCCGTGGGATGCATGCCCGTGGGAATACCACGGCCGTTGTCGACGACCGTAATCGACTCATCAGGATGAATCATCACTTCGATGTGTGTGCAGTATCCGGCGAGCGCCTCGTCCACGGAGTTGTCGACCACCTCGTACACGAGGTGATGCAGGCCGCGCGCGGAGGTTGACCCGATGTACATACCGGGGCGCTTGCGCACAGCTTCCAGGCCCTTGAGAACCTGGATCTGCTCCGACTGGTAGTCGTTCTTCGTCGTATCTTCTTTGGCCATGATAATCGTTATTTTCTGTTGTCGTTTTTGGGCCGCCGCGCGTTCTCGCGGCAGACGTACATGGTACCCCTGATGCCGCTCCCGGTTACCTCTCGAGGAGCCCCTTTTTCACTGCCCTTCCCCCATGACAAAACGGATCCGCTCGATCCGGCCGGATCGCTTTCCTTCATTGATCCGGCGGACGATCTCGCGCTCCATCAGTTTGAGTTCCATCAGCCACGCACTCGAACGGACCGCCACCACCAGCGTGCCCTCGCCCGCATGCAGTGGCGTGGTGACGGAGGCGATCTTCGCGCCGACCTTCTCTGCCCACATCGGGATCACACTGGCCTCCTCGATCTTCTCATCCAGCCCCGACGCGCGCAGATACTTGGCGACCTCATCGCCGAGCTGTGTCGGCCCGGGCTTCCGTGTGCCACTCATGCGCGGATGCTCCCGGCCGCAATGCCCCACCGGGCCGGCGCGCTGTCACGATCGTCGAACGGGGCCAGCTCCACGTCGGTCTCCTTCGGCGCAGTCATCACCACCTGACCGCGGCGTCCCTCCCTGAAGAGCTGCACAATGCGGCTGGAACGCCCCGCATCGAGTTCGGCGAAGACATCATCGAGCAACATCACCGGCTGCCTCGACCTGGCACCGCGGATCGTCGCGGCCTCGACGAGGCGCAACGCGATCGCGCCGGTTCTGCGCTGGCCGCCCGAGCCGAACTCACGCAGGTCTACATCGCCGTCGGCAGCGGCCATGAGAAACGAGAGGTCATCCCGATGCGGTCCTGCAAGCGTAACTCTCCGTTCCCGTTCGCGCCTCGCCACCCGGGCAAGTGCCTGCTCGAACGCTACGGCCGCTGTTGCCTCCGTCATCGGGCCGTTGACCGCGACATCGGGGCTGTAGCGCATCTGTGCCGCAGCACCGCCACCGATCTCGGCATACAGCTCGGCAAAGCGGTCCGCGTGCTCAGAGACCCACTTCGCGCGCGCTGTCATGATCACCGCGCCGGCGGCCACGAGCGCCGGTTCGAACGCGCTCGTCACACTCTCGTTCACGAACCCACGGAGAACTGCGTTGCGCTGGCGCAGCGCATGGCGGTAACGCTGCAGCGCTTCCAGGTACCCGCGGCTCGATAGCGACAGTAGGATGTCCAGGTAGCGGCGCCTCTCCGCCGGACCGCCCGACACGAGTTCGACGTCCGATGGCGAAAAAATCACAGCGGCCACCCGACCGATTGCATCAACCAGGCGCTCCTGCTCGACGCCATCGATGCGAACGCGCTTCGTTCGCGTCTTCGATTCATACGCGGCGGTGATCTCCAGATCCCGACTCGCGACGGGATCGTAAAAGACGCCACGGATGTGGAACGCCTCCGCACCAAACCGCACGAGCTGATCATCCGATGAGCCTCGAAAGGAACGGAAGATCTCGAGGTAGTAGATCGCCTCGAGCAGGTTCGTCTTGCCTGAGCCATTATCCCCAATCACGGCGGCGCCGGCGGCTGGAAAAACGAGGTGGACATCCTCGAAATTCCGGAAGTTGCGCAGGCGCAGCTCCCGCAGGACGGGGACGGTGTCGGAGAGGGTCATTCGATGGGGGAAATATACGCGCGCGCAGGTCTCCGCGCGAGGCTTGCGACCGCCTGTAAAACGGGCTTCCTAGCGCCCCTTGAAGTCGGCCTTCCGCTTCTCCAGAAACGCGGTCATTCCTTCGCGCATATCGTCCGTGGCAGCGAGCAGTCCGAAGAGGTTGGACTCGAGGTTGAGCGCGTCGGCCGTGCTGACGTTGCCCGCGTTCTCGACAGACTCCAATGCGAGTGCCAGTGCGATCGGACCGTTCGCAATGATCTTTGTCATCAAGTCGCGCGCACCGGCCGCAAGCTCTGCAGGCTCGAACACCTTGTTCACCAATCCGATGCGATGCGCTTCCGCGGCATCGATCATCTCGCCCGTCAGGATCAACTCCAGCGCGCGACCGCGACCGACCAGACGCTGCAGGCGGATCGTGCCGCCATAACCGGGAATAATACCAAGCTTCACCTCCGGCAAACCGAACTTCGCTTTTTCCGATGCAATGCGCAGGTGGCAGGCAAGCGCGAGCTCGAGGCCGCCCCCGAGGGCGAACCCGTTTACAACAGCGATCACCGGCTTACCGATACGCTCGAGGAAGCTGAAGGCCTCCTGTCCATCGCGTGACACGCGAACGCCGTCGATGGGGCCCATCTTCGCGAGCTCCGCGATGTCCGCACCTGCGACAAAGGCTTTCTCACCCGCACCCGTGAGCAGGATGCCGCGCACATCGGCGTCGTCACGCAGTGCATGAAACGCGGCGTCGAGCTCGCGGATCGTGTCGGCATTCAGCGCATTCAGCTTGTCGGGCCGGTTCACCGACAGTGTCGCGATGCCATCGGACTTCTCGAGCGTCAGGAAATTCATGGTATCGTCTCGTCCCGTTGTGTGGAGTGAACGTCGGAAACCTACGCTGCCGGCTCGTCCTCTTCCAGTGCCGCGCCGCCGCGCACCACACCTTCCACGACGCGTGACGGATCGATGCAGCGCGCGAGTGCTGCCCGCATCTGTTCACCCGTGATCGCGCGGACCCGCTTTTCGAAGCCCAGGATCTCCTCGAGTCCTGTTCCCAACAGGATCGCGGACACGAGGTCTCCCAGCAGCGCAGCATTCGTCTGAATCCGGATCTGCCATGATCCGATCGTGTACTCCTTCGCGCGCTCGACTTCTGCGTCATCCAGCACGCTCGTGGTCAGCATCCCGAGCTGTTCGATCAGGCCGTCTCTCGCTTCGGCCTCCCGCTCCGGACTCGTTCCGATGTATGCGATGAACGCGCCGGCACGCCAGCGCGCCAGCGGGAACGCACTGATGCTGTACGCCAGCGATCGTTTGCTGCGAAGCTCCTCGAACAGGCGGCCACCAAGTCCGCTGACAGAGCTCGACAGGAGCCGCAATGCGTCGACATCGGGGTGATTGCGCTCGGGACCCGGGAACGCGAGCGCGATCGCCGTCTGCTGCTTGTTGCGACGCTCCGCGTGCACCTGCGGCATGATCGGCCATACCGGGCGACGATCCGGCAATGTAAGGCCGTCGTGTATGACAACGGAAAGTTTCTCAGCGATCCGTGATGCCGCTGCATCCGGGTCCGTTACATCACCCACAACAAAGAACCACGGCTCGCCGTGCAGCACGCGCGCCCGATGCCACGACTGTAGCATTGATGCATCGATATTGCGCACCGCCTGCTCGACAACGCGCGGGCCGAACCCGTACGGATGCGCACCGAACGCGGCCTCGAGCGCGAGCTGCAGCGGATACTGATACATGTCATCACGCATCTGCTGCAGATCGCTCAGCAGCATCCCGCTCTCCTTCGCGACTTCCGCGGCCGGAAACGTGGGTGCGAGTGCTGCATCGAGCAGCAGATCGAGGCCCGTTGCAAAGTGGCGCGAGGGCGCCGTCATGGCCCAGGCAAACGAGTCCGCACCCACGCCGAATCCGATGCTCGTGCCGATCGCCTCGGACTCATCCGCAAGCTGCGCTGCTGTGCGCCGCTCCGTTCCTTTCACTGACGTGCGGGCCATCAGTCCTGTGATTCCTGCCTCACCGGCACTTTCGTGCAGTGTGCCGCCGCGAAATACCACGGACATGGACACGAGCGGTGCTGCATGCCGCGGCATGATGACGATGTGCGCGTCCGCCGTCGCATAAAAACGAATGCCGTTCTCGACCCTTTCGGGCGCGAGTGCGCGCGGAGCCGAGACTTTCACTTCTTGCCGCGTCATTGCGGCGGCTTTCGGCGCTACTGCAATCGCGTCCGCATCAAATGCAAACAACGCATCTGCATTCAACTCGACCGTCGCTGCGTGTGCCGGGCGGTACAGCAGCAGCGCACAGCCATCGTCCGTGAGATACTTGCGCGCAACGTTCATCAGCTCATCCGCTGTCACCGACAGAACGCGCTGCATGTATTCATCGGCCTTCTTCCAGCCGCCGAGCGCTTCCCACTCCGCAAGCAGGTTCGCCTGGCCTTCCACAGTTTCCTGGCGACGGACCATCCTCGCCTCGAGAATGCTGCGTGCGCGTTCCACCTCATGCTGCGTAATGCCGTCGTCGCGCACCGAGCGGATGACGCCCGCGATCGCGCGCAACGCTTCCATGGTGCGCGGTGGTTCGACGTCCGCACTGATCCCGAACACACCGACCTGCGTCGGTGTGTAGTTGTGCGCGCTGATACCGGTAACAAGGCCCGCTTCGCGTACGCCGCGGTACAACCGCGACGCACGCCCCTGCCCGATCACCAGGGAGAGAACGTCGAGTGCCGGTGTGTCCGGGTGCAGCGACCCGGGCGTGCGCCAGCCCCATTGCACTGCTGTCTGCACGACATCGCCGGACATCTCGCGAAAACGGAATCCGCTGCGCTCCGGCTCCACGGGCCCGGCAACCCGCGCGTCCGGACCTGCCGCCATCCCGCCGTAATATTTTTCCACGAGCGCGAATGTCGACCCGGTATCGACGTCGCCCGCCACGGTCACGACTGTATTCGCGGGCGTATACATGCCGCGGTAGTAACGCCAGATCTGCTCGCGCGTCATGAGGGCCAGCGCGTCCGCGTGTCCGATGCGCCAGCGGCGGATGCGGTGATGATCGAACAGCAGCTCGAACAGGCTCTCTTCCGCGACCGCGGACGGATTGTCTAGCTTGCGCCTCGCCTCCTGGATGATCACCTGCAGCTCGGTGCGGAGCTCGCCCTCGTCGATCGCGCTGTTCAACAGTGCATCCGACTGGATATCCAGTGCCCGCTCAAGAGATGCGGACGGAAGCACAGTGTAGTAAGATGTATGGTCGTAGATCGTGCCGGCATTGAGGTATCCGCCGACGGCTTTTGTTTCGCGCGCGATCTCGCCCGCGCCGCGACGCGGCGTGCCCTTGAAGTACAGGTGCTCGAGCACGTGACTGATGCCGATCACGTCATCGGTTTCGTCGAAGTACCCGGCCTTCACGTATGTTACCACGGCGATCACGGGCGCACTGTGGTCCTCGCGTATTACGACGGTCAGGCCGTTCGCGAGCTGGCGGCTGGTAGTGGTCATGCTGCTTCCGTTCGGGTTCACTCGAATGAGGCTAGGGGCAATGCGCGTGCCCCGCAACGCGCGATACCAGGAATGGCGTAATGAATCGCATGGATATGAAAGCAGTGCTCCCCGCGGCACATCCGATCATCGGGATGGTGCACGCCCTGCCACTGCCCGGATCGCCTCGCTGGAAGGGGTCTATGGCCGCCGTGCTGGACCGCGCCGCCACCGACGCGCAGGCGCTCGCGGACGGCGGTGTGGACGGCATCTTCGTCGAGAATTACGGCGACTCCCCGTTCTATCCGGGCGCTGTGCCAGCAGAGACGGTCGCCGCGCTCACACTGGTGGTGCGCGAGGTGACAGCAGCAGTGCGGCTTCCGGTCGGCGTGAATGTGCTGCGCAATGATGCAGCTTCGGCACTCGCGATTGCAGCCGCGACAGGCGCGCGCTTCATCAGAGTGAATGTGCACACCGGCAGCATGCAGACGGATCAGGGCCCGATCACGGGGCGTGCGCACGAGACTCTGCGTCAGCGCAGTGCACTCGGCATTGATGCGGGCATCTGTGCAGACGTGCTTGTAAAGCATGCGACACCACCCGCGGGCACGACATACTCACAGGCGGCAGCGGACACATGGGAGCGCGGCCTTGCCGACGTCTTGATCGTGCCAGGCGCGGCAACCGGTGCGCCTGTGGATCTCGCGAGCGTGCGCGAGGTGCGCGACGCCGTGCCGGCGGCGCAGATCTGGATCGGCAGCGGCTTCACTGCGGAAAGCGCGGCCGCCCTGCTCGCGATCGCCAATGGCGCGATCGTAGGCAGTGCTTTTCAGACGGACGGCGCTGCGGGAAACCCGGTCGAGCGCGAGCGGGTTGCCAGGGTCATGGAAGCCGTGCTCAGGCTGCGCTAGCCCGCCAGCCTGACAGCTGCCTGCGGTAACGCGACCGCG
>JBDSPG010000040.1:0-4131 GCA_039912685.1 Longimicrobiales bacterium | reverse complement strand
TCGTACGACGTATTTGTTCGACGTAGCAGTACCGCGCTGCCGGATAGGCCGGCACCGTGAGATGAGCTGAGACGAAGCGATCTTCCCACACGACAGGACAACTAATGCACAGGATGGAAACGACATTCGCGGGCCGACCCCTGATCCTCGAGACAGGACGCATGGCGAAGCAGGCCCATGGCGCATGTCTGGTGACGTACGGTGAGACCGTCGCGCTCTGCACCGTGACCGCGCAGGACCGCCCGACACATCTGCCGTTCTTCCCGCTGACCGTGGAGTACCGCGAGCGGATGTACGCAGCAGGCAAGATTCCGGGTGGCTTCTTCAAGCGCGAATCACGTCCGGGCGAAGGCGAGATCCTCACGGCGCGTCTGATCGACCGTCCGATCCGACCGATGTTCCCGAAGGGCTTCCAGCACGAGACGCAGGTCATGATTCACGTGCTCTCCGCCGACCAGGAAAACGCGGCAGACGTGATTTCCGTTATCGGTGTGTCGGCTGCATTGATGATGTCGAAGATCCCGTTCGCGGCGGCGGTCGCGGGTGTTCGTGTCGGTCGGATCCAGGGCCAGTGGGTTTTGAACCCGACGTTCCAACAGCTCGAGTTCAGCGACGTCGATCTCGTCGTTGCAGGCACCGCGGATGCGATGCTGATGGTCGAGGGTGGTTCCATCGAGGTGTCTGAAGAAGACCTGATGGAAGCACTGACGATCGCTCAGGGTGGACTGAAGGACCTGGTGCGCATTCAGGAAGAGTTCCTGAAGGGCGTCGAGATGCAGGCGGAGATGTCGTGGACGGCCGTTGAGGTTAACCAGACATTGCTCGATCGCGTCACATCGATGTCGGCGGATCCGATGGGCAAGGCGATGGGCATCGCGGACAAGGCCGAGCGCAACACTGCGATCTCGACACTGCGCGAGACCGTCATGAGTGCGCTTGCAGAGGAGTTCCCCGATGCGCAGAACGCGATCGGCGAAATGCTCGGCAAGAGCGAGAAGAAGGCGATGCGCAAGCAGATCCTCGAGAAGGGGATCCGCGCCGATGGCCGCAAGGTGGACGAGATCCGTCCGATCACCGTCGAGACGAAGATCCTGCCGCGCACGCACGGTTCCGCACTGTTCACCCGTGGACAGACGCAGGCGCTCGGTGTTGTAACGCTCGGCACGCAGCGTGACGAGCAGCGCATGGAGACCATCAACTCGGCAACCGAGGTGATGAAGTCGTTCATGCTGCATTACAACTTCCCGCCGTTCTCGACAGGTGAGGCCAAGCCGATTCGTGGCACATCACGTCGCGAGCAGGGCCACGGCAACCTGGCAGAGCGCGCGATTCAGCCGCTGCTGCCGGCGTTCGAAGACTTCCCCTATACGATCCGCGTCGTCTCCGAGGTTCTCGAGTCAAACGGCTCGTCTTCGATGGCGTCGGTCTGCGCCGCATCGCTGTCGCTCATGGACGCCGGCGTTCCGATGCGTGCAGCGTGTGCAGGTGTCGCGATGGGTCTGATCAAGGAAGGCGACAGTGTCGCAATTCTGACGGACATCCTCGGTATGGAGGACGCGCTCGGCGACATGGACTTCAAGGTCGCAGGCAGTCGCAACGGCGTGACGTCGATCCAGATGGACATCAAGATCGCGGGCCTCACGCTCTCGATCATGAAGGACGCTCTCGATCGTGCGCATAAGGGTCGCATGCACATTCTCGACAAAATGGATGCAGTGCAGGCGTCCCATAACACGGATCTCTCGCAGTGGGCGCCGCGCATCATCACGATGCAGATCGACCCGTCGAAGATCGGTGAGGTCATCGGGCCGAAGGGCAAGACGATCCGTGCGATCCAGGAAGAGACAGGCGCACAGATCAATATCGACGACAGCGGCACCATCTCGATCTCGAGCGTATCGGGCGAGGGTGGCGAGCGTGCACGTGCGCGCATTGCCGCAATGACGCAGTCGCCGGAAGTCGGCGCGATCTACGAGGGCACCGTGAAGTCGACAACGACGTTCGGTGCATTCGTCGAGATCCTGCCGGGCACAGAGGGGCTGCTGCACATCTCCGAGCTGCAGGATGCCCGCACGATGAACACAGAAGACGTCGTCAAGAAGGGCGACATCGTTCGCGTGAAGCTGCTGTCGATCGACGAGAAGGGTAAGATGCGTCTTTCGCGTAAGGCTGCGATTGCACAGGAGTCCGGTGCTGCACTGGCGCCGTCCGAGCCAGCAGCCGAGTGAGTGAGTCGTACCGTCGCACGGAGCTTGGCGACGGGCTGAGTGTTCTGACGGAATCGATGCCGGGCGTGCTCTCGGCATCGATCGGTGTGTGGGTCCGCGCGGGTTCCGTGACGGAGACGCCCGGCGATATGGGCGTCAGCCACATGCTGGAGCACATGGTGTTCAAGGGGACGGAAAACCGTACCGCACACGAGCTCGCGCTCGTGCTCGAGCGGCTGGGCGGATCCCTCGATGCCTACACGACGCGCGAGCACACGAGTTATCAGGCGCGAGTACTCGATGCGCATGTCGACATTGCGCTCGACGTCCTGGCGGACCTGGTGCTGCGGCCGACAATACGCGAGGCCGATCTCGAGCTGGAGCGCGAGGTCATCCTCGAGGAAATTTCGACCGTCGATGATACACCGGATGATCTCGTGTTCGACCTGCACGCGGAAGCGTTGTTCGGCGGGCACCCGTTCGGATACAGCATTCTCGGCACGCGCGAGACGGTGACAGCGTTGTCGAGCGACGACCTGCGTCGGGTTCACGGTCGTCACTATCGCGCGGGCAACCTTGTGGTGGCGGCGGCAGGGCGCGTGGATCACGACGCGTTCGTCGAGCAGGTTCGCATACAGTTTGGTGAAGGTCGTGCAGAGGATCGTGTGCCGGAGATGGCTGCGCCGGCCCTGCTGCCCGTGACGGATACACATGTGGAACGACCGACGGCGCAGACGCATGTTGCGTTCGGTGCGCCGACGTTCGGACACAGCGATCCGCGCAGATATGCATTGATCCTGCTGTCGAGCGCATTCGGTGGTGGCATGAGCTCGCGTCTGTTTCAGCGGGTTCGCGAAGAGCTCGGGCTCGCATATGCGGTGTACTCGTATCAGTCGTTCCAGCGTACGGCTGGCATGGCGGGGGTGTATGTCGGTACGCGTCCGGAGTGGGGTGAGCGCGCCGTTGATGTCGTTCGCGAGGAAATGTCGAAGCTTGCACGGGATGGTCTGACGGCGGCGGAACTCGAAGACGCGAAGGGTCAGGTGAAGGGTCAGGTCGCAATCTCGCTCGAGTCGAGTAGCGCGCGATTGCACAGGCTGGCGGGAAGTGCGCTGTATGACGAGGCGTACCGTTCGCTGGAGGAAGTAGTTTCCAGGGTGGACGCAGTGAGTGGAGCGGAAGTCGCCGAGCTGGCTGCTGAATATTACGATCCGAGCCGGCAGACGGTTCTGCGTCTTGGGCCGGCGAAAACATCTCTCAGCAGAGACGACCAATGATTATCGGAGTTCCGAAAGAGATCAAAACAAACGAGAACCGCGTGGCACTCGTGCCGGGCGGGGCGGAAGCCTTCGTGAGTGCTGGTCACACGGTGTACGTCGAGAAGAGCGCGGGCGAAGGCAGCGGCTTTCCTGATCAGCTGTATGTCGATGCTGGTGCACAGATCCTGGACCGGGCCGACGATGTCTGGAAGAAGGCCGACATGGTCATGAAGGTGAAGGAGCCTATCGCGGTCGAGTGGCCGCGTATGAAGAAGGACCAGGTGATCTTCACGTACTTCCACTTCGCGGCCGCACAGGAGCTGACGAACGCGGTGATCAAGTCGGGCGCAATCGCTATTGCGTACGAGACGGTTCAGCTGCCCACGGGCGAGCTGCCGCTGCTCACGCCGATGAGCGAAGTCGCCGGCCGTATGGCCGTGCAGGAGGGCGCGAAGTATCTCGAGAAGTTCTTCGGCGGCCGCGGCGTTCTCGTCGGTGGCGTACCGGGTGTTGATCCGGCGACGATCGTGATTCTCGGTGGTGGCATTGTCGGTTCGAATGCGGCGCGCATGGCCGCCGGCCTCGGCGCGCATACCGTGATTCTCGACGTATCGCTGAATCGTCTCCGTTACCTCGCCGATGTAATGCCTGCGAACGTGACGATG
>JBDSPG010000405.1:0-11031 GCA_039912685.1 Longimicrobiales bacterium | reverse complement strand
TGATCGTGTCGTAGAACAGCCGATGCACGGAATCACCATCGTTCTGGTAATTCTTCGCCGCATTGATTCCGCCTTGCGCGGCAATCGAGTGCGCGCGGCGTGGCGAATCCTGGAAGCAGAAACACTCCACGTTGTACCCGAGCTCTGCCATGCTAGCGGCGGCAGAAGCACCGGCAAGACCGGAGCCGACGACAATGACGTCGTGTTTCCGCTTGTTGGCAGGGTTAACGAGCTTCAGATCGAACTTGTGGTTTGCCCACTTCGTTTCGATCGGGCCGTCCGGGATGCGTGCGTTAAGATCCATAGGCATGTTACAGCTTGAGAACGCCGCTCAGCACGGCGAGCGGGAAAGACAGGTTGCCCAGCGTAACGAGCAGGGCGAGGCCGGCGGCGAGCGGACGTCGCAGATGATTGTACTTCTTGTTGTTCGCGCCGAGCGTCTGCAGCATGCTCCAGAAACCGTGGTACAGGTGCAGACCCAGCGGCATCATGGCGACCATGTACATGAATGCAACGGGCAGGCTCTGGAATCCACGCACGAAATTGTGATACGCATCACCCTTCACGAAATCCGGATGCACATTTCCCCATGTGAGGTGCATGAGGTGGAAAATCACGAACAGCAGGATGATGATTCCGCCCCACACCATGGTGTGGGATGCGTAGCTGAACGCGAGGTCCGCATCGTACTTCGTGTAACCCACCGGCCGGGCGCGCCGGCTGTGCAGTGTGAGCAGTGTCGCCGCCGTGATGTGGATGACGACCGCGAGAATCAGCACGATGCGCGCGATCCAGAGTGCCTGACCGTGGGCGAGGAATGGTGCACCGAACGTACGCAGCCCCTCGGCGTAATGATTGAACGCCTCGGGGCCGAAGTACACCTTTAGATTGCCGACCATGTGCGCGACGACGAAGCCGATCAGGATGACGCCAGTGACGGCCATCAGAATCTTCTTGCCGACGGAAGAGCCCCAGAGTGTCGGGGCGCGCAGGCTCATGCCAGCAATGCGATCATCTCGCGGACCGAGTCAGCCGACTTCTCGAGCGCGGCCTTCTCGTCTGCAGTAAGCTCGACCTCGATGATCTGCTCGAGCCCATTGCGGCCGAGTTTGCACGGCACACCGAGGAACAGGTCTTTCATGCCGAACTCGCCGGTCAGCCACGCCGAGCACGGTACAATGCGGCGCTTGTCGAGGACGATCGCTTCCACCATCTGCACGACTGCAGCAGCAGGCGCGTAGTACGCGGAGCCTGTCTTCAGCAGTGCTACGATCTCTGCACCGCCGGTGCGCGCGCGATCGACGTTGGCATTGATGCGGTCCTGCTTCATCAGCTGCACCAGCGGAATGCCGCTGACGGTGGTGTAGGAAGCGAGGGGCACCATGGTGTCGCCGTGCCCGCCGAGCACGAGCGCCTGTACATCTTCGACGCTGATGTCGAGCTCCATCGCAATGAACGAACGGTAACGCGCCGTATCGAGCACACCGGCCATGCCGATGACGCGCTCGCGCGGGAAGCCTGATTCCTTCATGGCGACGTACGCCATGACGTCGAGCGGGTTCGAAACCATGATGATGATTGCGTTCGGCGAGCTCGCCTTGACCTGTCGTGCGACGTCGGCAACAATGCCGGCGTTCGTCTTCAACAGATCGTCACGGCTCATGCCCGGCTTACGCGCGATGCCGGCGGTGATCACGACGATGTCGGACGCCGCGGTGTCGTCATAGCTGTTGGTGCCGAGCACGCGCGAATCGAAGCCCTCGATCGGTGCGGACTCCCACTGGTCGAGTCCCTTGCCCTGCGGGATGCCTTCCGCGATGTCGATCATCACGACCTGGCGGGCGAGGTTGAGGCGGGCGATTCCCTGCGCTGCCGTAGCACCGACATTGCCGGCGCCGACGACGGTAATCTTGTTCACCATGAATGTGTCCTCAGCGGAGTAACATACCGCGAAAAGTCCGCGGCCAGACGCTAAAAAATAGGGGTGTTGGGACGAGGTGTCAAAGTAGCTCGCCGATGGGCCAGTGCGAGTCAGCCACCGACCTGAGACAGGGCGCGCAGTCCACCGGAGCCGATGGCACTTCCCTGAATGAGAAAATGGCGTTCCGGCTTGATCCGCAGGGTTTCCTCGATGAGCGGCTGGATGGGTTCGCCGGCGCGCAGTGTATCGCGCAGGTTGGTCTGGATCTCGCCGAAGAGACACGGTCGCAGATGACCGTCCGCCGTGAGACGCATGCGGTTGCAGCGATCGCAGTAGTTGTGACTCATCGGCGTGATGACGCCGACCGTTCCGAGACCACCGGCAAAGCGGAAGTACGTCGCTGGCCCGTTGCCCTTCGGTCCTTCCACCGGCTCGAGCGAACCGATGCGCTCCAGACGCGCGAGCATTTCCGTCGCAGGAACGAACTCATCCGCGGAGATGCCGAGGTTATCACCGGTCGGCATGACTTCGATGAAGCGGATGTGCCACGGTCGATCCGCCGTGATGCGCGCGAACGCTTCGATCTCGTCGTCATTTCGACCGCGCATGATGACCGCATTGATCTTGATCGGATCGAAACCAGCACGCTCGGCTGCTGCGATCCCCCCGAAGATTGCCGTGTGCGACCCCGGCCGACGCGACAGCGCGTCCATGCGATCGGGCTGCAGCGAGTCAAGCGAAATGTTGAGGCGTGATACACCCGCCTCTCGCAACTCAACCGCGACATCTGCGAGCAGCACGGCATTCGTGGACAGCGCGATGTCCTCGATGCCTGGAATTACGGCGAGCAGGCGTACGAGACGCGGGATGTCCCGCCGCACAAGCGGCTCACCGCCCGTGAGACGGAGACGCTTGAGACCCATACCCGCCATCACATGAACGATTTCGGCGATCTCCTCGTATGTGAGCAGGTCCTGCCGCGGCAGCCAATCGAGCCCCGCGAGCGGCATGCAGTACACGCAACGCAGGTTGCACTTATCGGTGACAGAGATGCGCAGGTATTCGATGCGACGTCCGAAGCCGTCGATCATGCCAGCCACCGCTGCGATCCGTCATTGTAGTGCTCCTGCTTCCATACCGGCAGGCGCAGCTTGATCTCTTCGATGATGTAGCGCGCTGCATCGAACGCGGGCGCGCGATGCGGCGATGCGGCTGCAATGGCGACACTGACATCGCCGATTGAGAGCTCACCTATGCGATGCACGGCGACGATCTCACCCTCACCCATCGTCGCTGCTGCCTCCGCAACAATCTCCGCGAGCACATCGGACGCCATCGCTTCATATGAGTCGTACCGCATGCCGCTGACGGGGCGGCCGTCATTCTGTTCGCGCACTGTGCCGAGGAACAGCGCAACCGCGCCGTGCGCCGGTGCGGATACAGCCGCGAGTACAGCAGCGGTATCGATCGCCTCGCGCGTGATGAGCGCGGGCTGCATTGCGGACTGCAGGTCAACCACCGGCCACCGGTGGCAGCAGTGCGAGTTCATCGTTGTCGGAGAGAATCTCGTCGAGGCCGGCGTAGATACGGTTGATTGCGACGACGGGTCGTTCGGGCAGGCGCGAGGAGCCACCGCCACGCGCGCGCAGGGCCGTCACGGCATCCGCCGCGGTTGAGCCTGGGGGGACCACGAGCTCGAGCTCTTCGGCGCCGACGAGGTCACGATACAGTGCGAACAGCAGGAACTTGATGCGCATAGGTCGAAGCTAAGAGAAAAGCGCCGAAGCAACCAGCTTCCGCTAGTTCCCGCCTGGCGGAGGTCCCGGCCGCTGCGCCTGGATCTGGCGCGCATTCTCCTGTAGCCGGATCCACAGCATCAGGAAGTGCGCCTGCTGTCGGGGCGAGAGGACCTTCTTCAGCTCGGCCTGCTCTGTCTCCGCGATCTGCTGTTCCTCGCTACGCAGTGCCTGGTGATCGGCAAGCAGTCGTGAGAACGTGGCGGGCGGCGTATCCGCAGTTCGGATCGCGACCTGAAAACGGCGATGCAGCTCGACCGAGCGCCCGTTGAGCGCGCGCCGGCGCAAGCCCGAGGCGCGCACGATCTCGCCGACCCGGGTGCGCTGCGCACCATCGAGCCCGACGTCATCGCTCGCGCGGTTGAGGAACCGGTTGAGTACCTGTGCCTCGAGCGCATCGCGCTTCGCATCCCTGCGCGGCAGCGGCGGCTGCGCGCGCGGCACCATGGGCGGTGGGGGCGCCTGCTGCCCGGCTGAGGGCGCTGGAACTGCAGACAGCAGCGTCAGACCCACGAGCACGGCGAGCGCAATTCGTGTATTCATGTGCCCATCTCCGCGAGGAGCGCCTTGAGCTGGGCCTCGGTCAGCTCCGCCACGACGGAACGACCGCCGAGCACGGGCTCGACAATCGGCGTGTAGGCAGCCGCGGTGGCGGCGGTACCGCTATCCGTTGTGCCGGTGGCGACTGCAGTGTCCGAGAGGGATGTGTTCATGCGCGCGTTGTCGTGGCGCAACTGCTCGATGGCAATGCCGCCACCCACGAGCGCGATCGCGACGGTCGCGGCTACGGTAAGCTGCGCAATGCCCCATGACGCACTGCGCGGTGCAACCGGACGGTTCATTACTGCGTGCGTGATGCGATCGGCGAGTGCGGCGGGTGCAACCGGTGCAGTCGCGCGCAGACGCTGAATCAACAGCCACTCCGCAGCGCAGTCATCACAACTGGTGAGGTGCGCATGAATGCCGGCCGCGGCCGCGCTGGAAACGGTTCCGGCGGCGAGGTCAGGCAGCAGATCTGTTACGTGTTCGCTTGTCATATTCATTCTCCGGCCAACTCTCGCAGCCGCTTGATTCCCAAATGGTAGTTCACTCGTGCCGAGCCTTCCGAACAATCGATGGCTTCACCGATTTCTGCATAACTGAGGCCCGCCTGCACTCTCAGAATTACCGCGTTGCGCTGTTTCGGCGGCAGTCGGTGCAGCAGTGCGTCGAGTTTTGCTGCCTCCGTCCGCTGTGCTGCGACCTCGGCGATATCACGATCGCCATCCGGCTCCGATTCCGCGGCATCGATCGAAATCTCGCGCCTGCGGGTCTGCCGTCGCCCGAGTGTCTTTGCTGCGTTGACGGCAATGCGCAGCAGCCAGGTCCGGAAGCTCGCGTCACCACGGAACCTCGAGAGGCCGTGAATCGCGTTGACGAATGTGTCCTGCGCGGCGTCCTGCGCGAGATCACGGTCCTGCAGGAGTCTGGCAGTCAGGCGATAGACGTCATCCGCATACCGCCGGATCAGCTGCTCCTGCGCGTCCCGGTCTCCATCGCGTGCGCGGGCGATCAAGACTGCTTCGTCCACTTCGCTCCCCGCACCTGGTTCCCCCGGCATGCCGCTCTGCAGAAACAGACGCGTCACCGGGACCGGATGTTAAAAAGCACGCCCCGCCCGGCCAGTGGGACCGGGGGGGGCGTGCATGTTCGCTGTCGGGCTCAGGATCAGGCCGTGACGGGCACGTGCGAACCGTCCGCGACCTGGACCCGGAGGTCCTTTGACGGCTTGAACACGGGTACCACGCGTGCCGGCACTTCGACCGAATCACCCGTTCGCGGATTGCGAGCCATGCGCGACCGGCGCTTGCGGACCTTGAAGGTACCGAAGCCGCGGATCTCGATGTGTTCGTGGTCGGCCATGGCGTTCTTGATGGCGTTCAGCAGGCCATCGACCACCATTGCGCAATCCTTCTTGGTGATGCCTGGGCCGATCGCCTCAGCCACCTGCTCGACGAGGTCGGCTTTCGTCATGTGATGCCTCTACAGGTTGTATTGGTCGCCGTGACTACCACGGCGTTAGGTACATCAATCGCGGCCCGGCCATTTCGCTCAATGGTTGCACTGCGCGCGCAACGGCGCTGGCGGTAGTGCGGCCCAGGAGCGTGCCCAGGAATCCATTTTTTTCACGGTGCGGCCGAACGACCTTCGGATCATCACCGAGCTTCGTACGACGGCCCATCGCCCGAATGACATCGGGCTCGTTGCCGAAACTGTCGATCAAGCCGCTGTGCAGTGCCTGGCTTCCCGTCAGAATGCGGCCGTCCGCCAGCACCTTCACTGAATCCACGCTGAGCTTGCGCTCCGTTGCAACAGCCGTCACGAACTGGTTGTAAACGTCCGTGATCAGTGTCTGCAGGATCGCGCGATCTTCCTCGCTCAAAGGCTTGAACGGCGACCCGATATCCTTGTGCTCCGCGCTCTTCACCGTCTGCATCTGGACGCCGACCTTTTGCATCAGGCCGGAGGCGTCTGGAAATTCCATGATCACGCCGATCGAACCGGTGATCGAACCCGGCATGGCGAAGATCGAGTCGGCCGCGAGCGCCACGTAATAGCCGCCGGAGGCGCCCACCCCGCCGATCACGGCGTAAAGCGGTATGGAATCATCGTGAAGACGCTTCAGCTCGGCGAAAATGCTCTGCGACGGGGCAACAACACCGCCGGGCGAATTGATGGAGACAATAAAACCCTTGACCGACCCGTCATCCCGGAAATTTTGCAGATCCCGGAGGAATGCCGCATCCGAACTGATCGTGCCGTTGAGTTCGAGAATCGCGATCCGGTCGCCGAAGCCGCGGACCCCGGCGCCGTCATTGGAGCTGTAGAGGAACGCGAGCACGACACCGGATATCGCCATCAGGGTGATGACACCAATGACCAAGGCTGTAATAACGGAGCGTCGGGCCACAAGCTTCACCGCTGAGGAGCTTCAAAAATGTCGTGGGTCAGGCAGGCGACAGATTACTTTCAGAACGGTCGAAAGTCAAGTCTTTCCTTGACTTGCGAGCATTCGGCCAACGAAACGGTCGAACAGATAGCGCGAATCATGTGGCCCCGGCGCGGCCTCCGGATGGTACTGCACGCTGAACACCGGCAGGGTCCGATGCTCAAGGCCCTCCATTGTCCCATCGTTCAGATTCACATGGGTCACCTTGAGGTCGGGCGCGCCCTCGACGCCGGTCTCCCCCTCCCGCCGGACCGCGAAGCCATGATTCTGCGCTGTAATCTCGACGACGTCGTCCTCGAGTCGTTTCACCGGGTGGTTCCCCGCCCGATGGCCGTACAGGAGCTTGTAGGTGTGGCCGCCGAAGGCGCGGGCGATCAGTTGATGGCCGAGGCATATCCCGAAGACGGGGACCTTGTCGTTCGCGAGGCGCCGAATCGTCTCGAGCGCGTGCGGCACGGCCTCCGGATCTCCCGGACCGTTGGAAATGAACAGGCCGTCGGGTTTCAATGCGACGATCTCCTCTGGCTTCGTGGTCGCAGGCACCGTAGTGATATCGCAACCTAGGTCGCTCAACAGACGCTGCGAGTTGCGCTTGATCCCAAAGTCGTAAGCTACTACGTGGAAACGCTTTGGACCCGTTGCCTTCGTGTGATATGGCGCGTCCGTGGAGACGTCGGTGGCGAGGTCGAGACCCTCCATGAGCGGGTGCGCCTGGATCCGAGCCATGGTGTCTTCAACGGACTGCGTGGCCGGCGCGATCGCCGCGCGCATCGAGCCCGCTGAGCGCAGATGACGGGTGAGGCCTCGCGTGTCGACACCCGTCAACGCCGGGACGCTCGCCTGCTCGAGGTAGTCCGGCAGCGACATGGTAGCGCGCCAGTTGCTGTACATCGTGGCCATCTCCCGGACAACGAACCCGGCGACCTGGACACGCGCGGACTCCTCGTCGGTGGTGTTCACGCCATAGTTGCCGATGAGCGGGTAGGTCATCGTAATGATCTGGCCGGCGTAGGATGGATCCGTGAGGACCTCCTGGTAGCCAGTCATCGATGTATTGAACACGGCCTCCCCAATCGAGAAACTGCTCGCGCCGACGAGGTCGCCATGAAAGACACGGCCGTCTTCTAGAAGGAGGTATCCGGGTTGGGCCAACTCAGCCTCGTTTGTGTAGTTACAGGGACGACGGGGAAAACTAGGGGGTAGGGGGCGGCGGGAAAAGGTGATGCGGTTTCGTGTTTGGCGACTTGCCGCGGCAGTCTCACACGAAGGTCACTATGGGGACGGAAAGGACGGATTTTTTTGTTGGCATCGGTAACCGTTCGCGAGCCTGTGAATGCCTCCGGCTTTCAGTGTTTCCTGTCCAAAGTTTATCAAGAGCCCCAGGTGGTGTCCGGTCATGCGGAGGTAGGTGAGGATCTGTCTCGTGTGCACTGGGGCGAGCTTCTCCAGGGATTTGATTTCAACAACAACACACTCGTCGACGATGAGATCGACGCAGAACGCGCGCTCGAGATGCAGCCCGCGATAATTCAATCCGACATACACCTGCTGAGCCACGTCGTGGCCACGGTCCGCCAGCTCGAACGACAGCATTGCCTGATATGCCGATTCGAGCATCCCCGGGCCGATCGCACGGTGAATCTTCAGCGCGCAGTCGATAACGGCCGTCGCCGTTTGTTCTTCGTCCATTCTCAAGACTTGTCGATGCTTCGGGGCACGTACATAGGGGGATGGGACAGGCATAGTGGCGGCCTTCTGCAGTCTCACACGAAGGTCACTATGCACGGACTAAGGACACAAAAAGAAAGATTAGTTTGTTCTCATTGTGCCCTTTCCGTTGGACGTCGTGAACTTCGTGTGAAACTACTGAGGATGACCACCACCCTCTTCCCTGCAACGGTTGCGCTACCGATTCCGAGTTGAGACTTTCCGCGGCATGAGTGAACTCGTGTACATCCACACCGATGAATCCTGTCTCGGGAATCAATTCAAGGACCGCGACTCACCCGGCGCTGCTGCGGGGCTCGTCGAGCTGTGGCGGGAAACGGGATGGGTGCGTCGTGATTTCTGGACGTCGGAGCCGGGGACGACGAACAATCGGATGGCGTTGCAGAGTGCGATCATTCCGCTGCGCGCGTTGAAAAAGCCGTGCACGATCCGGTTCACATCGGACTCGCAGTATCTGGTAAAGGGCATGACCGAGTGGATCCACGGCTGGAAGGCGCGTGGCTGGAAGCGGCGAACCGGTGAGATCGAGAATGTGGCGCTATGGCAGGAGCTCGCGTCAGAGGCGGCGCGTCATACCATCACATGGCACTGGGTGAAGGGTCATGCGGGGCATCCGCAGAACGAGTACGCGAATCATCTTGCCACATCCGCTGCGCGCGATCAGGATGCAACAGACGGACTCGTCAAATCACAATTCGTCGACTGGTTGAATGAGGAACGCGAACGCAACCGCTACATGGACTTCATGGAGTTCGCGCCACCGAAGTGGTAGAAACCTGGAGCAGTCTGAAAACAGAAAGGCCTCCAGCTGCGACACATCGCGTGCTGGAGGCCTTTCATTTCGCTGGCGGGAAAACACTCCATCCGATTCGAGGCTGCTACGTGTAGCAGTCGGACTGAATTCCCTTACCCTATTCGCGCGGTTCGCGAGTCAGGTGCCTCTCAACGTTAGAGAGGTCTCAGCTGCGGCCAGCGACCTTGCAGCCGGCTCAGTGGGTCGAATCTCCCGCCTGAGCGACCAGCCCTGCGTTTCCGCCGAGCCAGCCAACAACCGAGGAAGTAACCGCCACCTCGACTGCGTGAAACCATAATGCGTCCGCGTAACTTCGCGCACAAGTCTTTCGGGTACGTTTCGCATCCTTACATCACAGAGTGCTTTTCACATGTGCACACGCTTCACATTCTCGGCATTCAAACCCGGCGCAGCCGCGCGTTTCCATTCGAATCACCGCTCCATCAGCTTATTTCGAAGCATTCGCGAGATCGCGCACTGCATCTGCCATCATGCGCACCTTCGCTCCGTCCTTTGCATTTTTTGCATAGTTGTCGAGCGTGGCCGCGAGATTGTTGAGGACGGTCTTGCGCTCACCACCGCGGACGCGCTCGGCGTTCCTGAGTGTGCGCGTGATGTTATCCGTCTGTGCAGGCGCCATGCCCTTGTCGCGCACGAGCTGGTCGAGATACGAGCGAACCACCGGGAACGCTGCAGGCCAGACGATCTTCGGCTGTGACTGCGGGTTGTATGTATCCATGCGCACGAGCTTCGCGGCATCGAGCTCATTCTGCGACAGGAACTCGCTGGGCTGTAGCTCGAAAATGTCGAGACCGCGTGACAGCTCGGACGAGTAGATGTAGCCGTTCCAGTAGTATGCGCCCCATGATCCGCCCACAACCAACGTCTTGTCATCGATGGGACCGCGGTCGAAGTATGCGATCTCGTACGGATGATTCGGGTTCGAGAAATCGAATACGTCTACACCTCCCTGATACCAGCCCTGCACCATGATGTCGCGGCCCGGTACTGGAACGAGCCCGCCGTTGTGCGAGACGCAGTTCTCGGTGTTTCCCTGTGCAGCCAGCATCTTGAAGTAGCCGTGCTGCGTCATCTTGCCGCTCTTGTCGATGCTCAGGATGGTGTTGCCACCCAGACGGAGCGGATCCGTGATGCGGCAGCGCGGTGCTGTGCCGCCGCCCCATTCATCCGTGTAGACCACAGACGTCGCGTCGTTGTTGAAGATCGCGGTATGCCAGAGTGAAAAGTTCGTGTCGGTCGCAGCATCGAGGCGAACCGGATGCATCGGATCCTTCACATCGAGCAGGATACCGTGGCTGCCGCACGAGCCGGCGACCAGATTGTACGTCGGATAGGACGTGAGGTCGTGGCAGCCACCGGGTCCGCTCGCGTTGCGGGCGTTCGGAGTTGTCGACGTGTCAGCAACACCGCCGCGTCCCGGGGAGCGCGGCAGGTTCTCGAAGATGCGCGCGAAGCCTACGACTTTTGCATCCTGAGGATGGTCGAGCTCCACTTTGATGATGTCGATCCGGTTGTTCGATGCATCCGGGTTCGCCGGATAGTTGCCCTGCGAGCAACCGGGCATCTCCGTCGAATCACGCACGCTGGACGAGCCGCCGCCGTACAGGTAGATGACGTTCTTGTCTTTCGGGTCGGGCACGATCGTGTGCGTATGCGTGCCGCGGCAGGTCTGAATGTTGTTGATCAGCCTCGGATTGCGCGGATCACTCACGTCATAGATGCGCACGCCGCGTTCGCGGTCCGCGCCGGCGCCGGCCGCGACACCCTGCATGCCGCAGTCCTT
>JBDSPG010000380.1:0-2683 GCA_039912685.1 Longimicrobiales bacterium | reverse complement strand
CACGCTCTATGTCCAGGAGGGAGTCGAGCAGTGCACGTACCGTGGCGTCGGCTGCCAGTGACGGAGCCTGCGCCAATGCTTTGTAAGAGGAGGGAAGCGGTGCATTCTCGGCGCGATCGATCAATCGGCTTAGCGTGGCGACTTCTGCCGCAAGTGCATCACGCTGCGCGACTGTCTCTGGAGGAAACGTGTCGACGACCGGCATAGGTGGCGCTGCTACAACCCGCCTTGCCTTCGACAGCATTGAATCCGCGGCCGTTATGTCTGCCGCTGCGCGATTCCGAATGGCGACAACGCGAGTTGAGTCGGGACGTTCTTCCAGCGTTGACGTGACTTGAGCGGCGGTCCGTGTCGCCTGTCGCGGAACAAGCACAAAGGCGATCAGTGCGGCGACGAAAACCAGTCCGCCGACAATTCCCATCACCGCTACGCGCCGCAGTGCGTTACGGGACCTGGCTGACATCCACAGGTAGCCCGCACCACCGAACGGGCGGCTCACGTGGAGCACCTCTCGTCAGCGTTGATCATGCTCATCGTACTGAATGGTATATCGATTCTCTATCTGAAGGGAGCAGCCTGGAAGGTTGCATTATGCAAGGGAAGCGCCCAACAAAAAAACGGGAGCATCGTCAGATGCTCCCGTTTGCTTGATCTGTGGTCGGAAAGCTACTGGACCGTGATCTCGCCCTTCATGCCGAGGGCAAGGTGCGGGGTGCAGTGGTAAGGGTACTTTCCGGCCTTGATATTCGCGAACGAGACAGTGACTGACTCGCCTGCGTTCGTCTTGAGAGTGCTGGAAAGCTGGCCCATCTTCTCGGAGATGTTGGCATCGAGCTGTCCCTGGACATCTGCCGGGACGGTTGCTGGATCGAACGCCACGTTGTGTGGGCCACCGCTGACGGTGGTGAACTTGATGCCGTCGCCGGCCTTGATCGTGATATTCGCGGGCTCGAAACGATAGCCCTTCGCATCGCCGATCATCTTGACTTCATGCGTGGTGCCGGTGATTGCGGCCATCGTGGCCGTGCCACCTGCAGGCGCTGCCGGGGTCGGCATCGCAACCGCAGCGGTCGTATCAACGGCAACTGCCACCGTGTCGCCCGCATTCTTGTCACCACCGGCGCAAGCGCCGAGAACAACTGCGCTCGCTGCGAGCGCTAGTCCGTAAAACCGCATTTTCTAGAGGCCTCCAGTGCCGTACTAGTTACAACTGATGTGAGATTTTTTCCTTCCGCAGACCATCCTGCAGAAGATTGTGAATTTATTCACAAACCCACAGGAAATCAACGAGATGGCTCCTTTGCGTCACAATCCGTGCCCACTTTCTAGAATCGCGTGATTAACGCCTGGTTGAGCTGGCGCGGGTCTCCCACATAGGCGAAACGCATCCCTTTCATGTACCTCCTGGCGACACGCCGAACAGCCTCGGGAGTCACACTCTTCAGCTCTTCCACGAATTTGTCCGCAACCCGATAATCTCCGCGGTACAGCTGCGCCCGTGCGAGAAAACTCGCCTGCGCATCGTTGGTTTCGTTGTCGAGGAAGTACTCGGTCAGGAATTGCTGCTCGAGCCGCTCCAGTCCGCTCGGGTCGAGAAGCCCTTCCTGCAACTCGCGAACGGCGTTGTACATCAGCTTGAGGGTCGTGTCCGGTGATGCCGTGGACACATACAACCCGCCAGCGGTAGCAGCACGATCGAGGACTGGCGCGTGCACGTCGTACGTGAGGTTCTGACGCGTGCGAATCTCAGAGAACATTCTCCCCGTCAGCACCGAGGTGGCAATTCTGAGTGCCTGATAATCTTCGGTATTCGCGAGCGGGCCGCTGTAGTACCCGACGATATAGTTCGTCGGGAGCGACCGCTGCTCGATCACCACCGCTGACTTCTGCTCCGGCAAGCGCGGCGGCGGAGTCCAGGCGTAGCTCCCCTGCGGCAGTTTCGCGAGAGTCGCACGCACAACGCGTTCGACATGCGCTCGATCGATATTGCCCACGACGACGAGCAGCATCCTCGACTTTACAAACTGCGACGCGTGATAATCACGTAGCACTTTTGCATCCAGCGAAGATATCGACGCCTCGGTTCCGCTCACCGGGATACCGTATGGATGTCCCGAGAACGCGATGCTGTCGGCCAGATATTCAGCCAGGGCATCAGGATCATCTCGACGCTGACGCAATCCCGAAACAAATTGCGATTTGATCAGCGAAATGTCCTCCGGAGCGAGCGTCGGATTCATCACTCGATCGGCGAAGATCGCCCAGGTTGAATCAAAAACTTCACTAGTCGCCCGAATTCCGAACATTGTCCAGTCGTCGCCGGGCGCCGTAACAATGTCGCTGCCTAGCCGGGACATTTTCCGTCGGAGCATTGCCCGCGGATAGTTCTTCGTTCCGCGATCGGATACCTCCAGCAGGAATCCTTCTATGCCGGCATTCGCTCGAGTTACCTGCCTCGTTCCGCCCAGCAGGTAAAGATTGGCCGCAACAACATTGTTCGCGTCACTCTGCCGCAGAATGACCTTGACGCCACCTACATCGAAGCTGTTCGTGAGCGCCGTCATCGCGAGCGCAATGGGGAGCAGCATCATTGTGCCCCCTCCTTGCTCAGCTCTTGAGTTGTCAGGCTTATCTGTTGCTTCGCCACCGGATTTATCAGCACGCCCGTGATTCTTGGCTTGCC
>JBDSPG010000213.1:0-7228 GCA_039912685.1 Longimicrobiales bacterium | reverse complement strand
ACCCTGCTCTTCGCCCGTCCACAGACCGATCCGGACTGTGCGGCGCATCGGCAGGTTGAGTGTCTTCAGGATACGCATTGCTTCCATCATGACTGCTGAACCCGCTGCGTTGTCCGTTGCGCCTGTGCCACCCTGCCACGAGTCGAAGTGCGCACCCAGCATCACGACCTCATCCGCTTTGTCCGTGCCCGGAATGTCGGCAAGGATGTTGAAGGTGTTGAGGTCCTGCGTGTAGAACGTATTCCGAACATCGAGATCCATCTTCACCGGAATCCCCTTCTGCAGGATCCGGAAGATGCGGCCGTAGTGTTCCGGCGTCAGTGCAACCGACGGAATTGACTTCGGTGCGTTACGATTGCCGCTGCCGTTGAATACATTGCCGCCGTTGCTGTTGCCGCCGCCCGGCGTGAGGATCGCCGTGACGCCCTCCTGCATCAGGCACGCCTGAAGATTGATCGATGGTGCGGCGCCTGCCGGAGCACCACCCTGTCGTCCCGGACCGCCGCCCTGACGACCTCCGCCACCCAGGCGGCCGGCGGCCGGCGGGAACGGATTCGCCAGCGCATTCAGCTGCTCAGTCGTATTGCGCGTGCCCGGCGCTGTCATCATCGCCGGAACATCACGCGCCGGCGCTGAAATCACGATCTTCCCTTTCAGCTTGCCCTTGTACGGCGCAAACGCTTCGACTGTGTTCACCGTGTTCGGCACATACACGACTTCGCTGCTCACCATGGCACCTGTGCCCTCCGCCCACGCGCCCGGATACGCAATCACCGGGAACGCGACCGGTGATGTCACCTGCGCAATCATGCGGTCATTCACCCAGCCACGACCAAACGGGCCCCACGTTTCATAACGCGGATTCGCCAGACCCCACTTCTGAAACTGCGCCAGAGTCCAATCACCCGCGCGCTTCGTGATCGGCGAATTCGTCAGACGCGGTCCATACACGTCCGTCAGCCAGCTCATGATGTCCATGATCTGCGAATTCTTGAATCCTTCGTCTTTGATCTTCTGGATCGCTGCTGTATCCAGCTTTTCCGTCGCGGCCTGTCCGCCGCCCTGCGCCGACAGCGGCGACGTCAGTGTTCCGGCGGACATCGAAACCACGATGATCAGCGGCAGCATCCGCGTGATCCCGAGGTTCCAAGCCCGAGTTGGGCCGTAGTCTGTCATTCGTTATTCTCCGTCATTAGAGAGAGATGGTGGGCGTTAGATGCTCAACGAAACCGCCGCCGTGGCTGCTTTCTATAAGGTATGCCTGCGCCTCTCACTCGTACAGATCGGCGGAATCCGCAGCAGACAGCTCGGTAAAAAACTCGCTCAGCCGTACTGTGACTGCTTCAAAAAACGCTTTGCCACGCGCTGCCGTCGCCTTTCCCGGATTGCCGACACCTGTATCCGCAGTGACCTGCGTCCACTGCCGCGGCGCCCAGACCCAGCCCTCGCGCAGCCCGCGGATCTGCCAGCGTCGCGCTGTGCCGTCTCCCGCCTGCTCTAGCGGACGAACGAAGTTGTGTGCGACGTGTTGCATCACACTGGTCTCCAGCTCACCTCCATGATCACCGGGCTCATCGAAGTACGGAGACGGATCAACGCAGTTGTACCAGTTGACCGTGCACAGAAACACATCAACGCGAGGCTGCAGCTCGCGAATGATGGACTTGAAGTCATTGCCGCCGTGCCCGTTCAGGATGACCAGCTTGTGGATGCCCTGCGCTTCGAGCGTGCGCGCGATGTCATCGAGGAGAGCGGCCTGCGTGCTCGGGTTCATGTTGATGCAGAACGGGATGTCGAGCTGACCGGACTGCACGCCGAACGGAACAGTCGGCAGAACGACGAGACGCGCGCCCGCATCCCATGCGAGACGCGCCGCTTCCGCGGCGACGTGATCCGTCTCAATTACGTCAGTGCCATACGGCAGATGGTAGTTGTGCGCTTCTGTTGCACCCCATGGCAGCACCGCAAGCTCGCGCCGCTCCGCCTTGATTTCCGCCCACGTGCATTCGGAAAGGATGTACGGCCGCGGCGCGCGCTCAGTGCTCATGTTTGTTCTCCGTGGGAGTTTGCCTTCGTATGGTTGGTTACTTCAGGTACAGCGTCGCGATTCGGTCTGCGATCTTCCACGGCTCCGAGTCGTTACGGTTCGTCAGGATGATGATGGTGAGGCCGTCATCCGGGTAGCGGTGGAAAATATTGTTGAAGCCTCTCGTCTCGCCCTGGTGCCATTCGCGGCGGTGTCCATTGAAGCGGTCGTGAAACCAGCCGAACGCGTAGTTGTGGCCCGCACTATCCGGAAACGCCGGGCTATCAGGACGCGCGTAGGCAGGCGTCCGGAGCGCCAGGTCCCACTTCAGGAGATCCGTGACCGATGAATACACGCCACCATCGCCGAGCACGGCGCTCGTCGTGCTTTGATCGGTGCGGCGCCAGACGCCGCCGCGTTCGCTGTATCCGTACGCGCGACGTTCGACCGTAGAGACGCCATCCGTGTGCGCCACCGTTCCACTCATGTCGAGCGGCTTGAAGATGCGCTGTGCGAGAAAGTCGGCGAATGTCATGCCTGACTTCCTTTCGACAATCAGAGCGAGCAGCGAATAGCCGGTGTTACTGTACCGGTATTGTGTGTCCGGCTTAAAGTACATGGAGTCCGTGCGCGCGAGCAGCCGGAACATGTCGCGATCGTGAACCTGTTCTGTTTCGCCGTCGAGCATCAGATCCTCGTACGTCGGCATGCCCGACGAGTGCGTCAACAGGTGTCGCACTCTCACACCGGCTGTATACGCCGGCATCTCTGGGAGCACGGACCGCACTTCATCATCCAGACTGAGCGTGCCATCCCGCACCAGTGTGAGGATCGCCATCGCAGTAAACGCCTTTGTCACCGACGCGAGCCTGTAGTTTGTAAGCGTACCTGCCGGCACATGCGCCTCGAGATCCGCCATTCCATAGCCGCGTGCGAAGACCAACCGGCCGTTGCGTGCAATTGCGACGCTCGCACCGGGCGCGCCGTCATTTGTAAACGCGCTGAACATCCTGTCTATCGAAGCGACTCGTGCTGGATCCTCCGCCACATCACGCGCGTTCATGCCGCTCCTCGATCCGCATGCGGACACCGCGATAACCAGGGTTAGTACGGCAATGCCGCGAATGGTCGCTGCGCGCCGCACGCCGTCACGCCTTGCACCGGCGCTGTTTACGCCGCCAACCATGTCCCCGTCACTCATGTCCCCGTCACTCCGATCGCGTCTGAACTGCTGCCATAGTGATCACGCGTCACTTCGTAGAGGATTGCGCTTTCCTCGAATCCTTCGCCCCGGAGCCTAAACCCGTTTTTCTCGAGCACTCTGATCGACGCGATCAGGTCCGGCATAGTCTGCGCGATCACGCGCGTCACATTGTCTATCGCGAATGCAAGCGACAGAAAGCTCGCCACTGTTTCCGTGGCGTATCCGCGTCGCTGAAACTGCGGCAGCACGCCATACCCGATTTCGACAACGCCGGGGCCGGCTTCCTCGCTGATGCCCGCGCCGCCGACACCGACCAACACGGAGCTGGACCCGTCGCGCAGAACGATGTAGTACATGCCGAGCCCGTCATCCGGGCCGGTGCGATTGCGCAGCCGGTTGAGTGTCCACTCGATCGCGGGCGCGTCATACAGTTCCGGTGGCCAGTTGTCCGGCACAGGCACGCCCAGTGCAGCTGACAGCTGCGCACGCCCGGCAAGGTCAGCCTCGAGTGCGGGAATCGTTGCTCCGATCAATGTCAGCCGTGCGGCATTGATATTCATTCGATATCCGTCAGCCCTGGCTCGGAAAATAGAAACGCATGACTTCGTCGAGCATTTGGCCGGCCGCATAGAGCAGCAGCATCAGAAGCACGCCCCCGATCATGGCCGCTATGTTCGCGAGCGTGATGCGTGTATCGATTGCTTCGCCGTCCTGAGCGTGCATCTGGTTGATGGAATGCTGCACGGGCATAAGCGTTATGAAGCTCAAAATCGTCAGCACCCATTGCGGTCCCGGTATCAAGAATGCCATCGACATGATGAAATACAGCACCGCGAGCAGCCGCGGACTCCACGTCGCCTTGGCGCGCGCATCAGCATGCACATCCCGGAAAAGCAGCCACGCGGTGAACGGCGAGAAAAACGCGCGCCACCCGGCCTTGATCGCCGGGTTCTCCATTTCGCGCTGACGCCGCCAGTTCCAGTAGAACCAGTACACGCCATACAGCCCCATGGTAAACAACGACATCAGCACGAATTTCAACATGCCGACTGGTCGCGGCCACACGCGCGATGCCTCCGTCATCGGCGTCGCAACGCCTTCACAAGCAGCCGGTCGAGCGCGCCTGCAAACGCCTGCTTGTCCCGCGCACCGTATTGCGCCGAGCCGCCGGTCTCGACATTCGCACCGCGCAGGGAGTCCATGAAGTCACGCATCGCCAGTCGCTCGCCTACGTTCTCTTCATCGTATTCCTGACCGCGAGGATCGATCACAGAGACATGCTTCGCCACGAGCAACGCGGCAAGGGGAATGTCGGCAGTCACCGCGATGTCGCCCGGTTCCGCGTGATCCACGATGTACCCGTCCGCCACGTCCGGTCCACCATCCACTTGCACCGCCGACACGAACGCATTGTCACCGGGCAGCGGGACCCTCCTGTTTGCTACCACCACGGCCTGAATGCCGACACGCTTCGCTGCGCGAAATACGACTTCTTTCACGTCCCGTGGGGATCCATCCCCATCGACCCATAGCTTCATGACGACATCCTGCATTTCCCTGCTGGGGCGCCCCTCAACTCCGGGGCTGGGGACCACTTCGCCTGGTTCCGGGTATCATGTACGTCACGAAACACCTCCTCACGATCCGATCGGAGGCTCCAATCATGAAAAAAATCACCATCCTCAAGAAGAACGGCGCACCCTCGAACTTCTTCTGGACCGAGGCGGACGGCACTGACCGCTCCCGTCAAACGGTATACAAGCAGACCGATGACGGCGTGAAGAAGATGAAGGGCGTCACTTTCGACGTCGCAGCAAACCGCGTCAACAAAGACTGAGCCTCGCGACGGGCTCAGCATTTCAACCGCTTCGGCGCAATGTGCCAGAACGCGTCGTGCGCGAGCTCCTCGACTTCTTCCCAGTACCGCCTGTAATTCTGCTACCGTCCCGTGAGCTGAGCACAGTGATGCTGGACGTGGCGCGCGGATATGTACAGCCCGTCATTCACCGGCACGAATCCGAAGTATGGGTGCCTGAACTTCATCGGTGGATCCCGCCTGTGTGCGGCCGTGATCGCAACCGTCACTTCATCCGCCAGGCGACCGAACTCAGCGAGCGCTACTGTCCTGTCTGCGTGCGTTTCCGGAGGCCTCGTCTCTCGCGGTGCCGGCGCCCCATTCGGAAACTTGCCTCCTCGCAACAGACGTCGCATGATGGTGTGTCGCAGAATAAACCGGGGTAATGGCTTCGTCCGGAGCGCCATCGGTGGACCTCCGCCGATCTCCCGGAGTATCGCCTCGAACGCGAGATTGAGGTGCGTAGTGATCCGGGCAGCGGACCATTTGCCCGGCGCGGGCGCGGTATCCCATGATGTGACCAGCGCTGCCGTACTCAGGTATTCGGCCGCGGCTTTTTCGTGCTGCGCGATTGTTTCATCCCAGGTTCTCATGTAAGGCTTTCTCAGATGAAGAAGACAGGCAATGACATTGCGACGAACCGTAGCGATACTGTTCACAGACTGGCCTGGATCCTCGACGAAGCCATCCGCATCCCTGGGACCAACCGCCGCGTCGGACTCGATGCAGTGCTCGGACTTCTACCCGGCGGCGGCGACCTTCTCGGTGGCGCCATCTCTGCATACACAATCGTTCTCGCGCACCGCAACGGTGCGGGTCCCGCCATCATCATGCGGATGTTCTCCAACATCCTCATTGACATGGTGGTCGGTGCGGTGCCCCTCGTCGGCGATCTTTTCGACGCAGGCTGGAAATCGAACAGCCGCAACGTCACACTTCTCGACAAGTTCAACAACACGCCCGCCGCTGCCAGGAAAAGTAGTCTGGCCGTCGTCGTGCTCGCACTCGCCGGTATTGTTGCACTGCTCGCTGCCACCGCCGTTCTGAGTGTACGTCTCACTCGGTGGTTGGTGATGCAGTTCTAGCCGCGATCCTTTTCCAGCAGTGCCAACATCAGCAGGCCCAGCACAAGCAGCCGCTCGTTCGGCGTCGCGCTCACAGCGACTCGCTCGATCGAGTACCGCCCTTCGAAAAACGCCGACTCCTTGCGCATCCGTAACGCGGGCTCACCACCACCGGCCGTGGCAAGGTAGCGAGGATGCAGGACGTAGCCTGCAAACAAACCGAGAATCGGAATGTCTCGTACGAATCCGTCCATCACTTTGGTCCACGGATTCTCTTCCGTGATCTTGAAAATCACCTGCCCGCCTTGCACCAACTCGTACGCCGAACGCCACATCGAACGCACGCCCATATTGTGAAGCGTCCCGACCGGCGCGTGCGTAACTGCATCCCGAATTTCGTAATTCGCGCCGATGTCGATCACTCGATCCGCCTGGATCTCGAACACCGGTCGCGTCTGCTCGCGATCCTCGAATATCACTACGGCCTCGCGCAGTTTGAACGCCTTCATCTTCACGTACCACAACAGCCGGCCTGACGCATCCTCGACGGAAATCTGTCGCGCGATCGCGATCGTCTTGAAACGCAGGTCCAGTGGAAAACTCAGATCAACCATGGCTCGCCTTCCGTTCGCGTCATCCGCCGGGGAACGTGAACAACATGCCCGTTACCTTGCCACCCATGAGATCGAAACGCACCGATTCGTTCAGCACACTGCACATGCCGCACACGTAGCCGGGACGTTCGCCGAAGAGCATCGGCGGACCGAGAAGCCGGCGCAGTGTCGTTGTGTCCGCGCCGATCGTGATAGGGCCCGTGATGTACGTTGTGTCCGCAACCCAGATGCTTTGCAGCGTTTCGTTCTCGCCAACCTTCAGGATGCTCATGTTCAGGCCGGGATAATACGCTTCTATGATCGTGTCGAATGACATCGGATCCCGATCACTCGCCGATGGCAGGCGCACCACGGAGTCCGCTTGGCCGAGCGTTGCGATGATCTCTTCTTCCGTTCCCGGAATACTCGACACACTCGATTCAATGAACCAGTCGCGCATCGAGTCCTGCGCGAACGTCGCACCTC
>JBDSPG010000275.1:0-4085 GCA_039912685.1 Longimicrobiales bacterium | reverse complement strand
AGGTCGAAGTAGACCCGGCCGAGGCACGGCGGGAACCGACGAAGCCGATCGGCCGCGTCATGGATGAGGCGACCGCGAGGTCGCTCGCAGCGGAACTCGGCTGGTCGATCCGTGAGACGGACGGTGGCTGGCGCAGGGTCGTCCCGTCGCCGCAGCCACGCCGCATTGTCGAGGCGCCGCAGATTAGACGACTCGTTGATGAAGGAACGATCGTCATCGCGGCAGGTGGCGGCGGCACGCCGGTCTATCGGGATGCCAGGCTCGGGCTCGAGGGTGTCGATGCAGTCATTGACAAGGATCGTGCGGCAGCCGTGCTCGGAACGAATCTGGGCGCGAGTGCACTGCTGATCCTGACGAATGTCGATGGCGTCTATCGCGGATTCGGCACACCGGCGCAGGAGTCGTTACGTTTCTTGTCTGTTGGGGACGCGGAAACTCTCATCGCGTCCGGGGAATTGGGCAGTGGATCGATGGGACCGAAGGTAGAAGCCGCCGTATCCTTCGTGAAGGATGGTGGCGACGTCGCAATTATCGCGAGGCTCGATCAGGGTCTCGAAGCAGTGCAGGGAACGGCGGGCACGGCAATTCGTGCGTAACGGCATGGGAGCACTATGAACATACACGAATATCAGGCCAGAGAAATTCTGCAGGCGCACGGCGTGCCGGTACCGGGCGGCTCGGTCGCCAGCACGGCGGATGAAATCGAGCGGATCGCGAAGGAACTCGGCGGCACCGTTGTCATCAAGGCACAGGTTCACACGGGCGGACGCGGCAAGGCCGGCGGTGTAAAGCTCGCCAGCGGTCACAAGGAAGCGCGCGAAATCGGCTCGAAGATCCTCGGCATGAAAATCAAGGACCTGACGGTCGAGAAAGTTCTCGTTGCACCGGCGGAAGACATCGCGAGCGAGGCGTATGTCGGCGTGATCGTAGATCGCGCATCGAAGCGCGCGGTGTTCATGGTGAGCCGCGAGGGTGGCATCGACATTGAGGAAGTCGCGGAGAAGAACCCGGACGCGATCGTAAAGCTTGCGGTGGATCCGCGCTACGGCCTGCAGCCGTTCGAGGCCTATGAACTCGCGACTGCGTTGTATGATGATTTCAAGCAGCAGCGCACCGCAGCGAGCATCCTGATGCAGCTGTACACAGCATTCAAGAGCAGCGGCGCATCACTCGCCGAGATCAACCCGCTCGTTACAACGCCGGACGGCGCGGTGAAAGCGCTCGATGCCAAGTTCAGCATCGATGACAACGAGCTGTTCCGTCTCGAGAAGATCTCGGCCATGCGTGATGACGCGGGCGAGCCCGAGGCCGAGATCATGGCCCGCGCCGCGAACCTCACGTTCATCAAGCTCGACGGCAACATTGGCGCGGTCGTGAATGGTGCCGGTCTCGCCATGGCCACAATGGACCTGATCAAGTTCTACGGCGGCGAGCCTGCGAACTTCCTCGATATCGGTGGATCGTCGAACCCCGAGAAAGTCGTCAATGCGCTGAAGATCATCACGAGCGATCCCAACGTGAAAGTCATCTGCTTCAATATCTTCGGTGGCATCACCCGCTGCGACGACGTCGCAAACGGGATCGTCGAAGCAACCAAACGCATCGACATCAAGGTGCCGCTCGTCATTCGGTTGACGGGCACGAATGAGAAGCTCGCCCTCGAGATCCTGGCCGCGGCCGGGTTCACTGCAACGACGTCGATGGATGATGTCGTCAAGAAGGCCGTCGAGCTCGCCAACGGAAGCGGTACATAACATGTCGATATTCATTGATAAGAACACGCGCCTCATCGTGCAGGGCATCACGGGCCGCGATGGCTCGTTCCACGCACGCGCGATGATGGAGTATGGCACGGACATCGTCGCCGGTGTCACGCCAGGGAAAGGCGGCCAGTTCTTCGAGGGTACGGACGGCAGGAAGGTTCCAATCTTCAACACCGTCGCACAGGCCGCGAAGGCGACCGACGCAAATACATCCGTGATCTACGTACCGCCGCCCTTCGCAGCGGATGCAATCATGGAAGCTGCCGCTGCGGGGATCGCGTTTGTCGTCGCGATCACCGAAGGCGTGCCCGTTCTGGATATGACGAAGGTGTATGCGTTCGTGCAGGATTGCGGCGTGCGTCTGCTGGGACCGAACTGCCCGGGTCTCATCTCGCCCGGAAAATCGAAGGTCGGCATTCTGCCGGGCCAGATCGTTACGCCCGGTCCGATCGGTGTCGTATCACGCTCAGGCACGCTCACGTACGAGATCGTCTATCAGCTCACGTCCGCCGGCCTCGGTCAGACGACGTGCGTCGGTATCGGTGGTGATCCGATCAACGGCACATCATTCATCGACTGCCTGCGCGCGTTCGAGGCGGATCCGGAAACGAAGGCCGTTGTCATGATGGGCGAAATCGGTGGCACGGATGAGCAGGAAGCCGCCGCGTTCGTGCGCGATCATATGAAGAAGCCCGTTGTCGGTTTCATTGCAGGACAGACAGCGCCGCCCGGACGTCGCATGGGACACGCCGGTGCCATCATCAGTGGCTCAGCGGGTACTGCGGCCGAAAAGATTCAGGCGTTCGAGGATGCAGGCATGGGCGTCATGCGCAAGCCGTCCGATGTCGTCGAGCTGATCCGCAAAGTTTTGAAGTAAAGGGGTCATGCCGGCAAAATCTCTGCTCGAGCTGCTGCCGCGCGACCACGTCGTCGTACCGCTGAACGCCGCGACCGTCGATGAGGCGATCGCGGCACTCGTGCGCAATCTGCTCGACACCGGTGCCATTCCGGACCGCGAGCGAACCGAGCGCCTGCTGCAGGAACCGAAACGCCGAAACATCGTCAGCGTCGGTGATGATGTCGTGCTGCCGCACTACCGCACAAACCTCGTCGAAGATCTCATTCTTTCGATCGGCGTTGCACACGCGCCGCTTCGCAGTGATGCGGAAGCCGGCCTCGATACCGATCCGCGCATTGTCATCCTGGTGCTCGCGCCCGCCGACGCATCGACATTGTATCTCCAGACGGTCGCTGCTATCGCGAGGCTTCTGCGTGATGAAGATGTCGTCGCCCGTCTTATTGCAGCCCGTACAGCCGATGATGTCTTTGCCATCGAGGCGCTGCGCGACCTGCGCGTGCAGCCCAGCCTCGCTGTTCGCGACATCATGATTCACGAAGTCGACAGTGTCCCGCCCGGCCTGCCACTCCGCGATGCCGTCGATCTCATGGTGCGCAAACACATTCGCGCACTCCCCGTTGTCGGTGACAAACTCGAGGTGCTCGGCATCATCTCCGAGCACGACGTCATGCGCGGTCTGCTCTCACGCATTCCCCGCGTCGCCGACGCCGATCGCGATACCGTCAGTGAGTCTTCCGAGCTCCTGCGCGTTCGCGATGTCATGACACGATCCGTTCTCTGCGTGTCCGAGGATCTCGGCCTCACCGAGGCCGCAAACCTTATGAACAGCAAGAATGTCGAACAACTCCCGGTCACCAGCGAAGGGAAGCTCACCGGATTCCTCACGCGCGGTGATATTATCCGTAAACTCTTCGCACGCTGAAAATGACAAGGTAAATCATGAGCAATTTCACTCTCGCCATCGTAAAGCCCGACGCAGTCGCCACCGGCACGGCCGGCAAGATCATCGGCCACCTCGAGGCCCAGGGCTTCAAGGTCCGCGCGATCCGCATGGTTCGCCTCACGGACGCACAGGCCGGCGAGTTCTACGCCGTCCACAAGGAGCGTCCGTTCTACCAGTCACTGGTCAGCTTCATGACCTCCGGGCCGGCGATCCCGGTCCTCCTCGAGATGACCGACGCCGTGAAGTCACTGCGCGACGCCATCGGCGCCACGGACCCCGCAGAAGCCGCTGCAGGCACCGTCCGCGCCCTTTTCGCAGAGTCCAAGGAGCGCAACGCCATCCACGCCTCCGACTCCGACGAGAACGCCACGCGGGAGGCCGGGTTCTTCTTTGCGATGGCTGACGTCCTGAGCGCGTCGGCGTAACGTACCCGCCAACACAGGGCGGCTTCAGGCTTTTATTGCGGCCAGCGGCAGTTTCACACGAAGGTCACGAAGGAAACGGCAAGATTCACGAAGGG
>JBDSPG010000235.1:0-4242 GCA_039912685.1 Longimicrobiales bacterium | reverse complement strand
TTGCCGAGCATCTCGAAGAAGGTGTGATGGCGACTGGTAACGCCGACCTCTTCGAGATCGTTGTGCTTACCCGAAACGCGCAGGCACTTCTGCGACGTCGTCGCGCGGGTGAACGGCACCTGCTCGTCACCCGTGAAGACGCGCTTGAACTGGACCATCCCGGCATTCGTGAACAGGAGCGTGGGATCATCCTGCGGCACGAGACTGGAACTCGGGCGGATCACATGGCCGTGACGCTCGAAATACTGGAGGAAACGGGTCCGGATTTCTGAGGACTTCATGCTTCTTGGGCGCGCGCGTGACAGGCGAATCGGGAACCCGTGAAAATAGTCCACAATGGGGGGAAACAAAAAGGGGCAGTCCCTGCGGACCACCCCTTTTCGTTTCGACTCGGCTGTTCGGATCCGAACTCTCCCACCACGTCGGCCACGGCGGGCGGAAGATCCCGAGAGACGAGTCGTCTCCTAGTCGTCGCTGTATTCCCCGCTGCTGCCGCCGCTGGTGATCATCGGCTTCGACATCAGGGCATCACGCACCCTCACTTCGATCTCCGCGGCCAGCTCCGGATTGTCGCGCAGGAACACCTTCGAGTTCTCGCGACCCTGGCCCAGGCGCGTCGGGCCGTACGAGAACCAGGCTCCCGACTTCTGAACGATATCGTGCTCCACGCCCAGGTCTATCAGCAGGCCCGTGATGCTGATGCCTTCGTTGTACATCACGTCGAACTCAGCCTGACGGAACGGCGGGGCTACCTTGTTCTTCACGATCTTCACGCGGGTACGGTTACCCGTGTTCTCCTGACCATCCTTGATCGCGCCGATGCGGCGGATATCCAGACGAAGGCTGGCGTAGAACTTCAGCGCGCGACCGCCCGTCGTGGTCTCGGGGCTGCCGAACATTACGCCGATCTTCTCGCGGATCTGGTTCGTAAAGATCACGCACGTCTGCGAGCGCGCCACCGCACCCGTCAGCTTCCGCAGCGCCTGGCTCATCAGCCGCGCCTGCAGACCCATGTGCGACTCACCCATCTCACCCTCGATTTCCGCCCGCGGAACCAGTGCCGCTACGGAGTCGATCACCAGCACATCCACCGCACTGCTGCGAATCAGCAGCTCCGCGATTTCCAGTGCCTGCTCGCCCGTGTCCGGCTGGCTCACCAACAGGTTCTCGATGTCGACGCCCAGCTTCTTCGCATACTCGATGTCCAGCGCATGCTCAGCGTCAATGAATGCCGCGACGCCCCCGTTCCGCTGGGCATTCGCGATCACATGGAGGCACAACGTGGTCTTACCGCTCGACTCCGGGCCATAGATCTCGCTGATCCGGCCGCACGGAATCCCGCCGATGCCGATCGCCGCATCCAGATTCATCGCCCCCGTCGAGATCGAGGCCATCTGCACCCGGTCCGCCCCACCCATCTTCATGATCGAACCCTTGCCGTATGCACGTTCGATCTGCTGAATGGCCGCGTTCAGGGCCTTGCCTTTGTCGTCTCTCACTTCGGCGGTTGCCATGCTTTCGCTCTGCGTTGGAAGCCGTGATTGGTTGCGGTCAGGCGGACTCCGGGAATATAGACCTTCGGGTGACTTTCGGTCAAGGCCTTTATTCCGGGCGACCCGTCGCCATCTATTCGCCCCAACGATGGTGGCCATCGGGCCGCTGGAACAGGGCCGGATGGGACAAGCTCATAGCTGCGCGGAGCGCGCCAAGGAAGGCACGATCCCCGCGGTCCCGGTGTACGTTTTCGCAGCACAGTCGTCGCAACTGGTCCCGGGGTGCTTTCGGTGCCCGGTACTTGCGACATCGTCCGGTGCAGCACCGAACCAGTATTGGAGCATGAGATGCGAATTCGCGGAATAGTGCCGGCGGGACTTCTTCTGCTTCCCGCCGTTGCGGGTGGCTGGATTCTGCGCGATATGGTGCCGGATAACGGAGCGCGTCTCTTCGCGCAGGTGGTAAGCCTGGTGAAGACGAACGCGATTGCGCCGTTGACGGAGGACGAAGTTTATCAGCATGCGGCGCGGGGTCTGGTTGCCGACCTGGGGGATGCATACGCGGACCTGTACTCGCCGGAGGAGATCGCGGCGTTCAATCGCGAATCGTTGGGCAACTCGTACGGCGGTCTAGGCATGCTGATCGAAAGCCAGGACGGTCTGATCACCGTGACAAAGGTATTTCCGGCGACACCCGCGGAGCGCGGTGGCGTCATGCCGGGCGATCGCATCATTCGTGTAGGCGACAAGCCGACACGGAACCTGAAGATCGAAGATGTCTCGAAGATGCTGCTCGGACCGATCGGCACGCAGGTGAAGGTTCTGTTCCATCGGGAAGGCATGACTGAAGGTCTGGAAGGCACGTATACGCGCGCGCAAGTGCAGCGTCCGGCGGTTCCTTTTGCGGTCATCATCGGTCGAGACATTGGTTACATCCCGCTGCAGCGGTTCAGCGAGAATTCTGCGAAAGAAGTGCGAGCGGCGCTGTTGAAGCTGCGCGGCGAAGGCGCGAAGTCATACGTGCTGGATCTGCGCGGCAATGGTGGCGGCTCGGTGAACGAGGCGCTGAATATCACGAACCTCTTTCTCGATCCGGGCCAGGAAATCGCCCAGGTGCGGTTCCGCGGCAAGCCGAACGAGGTTTCACTGACGCGGTTCCCGGCGGTCTCGAAGACGGAGCCGGTTGTTGTCCTGATCGATCCGTATACTGCGTCTGCGTCCGAGATCGTAACGGGCGCGCTGCAGGACCATGATCGTGCGCTGGTGGTCGGTACGACGTCATTCGGTAAGGGGCTCGTGCAGGAGATCTACACGCTGCAGGACCAGTGGGCGCTGAAGATGACGGTAGGCAAATGGTATACGCCTGCAGGCCGCACGATCCAGCTCGAGCGTGATGAAAACGGTATTCCGATCGATAGTGCCGCGAATGCGAAGCGTCCGGAGTTCAAGTCGGATGGTGGTCGAATCGTGTTCGGCGGCGGCGGCATCGTGCCGGACGTGAAGGCTGATCCGGACACGGTCTCACTGGTCGAATCGAACTTCATCCGTCAGCTCGGCACGAAGCGGAACGCGGTGTACATCGCAGTCTATGACCAGGCGCTGGCAGTGAAGGGTTCTGTGAAACCGGGCTTCACGATTCAGCAGTCGTGGAGGGATGGGGTGTTCGCACACCTGCAGAAGAGCGACGCCGGCGTGACACGTGAGCAGTTCGACGCGGCACGCACGCTGATCGACCGGCTGCTTGAGTTGCGCATCGCTACACTCGCGTTCGGCGACGGTTCGGCATTCCTCCTGTCGATTCATGACGATGCGCCGGTGCGTGCGGCAGTGACGCTGCTGGAGAAGGGCCGGACACAGAAGGACCTGTTCGCGCTGGCAACAACGAAGAACGGCGGCTGATCGGGCAGCGTCAGGCGAGGGCGGCCATCACTTTTGCGAGGGCTTCAGCTGCACGGCTGAGGCCTTCGTCATTTATGTCCATATGCGTGACGGCACGAACGCGACGGCTGGTGAACGCAGTCATCAGTACATCATGCTTCGCGAGTGCGGCAACGACATCGACGGCCGATAGGTGCGTAGCGACAATATCCATCATCACGATGTTTGTCTCCGGCTCGATCACACTGAGCCCCGGCACGTGCGCCGCCCTTTGCGCGAGACGACGCGCGCGCTCGTGGTCCTCGTGCAACCGGTCCATATGGTGGTCGAGTGCGTAGAGACCGGCAGCAGCAAGAATGCCAGTCTGCCGCATCGCGCCGCCGAGACGACGTCGAATCACGCGCGCCTCAACCATATGTTCGTTACTGCCTGCGAGCATCGAACCGATCGGACAGCCAAGCCCCTTGGAAAGCGCAACCATCACGGTGTCGGCGCATTGCGAATACTCGCGTACAGTTACACCGGTCGCCGCGGCTGCATGCCACAGACGCGCACCATCGAGATGAATGCCGAGACCATGCTCACGCGCGAGCGCGGCGATCTCCCGCATGTTGTCAATCGGCGTAATCCTGCCGCCCGCGCCGTTGTGCGTTTGCTCGATCGTGACAGCCGATGTCTGTACCTGTATGGCGGAGGGCGCGCGCATCGCAGTGCGCACAGCATCAGTCGTTAAAACTCCATCCATTGTCGTAATGCCGCGCATGGCTACCCCGGCGAGCGCGGCGGGCGCACCAAGCTCCCAGTCGACAAAGTGACACGACGCCTCACAAATCACTTCCGTTCCCGGTCTGGCGAGCACCATCAATGCGGT
>JBDSPG010000210.1:0-2536 GCA_039912685.1 Longimicrobiales bacterium | reverse complement strand
GCGGCCAGGAAGAGAAAAGAACAGTCGCAGGCGGAAAAGCCTGCGACTGCGAGTGCCGCCACATGATCCCGCTTTCGCGAAGCCGCCGTGAGGCTAGTTCCTGGGCCCCTTCGGAAGGTTGTTGAGCTGCGCTTGCATCGCGTCGACTAGTGCAGGCACGTAGTTCCTCGGATATGTCTGAGGCGCATTCATCGAGATCACGCGAAGACCGTAGCCCGACCCTCTTCTCATGTCGCGGATCGACACAGTGATTCTCACACTGTCCGTACCAGCCGGTTGAATGCTGGGAACAATCAGCACCTCCGGATCGAGAATTCTCGCGGCTTCGTCACCGTTCGAGCTGCGACCCATCGCATCATGGACAGAGTCCTGGTCGATCAGGTTGTAAAGGTCGCGACGATCGAGGGCGTTTCGAATTCCGGCCGTGAGCAACTTCGAGAACGTGTTGTACTCGGGTTGATCTGATTTCTCCCGCAATTCGGCGATTCCCATCCGGGGCTTCCCGAATGGTGCGTTCGGCGCTGGTGCAGCAACTGGTGGAGGTGCAGCAGCAGCTGCTGCTGCTGCCTGAGCTCGTGCCTGTTCGTCTGCCAGAGCCTGAGCCTTCGCAGTTGCTTTCGTGATGGAATCCTTCATCGCTCTCTGCATTGCACGCCGCAGCGAATCCTCGTTTACTGCGGCTTTGCCTGAAGCAGGCTTTGCTGCGACGGCTGCTGCAACGGCCGCTTCCATTTTCTTTCGGAAAGCTTCAGCGATTGCCTGTGAATCGATCACTACTGGTGGCGCAACGACAGCGTTGGACCCGGCCGCACCTGGAGCGCCGGGCGCTCCGGGCGCGCCAGCACCAGGCGTCTGACCGTCTGCTCCTTTCGCCGCCAAGGCCGTTGCGGATGCCGATGCTGAACTCGATCCGCGCTTTGCGTACATCGCGCCCGCAATTCCCGCTATCAGGAGGAACAAGATGCCGGCGATAATCAGTCCGCGATTGCTACGCTTTTCTTCGACGTAACCAGGAACGGTTGCACTCGACACTGCGGCCATCGGCGGTGTCGGCGACACGACATTAGTCGTATACGGGACGGCCGCCGCTGATGGTGTGCTCAAGGCAATCGGAACTGCGAATACAGCAGGTGCACTTCCGGCAGTCGGCTGCGCATTCACTGGGGTGGTCGACAACCCCGCGGCGGTGCCTGCCGCCGCTTCCTTGAGAATCTGGTACTCGCGCGTTCTGATCTGACCCGATGACGTCGTTATCGCATCGAGTCCATCAAGGAGCGCTTCCGCAGAAGGTGGTCGATCGGCTGCATCCTTTGCGAGACACTGCATGATGATCGTCGATAGTCTCTGCGGAACGTCAGTCCGGATCTGGTGCACCGGTTTCGGATCGACGTTGAAGATCGCGGCCATGACTGCTTGCGGAGACAGCGCGGCAAAAGGCGACTTTCCAGTCAGCAGCTCGTATCCAAGAAGTCCAACCGCGTAGATGTCGATGCGGTGGTCAGCCGCGGGATCTCCAGCAAGCTGTTCGGGCGCCATGTACGCCGGCGTGCCAACAGCCATTCCCGTCGACGTCATCGGTGACGAAGCCATTGCGGCATTGAGTGCCTTGGCTACACCGAAGTCGGTCACGAGCGAGTGTGATCCCGATCGAAGGATATTTGCCGGTTTGATATCGCGATGAACGACGCCCCGTGCATGTGCGTAGCCAAGCGCGTCGACGACGTTGTTCAGGACGCGAACCACGTCCTTTACGGAAAGCGGACCCTTCTCCAATGCCGACTTGAGCGACTCTCCCTCGACGAACGGCATCGTGTAATAGACGATGTCTCCGTGCTCACCAGCGGAAAGAAGCGGCACAATGTGCGGATGCTGGAACTGCGCAGCGACCTGCATTTCGCGGCGGAATCGGTCACGGTTGACGCCAGCGGTCAGCTCGGGCGACAACAGCTTGATCACAATCTTTATGCCGAGGTTGCGATCGGTCGCGACAAAGACGCGACTCATTCCCCCGCCGCCGAGCTCGCGCTCGATATCGTAGACGTGGGAAATGGAGTCTTTTAGCTGTTCTTCGAAGGAGGTCATATCAGAGGCATTTGAGACGCGCCAAAGATATGGCCTGAATGGTCGTTCAGACAGACGTTTTTGACTTCCGGTTCGCTAATGACCCTCTCGGGAAAGCCTGTCCCGCCAGAACCCGGCGACACTGGACAGGGAGCGCTCGGTAATCCGGATTCCTAGTGTCGCGAAGAAGCCCTTTCCGCCCTGCGCAGCGAAGTCGGCATCGCGCAGATTCCCGAAACGATAGCCACCCTCGAGGTCGAGTCGCCCGGCGATCGTGAAAAGCGCTGCGGGGGCAGCGTTCCACCGTTGAGTTCCGCTGCCTGTGCGCAGGACTCGTGCGTCGACTCGGGCACTAAGCGGTCCAAAGACAGACTGCTCGAAACGGCCGCCGACGTAGTGAGACAACGATCTTACCGGTGTGCTGTCTGCCACGAGCGGATCATTGTTCACCGTCATGCGGACAGCGTAGCGAGCT
>JBDSPG010000147.1:0-9933 GCA_039912685.1 Longimicrobiales bacterium | reverse complement strand
GGATGGAGGCATCCATGGGCCAGATCACGGAAGCGACTGCCGCGATCAACACGCGCTTCGCGGTGCTGAACGATCGCGCCGCGAATATCAACACCGTCGTCACCACGATCGCAAAGGTCGCGGATCGTACGAATCTGCTATCGCTGAACGCCGCGATCGAGGCGGAGAAGGCGGGCGAGTACGGCCGTGGCTTCGCAGTCGTCGCCACAGAGATTCGGCGCCTGGCAGATCAGACCGCGGATGCCACAACCGACATTGAGCAGATGGTGCGCGAAATACAGTCCGCGATCTCCGCCGGCGTCATGGGAACGGACAAGTTCTCCGAGGAAGTGAGGCGTGCAGTCGAAGCGGTCGGCGATGTGAGCGGTCAGCTGAGCGAGATCATTCAGCAGGTCCAGGCGGTCACACCGCGCTTCGAGTCGGTCGTGGACGGGATGCAGTCTCAGTCGGAGGGTGCACAGCAGATCAGTGAAGCGCTGTCGCAGCTCGGCGAGGCATCGCAGCAGACGGTGGAATCGCTCGTGCAGTCGACAGAAGCGATCGAGCAACTGAACGAAGCGGCGCGCCGGTTACAGGCCGGCGTATCACGCGTCAAGCTCACCGCCTGACGAATGCTGTTTCTCGTGTTCGAGATCGGAGGGCAGCGATATGCCATCGACACCAGCCAGGTCGTCGAGGTGCTGCCGCTCGTTGAGTGGCGCAGCATGCCGGGTGTCACGCCCTCCGTTCGCGGTGTGTTCAGCTTTCACGGCGCCCTCGTGCCGCTGCTGGACATGACCATGCTCGCGTTTGGGATGCCGGCCGAAATGCATCGCGACACGCGTATCGCGCTCGTTGCCTATCCCACGAAGTCGAACGACTCGCGAGTTCTTGGCATCCTCCTCGAGAAGGCTACCGGTCTGCTGCGCCGGAATGACGAGGATTTCACCGATTCGCCCGTCGAATCGGCAGCCGTCTACGCTGGCCGCGTTGCAACAGACGAGCGTGGGATCATCCAGCGCATCGAGATCCGCGACCTCGTGCCGGACGATGTATGGAGCGCGCTCGACGGCGTCACGGCTGACGCGGCGGACATGACGGGCGCGACTTCATGATTGCCCCGCGCATCGCCGACCTGCTTCGCAGGACTTCCGGACTGGACGCCGACGCGCTCGGCCGCGGCGTGCTCGCACGCGCCGTTCACAAACGCATGAAGCAGATCCATGTCGCCTCGGAGGATGAGTACGCGACGCGCCTGGAGCAATCGGCCGACGAGCTGCAGCGGCTCGTGGATGATGTCGTCGTGCACGAAACCTCTTTCTTCCGCGATGCCGGGGCGTACGCGGCGTTTGCTGACTGGGTCAGGACCGCGTGGCTGCCCGCCATGCACACACGTCCCCTATCGATCCTCAGCATTCCTTGCTCCACGGGCGAGGAAGCGTATTCGATCGCGATGACCATACTGGATGTCAGCCGCACCCTTCCCTTTCGCATCGACGCGGTGGACATCAGCTCGCGCGCACTGGCCGTCGCACGCGCTGGTGAATACGGCGCGGGGTCGTTCCGAAGCAAGGAGCTCGAGTACCGGACGCGCTACTTCGACCGTACGCCCAAAGGTCATCGCGTGAAGGACGAACTGCGCGAGCACATCGAGTTCCGGCAGGGAAATCTGCTGGAGGATCGTTTTTCGGAACGTCGGCATGACGTGGTGTTCTGTCGCAACCTCCTGATTTATTTCGATGCCGCGAGTCAGGCGAACGGGATGAAGCAGCTGTCGGGCCTCGTTGCGACGGGCGGCCTGCTTTTCCTCGGGCCAGCGGAAACGTTCCTGACCGCGGGAACCGCATTCCGCTCCATCAGCAAGCCGATGGCGTTTGCTTTCGAGAAGCTGAGCGGTATCCCGGAGCGCACGATAGCGGTGCCGGAACAAAAGCGCGCCGCACGCGTGGAAGCGCCGGTACCGCGCACAATGCCGGTTCGCAATGCGCATCCGCGCCCCGCGTCAAAGGGCCGCCCAACGATGCCGGCACCGGGCGCGCATGCCGAAGACAACGCCATGGCCCGCGCGGAACGTTTTGCGGATTCCGGCAAACTCGAGGACGCAATCGCGCTGTGCAATTCCTACATCGCGGAGCACGGCGCGAACGCGCGCGCATTTTTTCTCCTCGGCGTCGTGAGCGACGCCCAGGGCAGGGCGGCCGATGCGGTCAGCTGGTTCCGCAAGACCCTCTATCTCCAACCCGGGCACGAGCAGGCGCTCATGCATCTCAGTATTCTCGCTGGAAAGAGCGGTGGCGCTTCCCGCGCCCAGCACCTCGGCCGGCGCGCGCGCGCCGCCGGTGTGGACGTCGACGCAGGACGTGAGGGCGCATGAGCATCGATGCTGAAGCACTGCGCGAGGCTACCGAACGGGTCGCGGCTCCGATCGCGTCCGATCGCGCGAAAACGGAATCTGCATTCATATTCCGGGTCGGCGCCGAGTGGTTCGCCCTGCCGACGTCCGCGTGCGACAGCGTGATCGACCCATGCTCCGTTCATTCCGTGCCGCATCGCAGCGGCGGACTTCTGCTCGGCATCGGAAATGTAGCGGGTGACATCGTGCTCGTGATCTCGCTGCCCGCACTGCTCGGCATCGGCAGTGTCGGGCCTCCGGATACGTCGGATAGCAATCGCATGCTCCTGTTCACGTGGAAGCGCTCACCCTTTGCGTTACCGGTGAATGAAGTTGCGGGTGTGGAACGGTTCCATCCCGATGACCTCGTTCCGGCGCCCAACACGCTCGCCGGCGCGACCGCCTTCACCACGTCGCTGCTCTCGTGGAACGGCCGCATGGTTGGATGGCTGGAGCCGGACCGCCTGTATCGCGGCATCGTGAAAGGCGTGGCATGAGCGCCACCGACGATTTCAGCAATCTTTCGATCTGGGATCTGTTCCGGCTGGAAGTCGAGAGCAAGACGGCGTCGCTGACGGCGGACCTGCTTTCGCTTGAGCGCGGGGCAGCCAGCGCGACCCTGCTCGAGGATCTCATGCGTGCCGCGCACTCCCTCAAAGGCGCCGCCCAGATGGTGGAGGCGCGGCCCGCTGTGCGTGTTGCGCACGCGATGGAGGACACATTCGTCTCGATGCAGAAGGGTGACGTTCTGCCGACGCCCTCGCGGATGGACCTCCTGCTCGAAGGCGTCGATCTTCTGCAGCGCATTGCAAACACCAGCAGCACCGATGCCGTTGCATTGCAGAAGGCGGACGAAGACATCGACGGGTACGTAGAGAGACTGTCGCGTTCTGATGATGACGCGGCGACGCCGCCGGGCGCCGCCGAACCGACGTCGTATACAGATGTGACGCCGCCCGCACCCCGCGCTGCGGCACCGGCGCCGCCACCGACGCCGCAACCAGCTCCAGGCCCAGCGCGCGAGGATGACACCGTGCGCGTCACGGCCGGGCGAATGAATCGCCTCCTCAGCCTTGCCGCCGAATCACTCGTGACCACGCGGTGGCTGGATGATTTTATCGCTGCCGGAAACCGGGAGCGGCATCAGCAGCGGGAAGTTGCGGAGTCTCTCGAGCGCTTCCGTGATGCGCTTGCCACGGGTGCCGACAACGCATCATTGCTCGAGCGACTTGCCAGCGCACAGCGCCATTTCGGTGAGATGCGCCGTTCGCACACCAGCCAGGCGGCGGAGTTGGGGGAAATACAGCGGCGTTCGTCCGGTGTTGCGACGCGACTGTATCGCGAAGTCGTGGATCTGCGGATGCTGCCATTCGGCGAGGGCGTCGGCCATCTCACGCGTCTCGTGCGATCGATTTCGCGTCAGCTGAACAAGGAAGTGCGGCTTGTCATCGAAGGCGGCACGACACCGGTGGATCGCGAGATCCTGGAACGGCTCGACGCATCGATCGTCAACCTGATCCGCAATGCCATCGATCATGGCATCGAGTCGCCCGAAGAGCGCGTGCGCAAGGGCAAGCCGCCTGTCGGCACGATCCGGCTCGCGGCGAGTCACAGGAGCGGCATGCTCTTCATCCATGCCGAGGATGATGGGCGCGGTGTGGACATCGAAGCGGTCCGGCGGCGCGTAGTCGAACGCAGGCATACGACGGAGGACATGGCCGCCCGCATGAGCACGGCGGAGCTCATGGAGTTCCTGCTCCTGCCGGGCTTCTCCATGCGCGATACGGTGTCGGAAATATCGGGCCGCGGCGTCGGTCTCGACATCGTGCAAACTGCGGCTCGCGAGGCGGGTGGCAAGGTGACCCTGCATAGCGAGCCGAATGCCGGGTTGCATTTTGTATTCCAACTGCCGCTCACACTCTCGGTCGTGCGCGCACTCGTTTTCGAAGTCGGGGGCGAGCCGTATGCAGTCCCAATCGCGCGCGTCGCGCGTGTGCTGAGAGTACCGAAGCAGGACATCGAGTCGATCGAGAACCGACAGTTTATCGATGTCGATGGAGAGCACATAGGACTCGTAGCAGCACAGCAGATCTTCGGCTCGGGCAGCGGCACGTCATCGGACGAAGTCGCCGTCATCGGTCTCGGCCGCGGCTCGCACCGGTATGGCCTCACCGTCGATCGGTTGATGGGTGAGCGTGAGCTCGTTGTGCGCGCTCTCCATCCGCTGCTCGGCAAGGTGAAGGACATCGGCAGCGCCGCGCTGCTGCCCGACGGAACACCCCTGCTGATCATTGATGTGGAAGATGTCCTGCATTCGATCGATCACTTGATCACGGGAGGACGCGTCGAGCCTGCATCCGCCGCACGAGACAGGACGGTCACGCGCACAGCGAAGCGCATCCTCGTTGTGGACGACTCATTCACCGTTCGCGAGCTCGAGCGCAAGCTCCTAGCCGGCCGGGGCTACGACGTCGACGTCGCCGTGGATGGTGTGGACGGATGGAATGCCGTGCGCGGCGGTCAGTACGACCTCGTGGTCACGGACGTCGACATGCCCCGCATGGACGGGATCGAACTGGTGACGCGAATCCGACAGGACCCGCGACTGCATCTACTACCGATCATCATCGTGTCCTACAAGGAACGCGAGGAGGATCGCTTGCGCGGTATGGAGGCGGGCGCAGACCGGTACCTGGCCAAAGGGAGTTATCACGATGAATCCATGCTGAACGCGATCATCGAACAAATCGGCGCACCGGAGGACGCGTGAGGATCGGCATCGTAAGCAGCAACAGTGCAGAGGTCAGTGCACTCCGACGCATGTTACGATCGAATCCCGGCTACGAGATCAGCTGGGCAATCGGCGACACGGACGAAGCGATTGAGAAGTGTAGCGCGCAGCCGCCTGATGTGCTGCTTCTCGGCATCGGCGAGCAGCCCGCCACGAGCATCGACGCAGTTCGTCGTATCATGAGGGAGTCGCCCTGTCCGATACTGCTTCTTGCTTCATCCATTCAGAAGCAGGCCGCGCCGATCTTCGAAGCGCTCTGCGCGGGTGCGGTCGACGTTGTAACTCTCATGGATGCGGCAGGGCTGGAGGTCGCGGATGCGGGACCAGCGCTCGAAGCGAAGCTGACGATGTTCCGCAAACTCAAGCCGCGGCGCGCTCGACCAGGCGCCCAGCCGCGGGCAAACGGCAGCAACGGGACACAACCGGTGTCCTTGCTGCTGCTCGGCGCATCCGCTGGCGGACCGTCTGCACTCGCAACCGTGCTTTCCGGCCTCCCCCAAGACTTTGCAGCGCCCGCAGTGATCGTGCAGCACATCGACGAACAGTTCGTTGCGGGCATGGCGGAGTGGCTTTCGCAGCAATGCAAACTGCCCGTGCGCATTGCGCGTGACCAGGAAAGGATGGAGAACGGCATCGTGTATATCGCCGGGCGCAGCGAGCATCTGACGCTGCGCGACCGTTTCACACTCGCATATCAAAGTGAACCGTCCAACCACGCATACAAGCCGTCCATCGACGAGATGTTCTACAGTGCCGCTCGATTCTGGAAGGATGACGCAGTGGGCGTACTCCTCACCGGCATGGGCCAGGATGGTACTCAGGGGCTGCGCAAATTGCGCGACGGCGGAGCCCTTACGATCACCCAGGACAAAGAATCGTCCGTCGTATTCGGCATTCCCAAGGCCGCCGCACGTATCAATGCCGCAACCGAGATTCTGCCGTTGTCGCAGATCTCCGCTCGCATCCGAAAAGCGATCCCTTCAGCGGGGTCACGATGATGAATACGGAATGGATCAGAATGGAGTGCCAATGAACAACGTACCGGCCATGGTGCTGCTCATCGACGATCAACCGATGGTTGGTGAGCTGGTTCGCAGAATGCTCGCTCCAGAGGTAGACCTCGAGCTTCACTACTGCAGTGACCCGAACGACGCGATCCAGCTCGCGCTGGCCATCAAGCCATCGGTGATCCTGCAGGATCTGGTCATGCCGGGAGTGGATGGTCTCGACATGGTGCGAGCGTTCCGCGCGAGTTCCGACACTTCGCACATCCCGATCATTGTGCTGTCGAGCAAAGAGGATCCCGCGGTGAAGAGTGAGGCGTTCGCCGCTGGTGCGAACGACTACCTCGTCAAGCTGCCGGACCGCGTCGAGCTTCTCGCGCGACTGCGCTACCACTCGGACGCGTACCTCACGCACCTGCAGCGTGACGACGCCATGCGCGCGCTGCGCTCGAGCCAGCACCAGCTGCTCGGAGCCAACACCGCACTCGCCGAGACGAATCAGAAGCTCAACCAGTTCGTCGGAATGGCCGCGCACGACCTGCGTAATCCACTCACCGTCATGATCGGCTTCGCCAAATTTCTTATGATGGACCCTCAGGCCGTCAACTTCTCCGACAGGCAGGCGCGCTTCATTGCATCGATGGGATCCAATGCGGAGTTCATGCTCAGACTCGTCAACAACCTCCTCGATGTGTCGAAAATCGAGGCGGGCGAAATCTCACTCGAACGCCAGCCGACCGACCTGGTGCAGCTGATCGAGCAGAACGTTGCGGTCAATCGCATCCTGACCGAAGACAAGAACATCACATTCGAGTTCAGCGCGCCGCGCGAAGTGCCGCCCGCATACGTCGATCCCGACAAGATCGAACAGGTTCTCAACAACCTGCTCTCCAATGCAGCGAAATTCTCCGCGCCGCATACCACAGTCGTTGTAACGATCGCGCCGCTCGGCAGAACCATCGAAGTGTGTGTCACGGATCAGGGTCCCGGCATTCCCGCCGATGAGCTCGACAAGCTGTTCAAGCCGTTCAGTCGCACGAGTGTGAAGCCGACGAGCGGCGAAAAGAGCACCGGCCTCGGCCTGCTGATCGCAAAGCAGGTGGTCGATGCGCATGGCGGCACGATCCGCGTCGAAAGCGTGGTTGGGACCGGAACTTCGTTCGTGGTGACGCTGCCGGTTTAATGGCTGGTGGATCCGCCCCGCAGATGGAAGCGGAGCCTGTCAGTTTGTGCCCAGCGAAAACTGGACACCAAAGCCTATCGTCCAGCTGTGCAGCGACAGCTCGCGCGGGATGCCCGCCGGCAATGGCCCACCGGTCCATCGGATACTGGGGAACGGGCGCCAACCATATCCCGCTTCGCCGAAAAAGCTCAAATTGAGGATATCGATCGACTGACCGATCGCAGCACCGGTCGAAAAACTGTCCGCCTCGCCGCTCCATGTACCGCCCCGCTCATCGAATACTTGAAGCGACTGAAGTCGCATGAAACCCGATCGCAGGCCTACATACGTTCCGGTCGGTACATAGGACGCATAAAGCGAGACTGTGGGCAGGTCGCGGACTGAACCCTTCATTTCCAGGCCCGCCACATTGCTGCGAAAGCCCGACATCTGGCCATACCCGAGACCGAGTTCCAGGCTCCAGACTTCTTCCGTGGGCTGTCGGACGGTACCCGGTTTCACGGTATACGTATAGATCGTGTCCGTACCCTTCGCGCTGGCAACGACCTGCATCCCGGTCCAGGTCAGGACAGCAGAGTCACGACGGACAGCTGGTCCGGTCGGCCGGGTTACGCCGCCGATCGTGACCAGGACCTCGATGCCGAAAGCCGACAGGCGGTCTGCTCGCACTTCCGGTGTAGTCGGGGCGAGGCCGCCGGTATTCATGTAAAAACTCACATCGGAAAAGCGCCGGGCCAGCGCGTCGAATATGCCGATCTGGGCCGATACCGGGGCCGGAATGCAGACTGCCGTCGAGGCAATCAGGAGGGCGACTCCTTTACTGCGCAAAGAGCCGGTGCCACCGGCGCCGTTGTAGAGCTTTGCACGCATGGGGCCTCGAGATGTTGGCGCGGGGAAAGAATCTGACAGTAAAATAGGATAGCCGGCGACTGCAGGCCACAAGTCTATTCTCCCCCGGGCGAGCAGCCGGAGAGTGTGCGAAGAGAATGAGCGGTTTCCACGTCCTCGTCGATTACATGGTGAGAGCGGCCTTGCTGCTGACAGCGCTCCAGCTTTACCTGACGATCAAAAAGCTATGGAAGCGAAAACACGAACGCGCGGTCGCAGACAGCATTTCCATCCTCGGTGAATTCGTCGGCCTTATTCCGGTAACCGTGTTCACGTTGAAATTCACGCTCGACGGCGAGTGGGAGGGCGCAACCGAAGGCGGATTGTGGATTTTCGGTGCGGTGTTCGCCGTGCTTATCGGCACCGGACGATGGGTGGAGTCGCGGAGGGGTAGGGGAATGTTCACGTTGATCAGGGAATCAATCCACCAGGAACGCGGTGAGGTAGGTTATCTCGCCCGCTCCTTCATGAGACCCTCAGGCGCGACACACATTCTTCAAATCCTCGGTCGCGTCGCGCTTCTCGATGACCATCTCGACGATCGCGAAAAAGACTTCGTCGAGTCGTTCGCGCGCAGCTGGGGCATCCAATTCCGCTGGGAGGACGTTCCCGCGGCGCCCGGCGATGATCCGCTCGACTTCCTACCATTGCGCCAGGAGCTCGAAGCCTACCTCGCGACGTCACCGCCGCCGGCGCAGGTCCAGCAGCTCGCGGAAGTTCTACATGTCTTGGTGAATATCGATCAGAGTGTGACGCAGAGTGAGTCGCTCATGATGGCAGAACTCGACGGCATGGTGGATGCATTTCTCAAGACAGATGACGGCAAAGGACTCATGTACGCAGTCGTTCTCGTACCTCAAGGCCAGGATCAGGATCGGGCCATTGCCACTGTTCTACCAGACCTCGCGAAACGTGAGTTGAATGGCGGCCAGGTTTACATAGCCGGCAACTACCATTCCTTCGATTTTGCCGAAATTGTCGCAGCGCAATATCGCGCACTCAATTTTTTTACTGCCGTGGTGCGTACAGAAGGCCGCGGTCAGGCCGTCGCGACATGAGACGATGGCAATGCGGATCCATGAATATTTGTGGTGCGAAGGACCAGCCCCACTATATTGAGGCAAGCCTTCCTCCAACGTCACGGCCCAGCCGAACGAATGCCAACAGAAGCTGAAACGACAGGCGCGCTGGACGAGCGCGTACGCACGGAGCTGCTGCCCGACCTCGAGGTACTCCGCTCGTTGGGTACCGGCACGAGTGCGAACGTCTACCTCGCCCGCGAGACGTCACTGCAGCGTCTCGTCGCGGTCAAAGTACTGCGCCCGTCAGTCGCGGCGGACGACATCCTCCGCCGCCGATTCGAGCGCGAGGCGCAGTCGGCCGCGCGCATCGTCCACTCCCACGTCACCGCCGTTTACCGCGTCGGCCACCTGAGCGACAATGTTCCCTACATCGTCATGGAATACGTCGAAGGCCGTACGCTCGCCGACATGATGGAGTCTGGCGTCGGGGTGGAGCCCGGTCAGGCGCGCGCGATGCTGTGCGCGATTGCGTCGGCCCTCGCGGCTGCGCACGAGCGTGGCATTGTGCACCGTGATGTCCGGCCAGGTAACGTGCTCGTCGATCGCGCCGGCCGCGCCGTACTGGGTGACTTCGGCATTGCCGCTCTGCTCGAGTCAGGCGCGTCCTCAAATGC
>JBDSPG010000122.1:0-2860 GCA_039912685.1 Longimicrobiales bacterium | reverse complement strand
CAAGACCGGTGGCCTTGGTGATGTGTCGCGCGCACTGCCCGATGCGCTGCGCGCGCAGGGGCACGACGTACGCATCTGCATGCCCGGGTATCCCACTGCGCTCGAGCGCATGACTGCGCCGGTCGCGCAGCCTGCCATCACGGTTCCGTGGCCGAGTGGCGCGCGTCTCGTGGAAATGGTCCTCGACGATCGCACCGATGCTGCACCTGCCGTCTTCTTTCTCGATGTTGGTTTCGACACCGCGCGACCGTACCACGATGACATGCGAGATCACTTCGCCGCCGCGCGCCGTTTCGCGCTCTTCTCCCGCGCCGTCGCCACGTACGCGCGTGCGTGGGGAGCCGATGTCATCCACCTGAATGACTGGCAGACCGGTCTCGTACCTGTGTATGGACTCGTCGACGGTGCGATTCCGCCCACAGTATTCGCGATTCATAACCTCGCGTATCAGGGCAACATTCCCTTCGAGCTGCTTCCCCAGATCGGTGTGCCCCCTGCTTTCATGCGCACCGAGAATGGCGTCGAGTTCTTTGGTGCTGCGTCCCTCATGAAGGCTGGTATCGCACTCAGTGATCGGCTTGTAACGGTATCGCCCACATACAGCCGCGAAATCCAGACACCCGAGTACGGCAACGGACTCGATGGTCTGCTCCGGTTCCGCCGCAATGTGCTGCACGGCATCCTCAACGGCATCGATGTTGACGCGTGGAATCCTCGCAATGACACGCTCATTGAAGCCACGTACCATGGCGGCAGCCTCAAGCGGAAGGGGCTGAACCGCGCCGCACTCGTATCGGAACTCGCGCTCGAGCCTGAGCGACCGGTCATTGCGATGGTTACCCGGCTCGCACATCAGAAGGGAATCGACATGGCACTCGCTGCGATTCCCGCGATCATCGGCGCGGGCGCATCGCTCGCAGTTCTCGGCGATGGTGATGCCGGCTACGAGCACGCATTCGCTGGCGCTGCAGCCGCGCTTCCAGGCCGCGTCGCCGCACGCTTCGTCTTCGATGAAGGGCTGGCGCACCGGCTCTATGCAGGCGGCGATTTCTTCCTCATGCCGTCCCTCTACGAACCGTGCGGACTCGGGCAGATGATCGCACAGCGCTACGGGACTCCGCCCATCGTCCGTAGCACCGGGGGACTCGCCGACACGGTGGAGGACGGCATCAACGGCTTTGCGTTCGACAGTCCCAGCACCGGCGCACTCGCCCACGCCGTCTCTCGCGCGCTCGCCCACTGGAACGCAAAGGGGTGGACCGCACTCCGGCAGCAGTGCATGCGGATCGATCACTCCTGGAATTCTTCCGCCGCCGAATACGAGCGGCTGTACGAGGCCGCGACTGCCGCGCGCGCCGCGTCTGTGTAACGGCTGTTCGAAATCAACCGGGTGCGCAGGGCACCCATAACTCTTGCTCGCGAGTCTTGATGACCGAGCCGACCCGTTCGACGCGCAGGGTCCCGATGGCAGGACTCTTTGGACTAGGTGCCGTGACCAACTTTTTTGACACCCTCGGCATCGGATCGTTCGCGACCACCACCGCCGTGCTCCGGCTCTTTCACATGGTCGACGATGAGAACATCCCGGGGACGCTGAATGTTGGACACGCGATCCCGACGATGACCGAGTGCATCATTTTCATCATCCTGCTCGGCGGCTTGATCGATGTGCCCACCATTGTATCCATGGTGATCGCGGCCGGAATCGGTGCGTGGTACGGGACCGGAGTCGTGGTCCATTGGCCGCGCCGCCAGATCCAGCGTGCGATGGCTGTCGCACTGATCGTTACCGCGTCGTTCATGGCGATGCGCATGCTCATGAACCTGTCACTCGACCAGGGCACCATCGGACTCCGCGGCGCGGCACTCGCCGTAGCCGTGCTCGCCAGCATGTTGATCGGGTCGCTCACCAGTCTCGGTATCGGCAACTACGCGCCGACCATGGCGGTCACGTTCATGCTCGGCATGAACCAGAAATCGGTCTTTCCAATCATGGCCGCTTCCGCGTCGCTGATTCTCCCGGCCGCCGCGCTCCGATTTTATCGTGCCGGACGTTTCGACAGGCGTGCTGCGATCGGACTGACGATCGGCGGCATTCCGGGCGTCCTTGTTGCGGCCTTCGTAGTCAAGGAACTGCCGCTCGGGACAGTGAAGTGGATCGTAGTCGGCGTACTGCTTTATACCGCAGCTACGCTATGGATGTCATCCCGCAAAACTGCGAGCACCGCCGAATGAAGATTACCGCGATTCGTGCCTATCAGGTTGACCTGCCGCTCCGCGAAGGGAACTACAAGTGGTCCGGTGGCAACTCGGTGTCGGTCTTCGATTCCACCGTTGTCGCTGTGGAAACGAATGAGGGGCTGACCGGTTGGGGAGAGGTCTGCCCGCTCGGTCCGGCGTATCTGCCCGCGTATGCTCGCGGCGCACGCGCCGGGATCGCCGAACTCGCCCCCCAGCTGATCGGTGCCGACCCGCTGTCGCTAGGCGAGCTGAACGAATTAATGGACCGCGCCATGCGCGGTCATCCGTATGTGAAGTCGGCAATCGACATGGCTTGCTGGGATCTGCTCGGCAAGGCGAGCGGGTTGCCCGTGGCGACGCTCATGGGCGGGCATGTCGGTGCGGATTTCGGACTGTATCGCGCCATTTCCCAGGAATCGCCGGCGCAGATGGCCAAGAAGATCGGCCAGTATCGCAAGGAAGGCTATCACAAGTTTCAGCTCAAGGTGGGTGGGGACCCCGATACCGACATCGACCGGATCAAGGCTGCGGCTGCGGTACTCTCGCGCGGTGACGTGCTGATTGCGGATGCAAACACCGGCTGGACCCAGCATGCCGCGATCCGCGTCGCCGACGCGGT
>JBDSPG010000072.1:0-20828 GCA_039912685.1 Longimicrobiales bacterium | reverse complement strand
CAGGCCGTAACGGCACAGTCGCGCACGAATGCATCATCGATCCGCGGGGACTCAAGGGCGCGAGCGGCGTCGAAGCAGGCGACATCGCGAAGCGTTTGATCGACTACGGCTACCACGCGCCGACCGTATCGTTCCCCGTCGCCGGCACACTGATGATCGAACCGACCGAGAGCGAGTCTCTCGCCGAGCTCGATCGCTTCTGTGATGCGCTGATCGGCATTCGTGAGGAGATTCGCGAGATCGAGCTCGGCATCGCCGACCGCACCGACAACCTGCTGAAGAACGCACCCCACACCGTCGACGTCGTTTGCGCCGACGAGTGGACCCATTCCTACGCGCGCGAACGCGCCGCGTTTCCCACTCCCGAAACCCGTGCCTCCAAATTCTGGCCCGCCGTCGGACTCATCGAGTCCGCAGCAGGAGATCGTAATCTCGTTTGTGCGTGCCCCCCGATTGAGGATTACATCGCGATCTAGGACCCCGGAGATCGCACCCGTCCCAAGCCAAAACAGGGACCGGGAATCGTTCGGATAGCATTAAGCGGGTTCCATAGGTATACTTTTTGACCTGAAAGATTCCCGGAGTCCTCCTGGACCCCGACCGTTGATCGATCGGCCCCGTCTGGGGCCAGTGCCGCGTGCCTTCAGGGCTCCGGCTCACACACGTACAACCAGTGAGATGAAGTGGACAGCGAAGAATCGCTCGGCATCCTCGACGTCATGGGGAGCGGCGCCGGCTTTATACGCCGCCGTGAGGCCAGTTACCTCGCCGGGGACGGCGACATCTATGTGGGCAACAAACTCATCCAACGCTACAGCCTGCGCACCGGCGACGAGATCGTTGGCGAGGCGGGATCCGCTCCCGCCAAGGGCAAGAACCCCCCGCTCCAGGACATTCTGACGGTGAACGGCGTGCCGGCAGGCGATCTGGGCCGGCGCCCTGACTTCAATCGGATGGGTGCAGTGCATCCGAGCGAGCAGCTGGTACTCGAGTGCGACCTGAAGCGCGGCAACAAGGATGACAACACCAACCGCATCATCGACCTGTTCTGCCCACTCGGCAAAGGCCAGCGCGCGATGATCGTCGCACCTGCGAAGGCCGGCAAGACCATGGTGCTACAGGCGGTTGCTGAAGGCATCGTCAAGAATTATCCGGCCGCGACTGTGCTGATTCTCCTCGTGGACGAGCGTCCTGAAGAGGTTACGGAGATGGAGATGCACGGCTACGGCGAAGTCATTGCGTCGAGCTTCGACCATCCAGCAGACCGTCATGTCGGCGTGGCCGAGATCACATTCGAGCGTGCGCGCCGCCGTGTAGAGATGGGCGAGGATGTCGTTGTTATTTTGGACTCGATCACGCGTCTTGCGCGCGCATACAATGCGAACGAAAAGAGCACGGGCAAGACGCTGACCGGAGGTATTGACGCGAACGCGCTCGAGAAACCGAAGCGCATGCTCGGCAGCGCGCGTAAGATCGACCCGAAGCATGGTGGCGGCTCGCTCACAATCATCGCGACAGCACTGATCGACACCGGTTCGCGCATGGACGAAGTCATCTTCGAGGAGTTCAAGGGCACGGGCAACAGCGAATTGGTGCTCAGCCGCGAGCTCGCCGATCGTCGGATCTGGCCTGCCATCGATCTCACCGCGAGCTCGACGCGCCGTGAGGAGCTGCTGATGTCGCCCGAGATGCTGCAAGCTTCCCACAAACTGCGCCGCGACCTTCCCGATTCGGCGGTGGACGCCATGGAACAGATCCAGTCCCGCATGCGCAGGACACCGACAAACGAGGAACTCGTCAAGTTGATTGTGAGCGGCCGCGCGTAGGTGGCATTACGCTTGCCCTAAGCCGGGCGCGCAATGCAGCGCTCATGTCAGGGGGCGGATGAAGCAGGATGGCCGGGAGCAGGAGCTCAGCAATATCGTTCTGGTCGACGGTTCCAACGTTGCCCACAGCAGCGAAGGGACGCCGCGCCTTTCCAACATCCAGGTCGTCTGCGAGAAGCTGATCGAGGAAGGGTACGAGCCGGTTGTCGTGGTGGACGCAGCACTTCGCCACCAGATCGACCGGAAGGACGATTACGAACGGCTCGTGGATGAAGGAAGGCTTCGTCAGGCCCCCGCCGGTACTGATGCCGACTACTTCATCCTGTCATTCGCCCGCGAGCTCGCCGCCAGCATTGTCTCCAACGACCGCTTCAAGGACCGCCTCCAGGCATTCCCCGAAGCACACGACCGCGTCATCCGCTATATGATCGTTGCGGATGAAGTTGTTTTCGAGCGACGTACATCCCGTCGCCAGTAGAACTCGCGATCCTTTCCAGGCCGGTCGCCAGTTCCTTCAGTGTCTGATCGTCCAATCCGAAACGTGCCGCCCGCACCAGCGCATCGCGATCCGCAGGCGGCAACAACGCATCTGCATCCCGCAACGCCCCTTCATTCCACACGAGCGCCGCAATCAGCGTGATCGGATCCTCAATTGATTCGAGCGGTACCGCGTCGATGCACCTCAACTCGTAGTAGCCCTTCGGCCGCACTTCCGGAAATAACGTCGAAACGTGGTACTCCCACAGATCTTCATCGCCGGCACGCGGGTCATCGCGGAAACGCGAGTATGGCGCCGCGTCGCCGATCAACGGCGCGTTCAACGCGAACTCGGCATACTCCAGTGCGGGATCGCCACTTCCGTCGAACACGCCGGTGCGATCCGGGTCCAGCTCGCACCACGTCAATGCACGATAGCTCGCGCAGCCAGTGTCTTTACCGGCATACTCGCGCGAGTTCGCGAACATTGCGGTGAGCACCGGGGCCGCACGGTTGAGCACACTCCATGTCATCAGCGGATCGTACGCCGGGTCAATATTGATCTGAAGCGATGCAGTCTGGCGCATCATGCGCGGACCCGCTTCGCCGATGGTGCGGAAATAACGGTCCATGCGCGAGTAGCGGCCGCCCGTCAACTGCAGTGGTACTTCATCGAGCGCATGCCGCGGATCGATCCCGACGGCGGCCAGCGTGATGCCGTGCGCGGCCGCCGTTTCCAGCAGGAGCGCAGCACTCTGTTGCAGGTCGGAGATCAAAGAAGCTGTCGAGTTGTGGGGCGTTGAGCTGTACTCGACCTGACCGCCCGGCTCGAGTGTTACCGCCGCGCCGTTCGGCAGAAAGTACTTCGGCGCACCCTTTGTCGAGTCTTCACTTCGCCAGCCGTTCGTTTCTGCAACGCTCGACAACCACGTGCCGAGTCGACCGTCCAGCCTGGACACCGCACCGCTGTCCGCATCGACTGCCAGCAGCTCCAACTCCGCACCAATCCGCGGCTCGCGCAATCCCTCCTGCAGGAACAGGTTCTCCCGCACCCACTGCGCGGCGCGCGCGTCTCGTGCTCTTCTATCCGGGCTCATGAGCCAGATACTGGATAAATTGGGCCACTGGGACAAGCCCGCGGCGCTCTCCGCCATTTGTAATCGTGGCGTCAGGAGGCCGGATTAGGTTAATCATGTATGCGGGTATCAGGTTCATTGATCGAAGAGGTGCGTATGAAGAGGGTGAAGCTGTTTACGGTCCTGGGCGTCGTTGCTGCTGTCGGTGTCGGCATGGCCGCGTTCAAGGCGAATGACCAGCAAGCGCAGCAGGCAGCGCTGCAGGCGAAGGCGAACATCACGGAAGCGCAGGCGCGTGCGCTGGCGCTGGCGGCCGTGCCCGGCGGCACGATCGTCGAATCCGAGCTGGAGGATGAAGACGGCCAGCTGGCATACACCTTCGACATCACCGTACCGGGGCAGGCGGGTACGTCGGAAGTCAGCGTTGATGCGATCACGGGGAAGGTCAGCGCCGTGAAACAGGACACGGATGATGAGGAGAACGAGGACGACAGCGACAGTGATGACGGTGGGGCTGAGCAAGAGGGCGCGGGGAAGTAGCGAACGCCTTTCGCGTAAAGCCCAGGCTACGGTTCGGGCTTTACGCGAAAGACCGCGCGGCCGACCACCATTGCATACCATTGCCGCTCATCCGCCTGCCATTCCTCCACCATCATGCCTGCGTCGTGGAACAGGTCACGCATCGTGGCTTCGTCATACTTCGCGCTGATCTCAGTGCGGATGCTCTCGCCCGCCTCGAACGTTACGTCCATCCATCCCGGCACGTGTACGGCCTGCCGCGTGCGCGCGACGAGGTGCATCTCAATGCGTCCCGCTGCTTCGTTGTAGAACGCACGATGGTCGAACGCGGCAGCGTCGAAGTCTGTGCCCAGCTCGCGGTTCAGCACGTGCAGGACATTCCTGTTGAACTCTGCCGTCACGCCCCGCGCATCGTTATACGCCGCCTCCAGTGTCGCAATATCCTTCTTCAGGTCCACGCCAATCAGGAATCGATCCTCGTCGCGCATGATACAACGCACGTTGCGAAGCAGGCGCACCGCGTCCGCCGGCTCGAAGTTGCCGATCGTGCTGCCCAGGAACGCATACACTGCGGGTGACGGGAGGTCGGGCGGCAACCGCAGCGCTTTTGTTATGTCCGACACCGCCGGCTGCACCTCGAGCTCCGGATACTCGTCCTCAATCTCCCGTGCCGCTTCCTTCAGGAACTGCTCGCTGATGTCTACTGGAATGTACATCGCACCATCGCCGAGTGCGTCGAGCAGGACCCGCGTCTTCTCCGCGTTACCTGCGCCCAGCTCGATGAGCGCACGCGCACCAAAATTCTGCATCCACGGAGCAGCAAACGATTCCAGCAACGCAGATTCCGTCCGTGTCGGATAGTATTCGTCCAGTCGCGTGATCGCTTCGAACAGCTCCGACCCGCGCTGATCATAGAAGTATTTCGGCGGCAGCTCCTTCTGTGGTCGCGAGAAACCTTCAATGACATCGTGGAGGAGTTGTGCTTGCTCACCCTCGCGCGGAAGCGCGGCACCTGGCGCAACATTATGCATCGCGCGCACACCGGAACCCGCTGAAGATCTGACGCCTGATAGGATAATCCCAGTTGCGGAACGTTCCTCGGATCGCGCCCGGCCGCGTAGCCCACGAGCCGCCGCGCAACACCTTGTATTCCGTTCCGAAGAATACGTCGGAATATTCCGGATACGGGAACATCGCGTATCCCGGGTGCGGCGCGAGATCGCTCGACGTCCATTCCCAGCAGTCGCCCACCATGCCGTAACAACCGATCGGTGAGACATTCATGTCGTATGTGCCGACCGGCGCGGCCGCAAACGCGAGTTGGTCGAGATTCGCGTGCAACGCTGTCGGCGCTTCATCGCCCCACGGATATGTCCGCTTCGTTCCGCTCGCAGGATCCCACGTCGCGGCGGTTTCCCATTCCGTTTCGCTTGGCAACCGCTTGCCCGCGTATCGCGCATACGCTTTTGCTTCGTGCCAGCACACATGACACACCGGCGCACTGTTGTTCGCGTCCACCGTCCGATCATACTGCGTGATCATCCAGCCCGCGTCCGAACGGCTCCAGTATTTCGGCGCATCAACTTGCGCCTCCTGCAGCCATTTCCATCCGTCGTCGCTCCAGTATTCCCGTTGCGTGTATCCGTCATCTTCCATGAACATCAGGTATGCTGCATTGGTGACTGGAGCAGTGTCGATCCAGAATGGCTCAACATCGCTTTCATGCGCCGGCCTTTCGTTGTCGTATGCAGTACTGCGGTCATCGGTGCCGATCAGCACGCGGCCGCCATCGAACTTCACCATGTCGCCATGCGGGAGCGATAGGAGCGCTGGCCCGAAGTGAGTGGCGCGTGGCGCACGGTACGCCTCGCCCTGCTTCAGCTTCAACGTCTGCAGCATCGTCTCGTTGTGCTGATACTCGTGCTGCAGCACCATGCGATATACGTAGCCTGCATTGAGCAGCGGATTTGTTGAGTCGAAGTCGGCATATCGTAGCGCGGCGAGCACGCGGGAACGTGTGTCTGCAAGCATGGCGAGTGTGTCGCGCAGGTCGGGCAGGTCCAGCTCGCCGCGCACAGAACGGGGATTCTCGAACGGATTGAACATGCCCGGCATCTCACCGAATTTGATCTCTCCCTCAAGGTTTCTCAGCAGCCACAGCTGCTCGAACTGTGCGATGTGGCCGAGGTCCCAGATGATCGGGCCCATCAGCGGATCGTGCTGCTTCAACAGATCCGATTCGCTCACACTCGCGATCAGGAGCAATGTGCGCGCACGCGCTTCCGTCATCTGATCTACGATCGACGCAATGTTCCTCACAACCGCATTCCTTCCGTGTACCCATTCTTCGAGTCGACGCGCCATCTCATTGCACGACCTGCGCCCGTTTCACTACTCTTCTGAATGTACTGTGACGTCGCGCCCGGACACCCTTTCCACGGGCCTTACCACGAGACCGAATACGGCTTCCCCCGCCGCGGCGATGGGGACCTCTTCGAGCGGCTGATCCTCGAGATCAACCAGGCCGGTCTATCCTGGCTCACGATCCTCAAGAAGCGGGATGCGTTCCGGCTGGCATTTGATGAATACGACGTCGACCGTGTCGCATCGTACGGGGATCGCGAGCGTGCCAGGCTGATGGCGGACGCTGGGATAATCCGGAACCGGCTCAAGATCGACGCAGTGATCGAGAACGCGCGGCGCATCCAGACACTACGGGAATCTCATGGCTCGTTCGCCGGTTGGCTCGATGCGAACCACCCGCTCACGCGCGATGAGTGGACCCGTTTGTTCAAGACAACATTCCTGTTCACAGGCGGCGAGATCGTAAACGAGTTCCTGATGAGCCTCGGCTATCTGCCCGGTTCCCACGATCCATCATGTCCCGTCTACAAACGAATCGCGAGGCTCGGCCCGCCATGGATGCAGAAAGCGCCCTGAAGAGGGCGCTTTCCATTCGTGATCGCGAATGTCGTTCAGCTTCTACTCCGTAGCAGTATCCGTCGGGGACGCAATCGCTGCACCCGCAATCTGAGCACGGCGTCCAGCCTCGGAAACAGCCTCGCTCGCAACGACCTGTGCGTGCCGTGCCGCGTCCTGCGCCGCGCGCATTGCTGCGCCAGCCATGTCGCTCACCTCGGCAGCTGCCGTCGTCGCCTTCTCGTAATACTTCGCCTTGAACTCCTTCGCCGACACATTCCTCGCGTAGATCACATTCGCCAGGCGAAAAGATCTCAACAGGCTGATATACATCCAGCCGATGTCGAACTCGTACCACTTCGCCTTGAACTTCGCCGACTTCGGATCCGCATGATGGTTGTTGTGCAGCTCTTCACCGACAATCCACAGACCCAGCGGAACGATATTCCGGCTCGAGTCCTTCGTGTCGAAGTTACGGTAGCCGACCGCGTGGCCGATGCCATTGATCACGTTCCCGAAGATCGGGATCCACACGGCCATGCAGGTCCACGCGATCAGACCCCAGCCGATCCCGAACAGCATGACATCCACCGCCATCATGGACAGCAGCCCAATGAACGGGCGGGGCGTATAGACATTCCGCTCCATCCAGTCCTCCGGGCAGCCCTTGCCGTACTTCTCGAGCGTCTCCGCGTCACGTGCCGTGTCACGATAGAAGAACACGCCGCCGCATACGATCTCGAGGAGGCCCTCGTTCACCGGCGAATGAGGATCCCCCGGCCGGTCCGAGAACGCGTGGTGCTTGCGGTGAACCGCCACCCACTCGCGCGTCTTCATGCCCGTCGTCAACCACAGCCAGAACCGCATCGCAGTTTCGACCGCCGGGTGGAATTTCACACCTTCATGCGTCGCCGACCGGTGCAGATAGAGCGTCACGCACAGATTCGTGATATGCCCCATGGTGACGATATACACCACCGGCATCCACCAATGCGTCGCAAATGCGCCGATTCCTGGCATCACGCAGCTCCTGACATGGACTGGAAAAAAAAGCCCGGAACGGCGCAGTGAAGACTCGGCACCGGACTCGGACAACCTCTAATCCTCGCCTGATTGGACCGCGGCGGCAACCCTGGGACACCCCGCCACCCAGGCCAGTTCAACCTTGACCCGCCCCGTACATGCCCGTATTCACATGCATGGAACTCCTTCCCATCTACCTGTCTGCGCTGGTGCTGGGTACGGCGCACGCACTCGAGCCCGACCATCTCGCTGCAGTTACTGCGTTTGTCGTACGACGGCCCCGACCGCTCCATGCCGCCGGTTTCGGAGCCCGCTGGGCGATTGGCCACGGCGCCGCCATTTTTGCCGTCGGCGTCCTTCTGCTCATCGCCGGGCGGTCGATTCCCGATGGCTGGACGAGTCTGCTCGACCGTGTGGTCGGGCTCGCGATGATCGGCCTTGGCGTCTGGACCTTGGTGACGGCAAAAACGGTACACGCGCATTCGCACACCCACACCGACGGCACCACCCACACCCATCCCCACGCGCACGCACGCGGTGGGGAGCACGGACACGCCCACGCGGCTACTGGCTTCGGCCTGCTGCACGGCCTGGCGGGCACTGGCCCCGCCGTCGCACTCATCCCCCTGCTGTCCCTCCGGTCGCCGCGTGAGGGTGCGGTCTATCTCTTCCTCTTCGGTGTCGGCACCGCGGTCGGCATGACCGCCTATGCATTGCTGGCGGGTGTTCTGGCTGCGCGGCTGGCCCGCGGCTCCGGCACTTTCTCGAAGACCGTTTCGACCGTGGCCGGCCTGTTCGCCATGCTGGTCGGCTTCATCTGGCTCCTTCGCTGACTTGATGCGCCGACTCAGGATCCGCGAGCGGACCGTTCCGATTGACGACGTCGCAATGTATGGATCTGCCTGGACGTCACTCCAGCGTGCGGCGCAGGCGGCTGGCGCACGTGCCTGGGTCTTCCGCGCGACTGAGCCGGATGAGACCGGCATGAGCCGATTCATCGAATTCGTCGAGTGGTTGTCAGACGAAAACGATCCCTCCGCTTTGCACCGCGCTATTGCCGCAGCCGACGCGAACCTGAAGAATATCGCAGCAGCCAGTGACCGTGGTACATGGGAGGAATGGACAGGATCATGAAGGACAATGACGCGATCGACAGTACCGAGGACCGTGAACGGCTGCATCAGCTGTTGCGCGATCGCTCCCTGCGTCGTGGGGAATTCGTGCTCGCGAGCGGCAAGCACTCGAACTATTACATCGATGCGAGACTCACCACGATGTCAGGCGAAGGCCAGCTGACGATCGGTCGCATCGCGCTCATCGAGATGCATGCGCATGGCTGGATCCCCACGCACGTCGGCGGTCTCACTCTCGGCGCCGATCCCGTCGCATACGCCATTGCTCACACCGCCGCGATGTCCGGCCGGCCGATCGATGCGTTCACGGTGCGCAAGGAAACGAAGACACACGGCACCGGCCGCTTGATCGAAGGCGCGGACCTCAGCGGTGCGAAGGTCGTCGTCGTCGAGGATGTCATTACGACTGGCGACAGCGCCCGCCGCGCGATCGCCGCGGTGCGCGAAGCCGGCGCTACTGTGCTCGGCGTACTCGCAGTCGTCGATCGCAACGAAGGCGGACGCGAAGCTCTCGAAGCCGAGGGCCACTCCGTTATCGCGCTGTCTACCGCGGAAGAGTTGCTCCGCGCGTAAACAACGGACAACGGGAATTTTCACACAGAGTCACGGAGCGGGTTGTTACTTCGGGGCCTTCCACGAAAGTGATGGATCCACTCGCGAGGAAAGTGGCTCGAGGTATTCCATGGCCGCGACAAGTCGCTCTTCGTAGATGTCCTTTTTTGCCGGCGACATGTTTTCGCGGAAATACACACTCGTCATCACTTCGCCTGCCGGACCGTTGTACGCACCCACCACATCGAGCAGGAAGAACGTTGCACCGCCCGCATCCATGGTGTTCGCGACACGGCAGTCGTATGCCACGAGAGCGTCGTCGATCAGCGGCGCGCCTGTCGTCTGCGTGTGTGTCGGAACAGTCGCGAGCTTGTCCACATCGCGGCCGCTCTGCAGACCCAGGTGCCATATGAGGTCCCAGTGGTCGCGCCGCAGCAGGTGGATGGCCGCAACGCCGCTCGACATCACCAGGTCGTGCGTGTAATTGATCTTGGAGATGTATACGGAAATGCGCGGGTGTGAGGGTACGAGCGATGCACGCTGCGCACTGTTGGCAATCATGCCGTTGATACGCCCGCCGTGCGCCGACGTGACGGCCACGACGGGAAGTGTGAGATGCCGCAGCAGCGGATAATGTGTGTCCGCTACGCGGTCGAGTGAACTCACGGGATGCCGCTCAGTCCAGCAGACGCAGCGGCATCACCAGGCACAGGTAGTCGCCAACTTCGCCGCCGTTGCGTGATGCAGGTTCGACCGTCGCTGCGCGTTCCGGTGCCTTGAATGTGATCTTCACATCGTCGGACGGCATGTACCGCAACACCTCGAGCAGGTAGCTCGCGTTGAACCCGATGTCGAGCTGCTCGCCGCTGTAATCTACCTCGAGATCCTCGTGCGCTTCGCCAAGGTCCGGTGTCTCCACCGAGAACCGCAGCGTGTTGCTTGTAAAGCTCAACCTTACACGATGCGTCTGGTCACTCGCGACGACTGCCATGCGGCGCAGTGCCTGCGCCAGCGTGTTCTTGTCGGCAATCGCGTGCTTGTCGTTGTCCTTCGGAATCACCTGCTCGTAGTTCGGATACGGCCCTTCGATCAGGCGCGTGAATACCTGTGTGCCCTCCTTGCGGAAGCCGATGTGGTTTTCGCTCTTCGCGACTTCGATTTCATCATCCGCACTGAAAAGGCGCTCCACCTGCGCGAGTGCTTTCGGTGGCACGATCAGGTCCGCACGCGGTGCACCTTTCGCATCGACCGTTACTCCCATGCGCGCAAGGCGATGGCCGTTCGTCGCAACCATGCGCATGCCGTCCTCACTCAACTGCCACAGCACACCGTTCAGGATCGGACGGCTTTCTTCCGTGGACACTGCGAAGCTTGTCTGGCGGATCAGCTCGTGCAGAACCTTGCCCTGGATCTTCCAGCTGCTGCCGAAATCCACTGCAGGGAACGTCGGGAATTCGTCGCGCGGCATGCCGTTCAGCTTGAACGATGCACGGCCGCATGTCAGCTCCAGTCGATCCCCCTTCGTGCTCATACGCACCGGATGCTCCGGTAGCTCGCGGGCCAGCTCCTGCAGCTTCTTCGCAGGAATCGTCAGCGCACCCGGCTCTTCGACTTCTGCTGGAACCGTTACGCTCACTGCTATGTCGAGGTCGGTACCGCTCATCCGGACACTGCTCTCGTCCGCTTCGATGAGGATGTTCGAGAGCACAGGCAGTGTCGTGCGAGTCGGTATGCTCGCGCTGACCGCCGCCAGACCCTGCTGCAGATTTTCCCGCGTGATCTTGAATTTCATGAACCCCTCACCTGATGCAATCCGACGCTTTCTGAGCGCGCGATTCCGATTTCCCACATCGTACTACGTACTACTTATACATATTTATTAAATCAGTAGTAGTAGTAGAGGGTGTGGATTCGTGGACAACCCTGCCAAACCCCCGAATTCTGCTACTACCGGCTACGACTTATGCTCTTCGCCGGATGTGGGAACCATGTGCAACACTGTCGCACCTGCCCACACGATACACATTCCCGCCCGACTCTTCGAAATCCTGTGGACATTCCAACGTCGCTCCACATTCTTTCAACATAGTTATACAGCCACATCCTTTCGGCGCGAATTACCCGCCGAACTGCGCCCGCAGCTTTTCCACCCGCGCATGAAACGCGTCATCCGCGGCCAGATCCTCCTCGACCTTGTTGATCGAGTGGATCACTGTCGAATGGTCACGCCCGCCGAACACGCCGCCCACCTCGACCAGTGAAAGATCGAGCAGCTCGCGGATCAGGTACATAGCAACCTGGCGCGGGACGGTCAGCTCTTTGGTACGTCTTTTCGAACTCAGCCCTTCAACCGGCACGCCCCACTCGTCCGCCACCTTCTGACGGATAATGGACGGGGACAGCTCCGTCAGCGGCGCTTCCGTCAGCACTCCGCCGAGCGCTTCGCGGGCCAGCTCCGTCGTGACCTCGCGGCGCGTCAGCGACGAATACGCCAGCAGCTTTATCACCGCGCCCTCGAGCTCGCGCACGTTCGAGCGGCAGTTCCGCGCAATGAAGTCCAGGACTTCGTCTGCCAGCGCCAGTTGGTCGTCTTCCGCCTTCTTGCGGAGGATGGCGACACGCGTCTCGAAGTCCGGCGGCTTGATGTCCGTCACCAGGCCCCACTCGAAACGCGATACGAGTCGTTCCTCGAGTCCCGGAATCTCCTTCGGCGGACGATCGCTCGTCATCACGATCTGACTTTGCGCGTCGTGCAGCGCATTGAACGTGTGGAAGAACTCTTCCTGCGTCCGTTCTTTTTCACCGAGGAAATGAATGTCGTCGATCAGCAGTAGATCGATGTCGCGATACCGTCGCCTGAATTCGGCGTTGGTTCCGCCCTGAATTGCTGCAATCATGTCATTCGTGAAACGCTCGCTCGACACATACGCCACACGCTTGCTCGGATCGCGCTCCAGGAGCACGTGTCCGATCGCGTGCATGAGATGCGTTTTGCCGAGCCCCACGCCGCCGTATATGAAGAGCGGATTGTACATGCGCGCCGGCGCTTCCGCCACGGCAGTACACGCAGCTGCCGAGAGCTGGTTGTTACTGCCGACAACGAAGCGGTCGAACGTATAGCGTTCATTCAGCGGCGCGCCCACGGCGCCGCCTGTGTGTGAACCCGTCGGCGCGCTCAACACTTCCGGTGCATTCCGTGACTCCTGCGGCGGCTGCGGCACCCGTTTCTGTGCCCCTGCTTCGGGCGGCTGCAACTGGAACGAAATCGTCAGGGGCCGGCCGAATACCTGGCGTGCGGCATCCGTCAGCACTGCGCCGTATTTGTCTTCGATCCATTCCGCAGCGAAATCGCTCACCGCGCCTACTGCCAGCAGTTCCTGCGACAGTGCGAGTGGATACGTGGCATCGAGCCACGATCGGAAAGTATGCTCGGGAAGGTTCGGTCGCGCGCGCTCCAGAATACGCGACCACGCTTCCGCGGCGGTCAACTCCATCGTGTCCATTGTTGGGCGGGGTGTCAGCACAAGGCGCTTACGATGGAGCCGGAATGTGGATAACGCAAGCCGTCCCGGCTACGACACCACGCAGGGGCTTCCATTCGGCTCCTGCCGCGGTTACTTTGCGAGTCTTTGTTATACCATATCGGAGCATTTATATGGGCATGCCGACCTATCGGCCGCATAACCGCAAGCGGAAAAACAAGCACGGATTCCGCGCGCGCATGGCTACAAAAGCTGGACGCATGGTGCTCAACGCCCGTCGTAGACACGGCCGAAAGAAACTGGTCGTAACCGTCGGGAAGAAGAACAGCTAGCGCGAGTGAGCGCGGAGACTCCGGACGGCCGGAACCGGTTGCCGAGAACACGGCGCCTGTCCCGGGGACCGGATATCCTCGCTGTACTCAGGCGGGGGAAAAGGAGCGGGACGGTCCACTTGGACGTCTTCCACTCCTCTTCCCCCGTTTCGCGTTTGCGGCTGGGCTGGGTCGTTCCCAAGCTCGGCCACAATTCGGTCGAGCGGAATCTCGTGAAGCGCCGGATCCGTGAGATCCTCAGACAGGACGTCGCCCCGCGGCTGCTGGCACAGACCCTGGACCTTGACGTCCTCGTACGCGCGAAACGAAACACGTATGACGCCGCGTATGGTGAACTGAGAGCTGAGCTCGTCGACTGGACGGACCGTGTATGCTCTCGCGTTTCCTGATTGGGGCCATCAAGTTGTATCAGCGGGCCATTTCCCCGCTGCTCCCGCCCGCATGCAGGTTCGAGCCTACATGCTCACACTACGCGCTTCAGGCCATCAGGGCTCACGGCGTTGAATCGGGAGGCTGGCTCGCGCTTCGACGTCTCGGACGCTGTCACCCCTGGGGCGGCAGTGGATATGATCCGGTTCCCGTTATTGAGCTCAATGCAGCGGCGTCAGCCCTGCCCCTGAAAGAATAGAGAAAGATGGACAGCGGACGGTTCATACTGGCGGTCGTCCTCATGATCGCCGTCATCGTGGTTACTGGCATTCTGTTTCCGACGCGGCCCCGTACGCCCGTCGTGACCCCCGCGGACTCAACCCGCGTCGACTCCGCCGCCCTCAACGCGCCGGCGGCCGCCACGGCGCCAGGCCAGACGGCCGGCCGGCCTGAAGCTCCCGGTATGCAGACGCCCGCAGCGACTCCTGCCTTGACCGTCGCTCCGGCCACTGCCTCAGCCGACGTCGACACCGTCTTCGTCACGCGGGACTCGCTGTACCGCTACGGGTTCAGCACCCGCGGCGGTTCGATGGTCGTCGCAGAAGTCCTCAACCATCAGTCGTTCTCGAAGGGCTACAACGGTCACCCTGTCGACCTCGCCCGCATAGGCGGCACTCCGCTCATCTCGTACCGCCTCACCGTCGGCAACGAGCAGGTCGATGTATCGTCGCTCCAGTTCCGCGCTGTCCCCGCAGAGGGTCTGATCGTCGCGCTCGAGGCCGCGCAGCAACTGCGACTCATCCACACAGACAGCGCGTCCGGGTTCGAGGTCGAGCTTGATTACACATTTGCCCCGAACAGCTATCTCATTGATGCGACGGCAGTCGTCCGTAACGTTGGAGACCTGCCCACAAAGTTGCTGATCTCCATGGGCCCCGGCATCGCGCAGACGGAATTCGATTCGGTGGATGACTCGCGTCATCGCAAGTACGTACTCAACAGCACGGCCGACGGCATTCGCGATGTGCCGCTGTCGAAAGTCGCAGCCGAAACTATTGAGCCCGGACCGTTCAACTGGATCGCGCTCCGCAGCAAGTACTTCGTCAGCGCATTGCTCGCGAGCGATGTCAACCGCATGCCGTTCGGCGGCGTCATTGCGAAGCCCGTTCCTGCAAAGGCCGGCGCGGATCTCACCGCGACACTGCTGCCCGGTAAGGATAATACGTTCGTGTTCCGCATGTTCGTCGGACCGCAGGAGCCGAAACAGCTAGAGGCCATCGGTTACGGATTCAAGGATGTGAACCCGTTCGGCTGGCGCTGGGCACGTCCCATCCTGCGCCCCGTCGGTCACGGCGTCGCTGCACTGCTCTACGGCATTCACGATCTGTTCGGCGTAGGCTACGGCTGGGTGCTCATCATCTTCGGTATTCTCATCCGCGTGCTCCTCTGGCCACTCAACGCCAAAGCCATGCGCTCGCAGCTCAAGAACATGGAGATGCAGCCGCGCATCAAGGAGATCCAGGCGAAGTACAAGAAAGAGCCTGAGAAGATGCAGAAGGCTATGCTGGCGCTGTACAAAGAGGAATCGTTCAATCCGATGGTCGGATGTCTGCCGTCGCTCATCCCGTTCCCCATCCTCATTACGTTGTATTTCGTGTTCGCGAATGCCATCGCCTTCCGCGGCGTACAGTTCTTCTGGCTGCCCGATCTCGCGCGCGCTGATCCTCTCTTCATTCTGCCCGTGCTCCTCGGCGTCAGCATGTTCGTGCTGCAGTGGTTCAGCACTCGCGGGATCGAAGGTGAACAGGCGCAGCAGATGAAGATCATGATGTACATCATGCCGCCGTTCATGACATTCATCTTCCTCAAGTTCGCGGCAGGTCTTAACCTGTATTATGCGACGATGAACGTCGCGTCCATTCCGCAACAGATGTTGATCATGCGCGAGCGGGAACGGCTGAAGGCAGCGAAAGGACTGAAGTAACAGAAACAACGGCCTAATTTACCGCCGAGTGCGCCGAGACGGCCGAGTGTAACATCTCACCGCGTCTCCGCGGTAAAATAATTCGTTGTTCAAGTGCGCCGGACTTCGAACGTCGTCGGCAAAACATCATCACTCGCGCGAGTGCGCCGGCATACATGCACGCGCGCGTTTGGAGGGCCGCGACGCAGACGCACCTCAAGCGCGCCGATACCGGTCTCTTCACCTTCCGCCTCGAGCTCCACCGACCCCTCGCTTCGATTGCAGACCCAACCCGCGAGCCCCAGCGAGCGTGCCTCACGGGCCGCCCACATGCGGAACCCGACCCCTTGTACGACCCCTTGTATAATCCAGCGCGCCCTCATAACACCATCACCCGAATATATACCGAACATCGGCGCTTGCAATCCAACATCAGACTATGGAAATTATAGCCATCATCAACCGGGAGCCTATACATGCGCATTTCAGGCCTTGTGGTACTGGGGATTCTAATAGCTGGCTGCGGCGGCGACGGTTCCGGTCCTGCTGATCCCGTGCCAGCCTCGCTGGTCGGCACCTGGGTCGCACAGCCGTCGTGCTCCCCCGCCTGCAGTTTCACCCTGACGAGCGTCGCGAACCCCAATGCCCACATCGACCTGATCGCCGCCCCGTCGAGCGCCACCATCCAACTCGCCCTCACGGCCGATGGTGCGGCCGTGCTGTCGCTTTTCGGCCAGACCGTCCTCGGAACTGCCGCGGCCACCGGGAGCACGCTGATGCTGGGCAGCAGCGGTCAGGTGGACACCCTGGACTATGTAATAATGAGCAACGGCTATCTCGACCTCACGTTCCGCAGCGCCCTCCCATCCCCCATCGATTTCAACGGGGACCAGCTCGCTGATCCAGCGTATGGCCGGGCCGTCATGAAAAAGCAGTAGATTTGTGTTTCACGTGAAACAACAACGAATTATTCACCGCAGAGAACGAAAAGAGGACAGGTAACGGTTCTGTGCCACATGACACCACTCCTCCCCGTCCCTCGGCGGTAAAAACCCCTGATATCCCTGTTCCACGTGAAACACCCCCCTCGCATCGCCAGCACATTCCCTTATCTTATTCCCCCACACCATTACCTCGTGCCCCGGTGTCTATGTCGCGCGTCATTGCCATTGCCAACCAGAAGGGGGGCGTCGGGAAGACCACCACCGCCATTAATCTCGGTGCAGGTCTCGCCGTCGCTGAAAAACGCACCCTCATCATCGACATGGACCCGCAGGGGAACGCCACCAGCGGGCTCGGCATCGATCGCGCCTCCGTCACCCGCTCCGTTTACGATGTCATGGTGGGCGACGCCGACATTGATGACGTCATTCGTCGCAAGGTTCATTTCCCTTGTCTCGATACGATCCCGTCCAGTCAGGATCTCGTCGGCGCGGAGGTCGAGCTCGTTTCGCGCGCAAACCGCGAGGTCGTGCTCCGCAATGCCGTGCAGAGCGTGCGCGATCGCTATGACTACATCCTGGTGGATTGTCCGCCGTCCCTCGGACTCCTGACCGTCAATACGCTCACGGCCGCCGACACCGTGCTCATTCCGATCCAGTGCGAGTTCTACGCGCTTGAGGGGCTATCGCAACTGCTGAATACCATCCGTCTGGTGCAGCAGAACCTGAATCCGGCCCTCCAGGTCGAGGGCGTACTGCTCACCATGTTCGACCAGCGGCTCAACCTCTCGCGACAGGTGGCGGAGGAAGCGAAGGAATACTTCGGCAGCCGTGTCTTCGACGCCGTGATCCCGCGCAACGTCCGTCTCGCAGAGGCGCCGAGCTTCGGCAAGCCGATCGTCCTTTATGACATCCTTTCCGTAGGCGCGCAGAGCTATCTGGCGCTCGCGAACGAGATCATCGCGCATGCCGGCTCCGGCAACACCCACGCAGGCGACAGCGCGCCACACGGGAAGGCGCAATGACCGCCGGGCAGGGTGGAACCACGAAGTCAGCCGGGGCCAAGGCAACCGGTGGTGCACAGGCCCCCAGCGGCGCACCGGCCGGGAAGCGCGATCGTCTGGGCAAAGGCCTCGGCGCGCTGCTGAATGAGTATCTGGGTGACGACAACAGTGCGGGAGGTGCTCCGGTACCGGCACGCATGGTCCAGGTCTCGAGCATTGCGCCCAATCCGTTCCAGCCCCGCCGCGAGTTTTCTGAAGAGGACCTCGCCGGCCTTACATCTTCGTTGCGCGAGAACGGATTACTGCAGCCGATCATGGTGCGGCCCTCGCCGCAGGGCGGGCGCACCAAATACGAGCTGGTGGCAGGCGAGCGGCGCTGGCGCGCGAGCATGCGTCTCGGCTGGAAGGAAATTCCGGCGACAGTCCGCGAGATGGACGACCGCACCCTCCTGGTTCTCGCGCTGGTCGAGAACATGCAGCGGGCAGAGCTGTCGCCTCTCGAAGAGGCGGCCGGCTTCCAGAAACTGGGCGAGGAGTTCGAGCTTTCGCAGCAGCAGATCGCAGAGCTCGTAGGGCGGGATCGGTCCACCGTCGCAAATACGCTCCGTCTCCTGCAGTTACCTCCGTCCATCAGGCAACTGCTGGGCGAAGGAAAGCTTTCGGCGGGTCATGCCCGCGCTCTTCTCGGCCTGGAGAACGAGCGGCGCATGGCGGAGATCGCGCAGCAGGCGGCCGAGCACGGCTGGAGCGTGCGTGCGGTCGAGGCGGAGGTGCAGCGTTCGAGAGGTGCGAAGAGTCGTCGCCAGAAGACGCAGAAGGGCAGGGACGCGAATGAGCGGGTGCTTGAGGAAGAGCTGCAGCGGGTACTAGGAACGCAGGTGCAGATCACTGCGGGCCGCGGCCATCGCGGCCGTATCGAGGTCCCGTTCGTCGGGGCGGAGGACTTCGAGCGCATCTTCGAGATGCTGGCCGGACGTTCCGCGAGCGACGTCCTCTCCTAGTCATATGGACGATCGCAACCTCTCGGTGATTGTGGTCCCCCATGGGGACCTTGAGACGCGCAGCTTCAGCGTGTCGTATCGCAAGCTCAAAGTGCTTACGATCACGGGCGGCCTTCTGGGCCTCCTTATCTGCTTCGTCGTCGCCAGCTGGTTCCCTGTCATGCTCCTCGCCGCGCGCGTACCGGGGCTCAAGAAGCAACTGATCGAGCTCGAGGGAGAGCGGGCCAAAGTCGCAGAGCTCGCCCGGGACTTGGCTGAGGTCGAGGCGCAATATGACAATATTCGAAAGCTGCTGGGCGCCGATGCGCCTGCCGCGGGCTCACCGCCCATGCTGCCGCCACTCCGCGACTCCACGAAGACGGATGGGACCGCGCCGATTTCAACTGCACCGGACCTCAGGCGCTGGCCGCTCAACCAACGCGGCTTCGTCACTCAGAATGCCGGCGTCGGCGCACGCGGACATCCCGGCATCGACATCGCGGTCAAAAATGATTCCGACGTTCGCGCTGCCGGCAGTGGTACGATCAAATCGGCCGGCCTCGATGACGTCTACGGCAAATACATTGTGATAGACCATGGCCAGGGATACATGAGCGTCTATGGTCATGCGAATCGGCTGCTCGTTCAGCCTGGCGACCGTGTGGCAGCAGGCGACAAAATCGCGCTCAGTGGATCCACGGGTCGGTCGACGGCACCGCACCTTCATTTTGAGATTCGAAAGGACGGTGCTGTAATGGACCCGTTCAGCTATGTGCGGCAGCCGAAATAGATTGTAGGTCTTTGTTACCGAACACACACCGAAAGTAGAAAAGACATGGCGAAGGAAACACCGGCGGCCCAGGTGCCCCACGAGAACGCGATTTCGATTATTGGTCCAGGCATGAAGATCGTCGGGGACTGTGATACTGAGGGCACAATACGGATCGAGGGAACGATCCAGGGAACGGTTCGAGCCGGCAAGGCCGTCGTGATCGGCAAGGACGGCATGGTTAACGGCGATGTGACCACGCAGGACGCGATCATCGGGGGACGAGTGACCGGCTCCGTGGTCGCGGAAAGCCGCCTCGAGCTGCAGGCGACGTGCGTCATCGAGGGCGAAATCAGGGCTCGGCGGATCAAGCTCGATGAGGGCGGAATGATCAACGGAACGATCCATACGGGCGAGTTGGCGAAGCGTACAGTGAGTTCGACGGCTGGTCCCCGTCCGGGTGGCGAATCGGGGTCCTGGCAGGGGTGATAAGACGTGGAAAACGTTGTGTGGTGCGGTTTTCCCCAATTTTGGCCAGCGTTTCTCCACACTTTTTGTTTTTTTGCTAAGTCACACTCCTGCAATGACTTGGTGCGAGTTAGGGACTTTTTAACAATGGCGTGTGGAGAAGTACCCCCCGTTTATCCACACCAGGGCACGAGGTAGCTGGATGGCGGCCGTCAAGACCGATGAACTGGTTGAATATCTGCACAATTTTCTGAGGGACGCCCATATTCCGGACTCCTCGCACGCCCTGAACGGGCTGCAAGTGGCGAACTCAGGAACGGTGCGAAAGCTGGCTGCCGCTGTGGACGCGAGCGAGCAGACGATCGAGGAGGCGGTTCGCCGGGGGTGCGATTTCCTGCTGGTACACCACGGCCTTTTCTGGGACGGAAATCAGCCAGTCACCGGCGCGCGGTACCGCAAGCTGAAGCGCCTGCTGTCGACGGAGACAGCGCTCTATTCGGCCCATATCCCGCTGGACCTCCACCCGGAAGTCGGCAACAACGCAGTGCTGGCGTCCGCGATCGGGCTGCAGGTTCGCGGCACTTTCGGCAGCTATAAAGGTGTGGACCTGGGTGTCTGGGGGGACCTGGAGATCAGGCGTGAGTCGCTGGCCGCCCGTCTGGACGAGGTCCTGGGCGGACCGGTCCGGATGATCGCTGGCGGCCCGGAGATCGTGCACCGCATCGGCGTCGTGACCGGCGCGGCCGCGAGCATGCTGGGCGAGGCCGTGGACCTCGGCCTGGACGCCTTCATAACGGGCGAAGGCTCCCACCACACGTATTTCGAGGCCCAGGAGCGCGGCATCAACCTCTACTACGGTGGCCATTACGCCACTGAAACGTGGGGCGTGAAAGCCCTGGCTGCGCATCTCGAGGCCAAGTTCGCGATCCCTTGGGAGTTCATAGATCTGCCGACAGGCATGTAACGTCTAACGGAATCAGTCGCTGAGGTTCGCG
>JBDSPG010000035.1:0-7652 GCA_039912685.1 Longimicrobiales bacterium | reverse complement strand
GCATCTGCAACCGATTGTTGCAGGTACAGGGTAGGATCTTCCGCGATGTATCCCGGCCTGAATATGCCGAAATGAAGATGTGTGCTGCTTCCCTGTGCGTTGCCGCTGTTACCTACACGTCCGATTGTGTCGCCGCGTTCGACACGCTGTCCGCTTGTCGTGAGCTGCTCATCGAGATGTGCGTAGAAGTACATCAACCCACTCGCCTCGTCACGCTGCCATATCACGCGGCCGCCGCTCGACGTCGTCTCAACCGTCATCACGTATCCATCGGTAACCGCGACAACCGGCGTACCTCGCGGCGCAAAAATATCCACACCCTTGTGATCGCGTGAACCGCCATCGCGAGCATCCCCCCAGCGTCCTGCGATGGCTGACGCAGAGCCTCCCGCAACCGGAAACACGAATGCCGTCGCATTAGGTACCGTGACTTGGACGGTATAACCCGCCGCTTCGCCGAGCGGTGGCTGAATGCGAAGGATGTGTATCGCATCTGTCGTAGCCGTGAAGCTGAACGCATCGGCGCCATTGCGTGCTGCATAGACATGACGGAAGATGGCCGTATCGATGACCTCGAAGACGTCGGTGAACGGCGCAGCACCGTGTCCGGCGGCTATACGGACGTCGATGCGATCACCTTGGTTCAGCCTGATGCGATACGTGGCAGCGAGAGGCCGGTCGGCCGGAAACTCGAGGCGCTCTTCGAATGATGGTGTCAGGAACAGCTTCGCACGCAACGCGGCACTTCCCGCCGCGTCCCATGCACTCACATTCCCGCTCTCCGGGATACCGAGGACAGTCTTGTAGGCCTCGCGCGGCGTCGGCGTGGACGGCGTGGAAGCGGGTGTACGGGGCGTTGGTCGCGGCGCAATCAGCAACGGGCGCGCGCCGCCAAGCTGCTCGCCCGGCGTACAGGCGGAGGCGGACAGAATCGCGGCAAGCACCATCAGTTGACGTACGGCCTTCATCGGCATGGCGGTCGCTGGTCTTTCGATCGGTGTGTGAGGCCCGGTCGGACCTCAACCCAAGGTAAAGCCGTTTCGGCGGTAGGAGAACCCAAATGATAGCGGCTCCGGGACAAATCGCTTCCCGTTTGCCCGTCGGGCGTCTATCCTCCTCTGCGACTCCCTTACTTATCCGACCAATCGCCGAAAGTGGCTTGGAACATGCCAGACCCAATAGAAACCGCGGCAACAGCAGGCTTAATGCACGAATCGTTGGTACGTCTTTTTGTGGCGCATTTCGGCCATTCTCCCCGTTCCGTCCTCGAAATCGCAGGGGACGGGTCGAATCGTGTGTATTTCCGGCTCATTGGCCCGCAGATGGAGACCGCTGTCGGCGCTTACGGACCGGATGCAGAGGAGAACCGTGCGTTTTTCTCATACAGCCGGTCGTTCCGGGATGCCGGGATTCCGGTCCCCGAGCTCTATGGTGTGGACGAGGACAATCGTGTATGGCTACTGGAGGATCTCGGCGATACCACGTTGTTCACGGCCCTTCTCGATGCACGTCGCAAGGATGCCACGCCGTTTCCAGCGGCGATGCTGCCCGTGTACAAGCGCGTGATCGAAATGCTTCCGCGCATTCAGACGGTCGGCGCAAGGGTGATCGACTTCAATGACGCATACCCGCGCGCTGCGTTCGATCGTCAATCGATTCTCTGGGATCTGAACTACTTCAAGTATCACTTTCTGAAGCTCGCGCAAATTCCGTTCAGCGAGTCACGCCTGGAAGCCGATTTTCAGCGACTTGCGGATTTCCTGCTGCAGGCGGACACGGGTCTGTTCCTGTACCGCGATTTCCAATCGCGCAATATCCTGCTGGACGATTCGGGGCATCCGCACTTCATCGATTATCAGGGCGGCCGGCTTGGCGCGCCGCAGTACGACATCGCATCACTCTTGTATGACGCGAAGGCGGCGATTCCGGATGGTGTTCGTGACATCCTGCTCGAACACTACCTGGATGCACTCGAGACGCACATGGAAGTGGATCGCGAACGATTCACAGAGCTGTATCGCGGGTATGTGCTCGTGCGCATCATGCAGGCAATGGGCGCGTACGGATACCGCGGTTTCTTCGAGCGTAAAGCGAGATTCCTGCAGAGCGTGCCGTATGCTGCGCAGAACATCGCGCGTCTGCTGGACCGCGGGCTACCGGTCGACGTACCAGAGCTTACGTCGGTGTTCGAGCGGATCGTGCGGGACTGGAGCGACCGCGATACACCGGCACCGGACAGTGGTCTCACTGTGCACGTGTCCAGCTTCAGCTTCAAGCGTGGGTATCCCCAGGACGGCGGCGGTCATGGTGGTGGCCATGTGTTCGACTGCCGTGCGATCCCGAACCCGGGTCGTCATCTCGAGTACAGCGACCTATGCGGACGGGACGCATCGGTGGTGGAATACATCGAGCGAGCACCCGAGGCGCACGAGTTCTGGCGCAGTGTCAGCTCCATTGTCGACAATCACGTCGGGGAATATCTGCGTCGTGGCTTCAACAGTCTTTCGGTATCATTCGGCTGCACGGGCGGCCAGCACCGGTCGGTCTATTTCGCGGAACGGCTCGCCGCGCATTTGAGGCATGAGTATCCGCAGGTTCATGTGCGTCTGCATCATCGTGAAGAGAAGCTGTGGCCTGCGCGGGTGGAGGCAACGGTCTAATCCGATGGAAGCGATGATTCTCGCTGCCGGTACCGGCAGCAGGCTGACAGGTGTCACCGAACACACGCCCAAAGCGCTCGTCGAGGTGGGCGGCATGCCGATGCTGGAGCGAGTTGCGAAGCGGCTCATCGCCGCAGGCACCGACCGTCTGATCATCAACATTTCGCATCACGCCGACCAGATCGAGGCGTTTGTCGAAGCACAGGATGGATTCGGCGTGGACACCGTGCTGTCGCGCGAGGTGGAGCCGCTCGAGACAGGCGGCGGCATTCTGAATGCAGCATCTCTTTTTACGACGGATGCTCCGTTCTTTGTGCATAACGCAGATGTCATCTGCGGTGTCGAGCTGGGTTCACTCTACGCCTCTCACGTGGAGTCCGGCGCACTGGCGACACTCGCAGTCAATCATCGCGACACATCGCGTTATCTGCTGTTTAATGGAGTGAGTCTGTGCGGGCGTTACGACAAGCAGAGCGGTCACGGCGCGGAAGTCCATTCTGACTGCGACAACTTCAGCCAGTTCGCATTTGCCGGCGTGCACGTGATCTCCCCGCCCCTGCTCGGGATGATCACGGAACGTGGGATGTTTTCGATCATCGATGTCTACCTGCGGCTGGCCGCGGAAGGACACCCGATCGTCGGGTACGATATGGGCTCATGTACCTGGCTGGATGTAGGCACGCCCGAGCGGCTTGCGCGCGCCCGGGCGTGGGCCGACTCGGAAACATCGCGCGTCTAGTTTACCACTCGTCGCAGATCGCGGCGTCGCAGCGCAATCCCAGAAACCACATAGCTGGCTGACCGATCGGCTGCCCGGGCGGCATGATTGGCGAGCGGGCCGATGGAATCGGCGCGAGCGGCCGCTCGATGAAACGTGTGATGTCCGTGCGCAGCAGATATGCATGCGCCTGACTCGGATAGTCACCGCTTCCGCCCGCGAGCTCTGCCGCCAAGTCCTTGAGTGTCATCGATGCGACCGCTCTGACCTGTGACATGGTCGCACGCGTTGCTAGAGCAATGAGATTATCCACGTATACTCGCTGCACCGCGCGCGCGATTTCCGCCTCGTAGCTGTCCGTCGGCTTTGCTGCGAAGGTGACTGCGTGGATCCGGCTGAGTACATCACGCAGGCTTGGCAGTGACGGGTCGAGCGCGCGCTGTTCGACGACTCTTGCGGCGCGCTCGGGATCAAGAAGCAGTGACAGCGTCATGTTTGCAGCCGCTGCCGCGGGTGTTATGACATCGAATACGAGCCCTGTATTCCGGTCGAACAGTTCGGCTGTTGCGGGATAGCCGTACGGCCGCGGCGGGATCGTGTTGATGATGCGACGAGGCAGTGTGAGAAATGATGGGTTGACCGTCTTCAACACCGCATCGAGGGCAGCCATCTGCTCCGTCGCCGGCACCATGCGCAGCGGTTCCTGCCCGTCACCACGCAACGCGTACGTGTAGTACTGTCCGCCCACGGATTTAACGGCGGCCTCGACCTGATACCGATGGTGCAGGTACAGCGGAACCAGCGCTTCCTCAATCGTCGCGAGCGGCATATGCGTCTTGATCGCACGCTCACCGAATTTGTCGAGTGCTGCGGCTCGTACGCCGATCATCCGATCCAGCTCGGACACGACATTCGCGCCATTGTCCCACAGGTGCGCCTGCGGATGCGCACTGCCCGTCGGTCGCGCGTCCTGATCGCTCAGAAACGAGATACCGCGCCTGGCCGCGTTGAGCAGGACGGTATCGAGCGTCGCCTGCTGATTCGTGTTCGCCGCGAGCTGACTGTAGCCGAAGCGAATTGCCACTTTGTCCCATTCGCCGATGCCTGTGGCATACGCATCATCCAGCTCGATCATGCCATCTGCAGCCAGCTCGACGACCGGGTGAGGATAGTCCATCACCGACTGTTTGCCGCCCGCATGCTGCGCACTCGCGATGTAATTGTGAGCAAGCCCGAGGGTATGTCCGACTTCATGCGCCGAAAGTTGGCGGATGCGTGCAAGCGCCATTGCGCGCACCTTTGCTGCGTCCTCGGTGCCCGTTGCGTACGGCGCGGTCAGACCTTCGCCGATCAGGTAGTCCTGTCGCACGCGCAGCGAGCCCAGCGTGACGTGGCCTTTGAGGATTTCGCCGGTCCGCGGATCAGTGACGGTGCTACCAAATGACCAGCCGCGGGTGGAACGGTGTACCCACTGAATGACGTTGTATCGCAGGTCCATCGGGTCGGCCGTGTCGGGCAGCATTTCTACCTTGAATGCATTGCGGAACCCCGCTGCTTCAAATGCTTCACTCCACCAGCGCGCACCCTCGAGCAATGCCGAACGCACGGGTTCGGGAGTTCCCGGATCGAGAAAGTACACGATCGGTTTGATGACATCGCTGACTCGCGCCGACGGATCCGTTTTCTGCAGGCGGTGCCGCGATATGAACTGCTTTCGTATCGGCTGGCCGATGGGTGTCGCATAGTCCATGTAGCTGATGCCGAAGAACCCGGCACGCGGATCGGAGACGCGCGGCTCATAGCCTGCATCCGGCAGCTCGACGAACGAGTGATGCTGACGCACCGTGACCGCATCACCGCTCGGAGTCACGCTGCCGATGAGTCCTCCTGCCGCGTCGGTCGTCAGTGTGACCGTTACTTCGACTTCTGTATTTTTCGGGAACGCCTTCGTGCGCGGCATGTAGATGGCGCTTCGCGTCCCATCCATGCGGTACGTACCCTGGTTCGAGCGGCGTAGTGAATTGGCGACACCGTGCGCATCGCGTACAAAAAAATCCGTCGCATCAACGAGGGCGCGACCACCCTCTTCCGCTTCGATCCTGAAGCCCCAGATCACGGATGTTGGGAACGCATCGGCGACTGACTTCCGTTCCATCGCGCTCGTGCTGGTCGCGCGGTAGTCATAGTTGGGCTGCACCATCAGAACCTTTGGCCCGACACGCTCGAACTGCACTACATAAGACGGGCCGAGGTCTCCTCGATTCAGGCCGAGTTCGTTCTGACCCACACCGGATGGCAGCGAAACGTAGTACAGGATCTCCTGGTTGAATCGACTGATCTCCAGCCAGATCTTGCCGGCTTTTTCATCCCAGTATGCCGGTACGAAGCCGTCCAGCCTCGTCATACCCGCAGTCTTCGCGGCGATCGTCACGAGCTGTTGCGGCGCGGCACTCGGTGGCGTCTGCGATGCTGCGGGTGCGCTGTTCAGCAACGCCAGCGCGCTGATTGCCATGATGACCACTCGTGCTGCGGTTCGTTGCCGTTGCATCCGTTTCCTTTCTGTGGATAGTGCGCGTCGTGTGCGCGGGCGGACTGTCATGCGTCGCCGGTCGGATGGCCACCGGACTCGGAAGTGCCATCCAGAATGAAGCGCGGCACTGCCGCTCTGAATTTCGTGCCATCCGAACACTTGAACTCGTACCACCCTTCCATGTAGCCGGAAATTCCGCGAAGCACGCAGAAGCTGTTGTACTCGTGTACTTCGCCGGGAGCGAGAACGGGTTGCTCACCGACTACGCCTTCGCCTTCGACATCCGTGTCACCGGCAACATCATCGTGGATATCCCAGTGGCGCCACATCAGCTGAACTGTTCTGTCGCCGAGATTCTCGATGCGAATGAAGTAAACGAAGACGAAGCGCGGCTCCGCCGGATCGGAATGCTCCGGCGCCATCACGGGCCGCACCGAAATGCGGATGCCTTCGGTCATTTTGTAGAAGCGACGTGGCTTACTCAGACCGCCTTCCTTTCATGAGCACCTGATCCTAGTCCAACATGATTGTCCCGCTGCGCCATGTAGTCGCCCCGTTTTTCGTGCATCCGTTGCCGCATGACCATTCACACGGCATTCCGCTTCAGTCAGCCGGCGGCGCCTCATCTCGAAACGGCCGCGCGGCGGGCAACCGATCGTGAAGGACTGTCCGGGCTTCTGAGCGCGCTTGGGATCGAATGCGAAGCCGATGCCCAGGACGATCAGATTTTGCGACGTATGCTTCGGCGCCCGGATATCGCTTTTGCGTGTCGCATCGCCGAACGCGGATCCCTGCTTTTCATGCTCGCCGAACTGTCGGGCGAGATCGGATCGGCTGTCATTATCGAAACCGCTCGGGCCTTTCGGGCGGTGGAGCCGGTACGGCCCTTCCTCGCCATCATTGCCGCCGCGAATTACCGATCGATTACGCTCGCGTGCTTCGCTGCCGGCGAGCTGCGTCACCTCACGTTCGATCCGGCTTCGCCACTTGCGTCGGATCTCGACATTCTGCGCGATATGGTGTCGTCCCGCGATGACTCCGGTGTTGCCGTTGCGCTCCGCTTCGCGACCGCACTGGACAGCCGTGTCGTCAATGCGCGCTTCTTTGCCGAAGTCAGATCGCAACGTGATCGAATCGCCGCGGCATGGTCCGGCATCCCGGTCGAACTGAAAGCTGAACGGGACCAACTCGCATTGCTGCTGCTTTGTCGACTCCTCTTCCTGTATTTCCTCGAGCGGCAGGGCCATCTCGCCGGCGACCCGCACTACCTGCAGCACATGCTGCAACGCTGGCAGCGGGACGGCGATCAACATAGCAGTCTCTACGGCCGCGTGCTCTCCCCGCTTTTCTTCGGTTGCCTCAACACGCGTCCCGAGCGGCGAACCGCTGATGCCTTGGCGCTCGGGCCGCTGCCGTACCTGAATGGCGGCCTCTTCGATCGACATGCACTGGAGCGGCGCTATCCTGACCTCGACCTTCCGGACAGCACGGCGGCCGCCGTCTTCGAAAATCTGCTCGAGCGGTTTCGCTTTACTGCGAACGATGCCGCCACCGCGTTCGCGTCCGACCTGAAGACAACGCAGATCGACCCTGAAATGCTCGGCCGCGTGTTCGAAGGCCTGATGTCGGCGGACCGGCGCGGCGACACGGGTTCGTTCTACACCCCGCCGCACATGGTTGGTCGTCTCACCTCACGCGTACTCACCGAACACGTGAGCCGGGTGACGGGAGAACCATACGACGC
>JBDSPG010000001.1:0-10030 GCA_039912685.1 Longimicrobiales bacterium | reverse complement strand
ACCATCCAACACCGTGTCTTCGTGCTCCATGCGTGAGGCGTTGACCATTTTCACGTAACCGTCCTCGATGACGTACCCGATGCGCTCGCCGTGTTCCAACTCCAGCGCTTTACGAACGCTCGGCGGCAAGGTCGTCTGGTTCCGCTCTGTGACTTTACTGGTTACGAGTTCAGTCGTCGCCATACCGCCTCCGGTGAGGAATGCAACTGCATTATTATAGACGGTGCCCCCGCCAAGATCAAGCCCTTTTTACGTCAATCAAGGTCCATTTCAAAGAAAAATCCGCACGGCTGAATCGCGGTGCGGATTAGGTTTTCGTGAGTCCGCCCGACTAACGTCAGCTGCCATCCGTTGAAGAGGCCGCGGTCCCGGAGTCTGAGACATCATTGTCAACTGGGTGATGGTGACGGTCGACATCCTTCGCCAGCCGTGTCTTCTCGCTGGCCATCTCGGCATCGTCATGCTGTTCCCGGCCTTCGAACAGACGGTCCTTTCCGGTGTCGTCGTGCTTCTTGATCTTTTCGGGGTCGTGGCCGGGTCCCGCTGGGCCGCCCGCGTCCTGATTGTTCTCCGCGTCCGCGGGCTGCGCGGACTGGTCGAGTTTCCGGTCGCTGTCGCTGTGTTTGTACCTGCTGCCCTGGTCGGCCATGATCATTCTTCCGGTTTGTGAGTTGCACAGGAGGGGGGCAACTGGCATGCCACCGTTCGTCTCGCTGCCGCGGGTTGGCAAAAACTTGAAGATTTTGGGCGCTTCCCGGACGTTTGTCGCAGCGGCGCTTCGCGCCTTGCCCGCCGGGGACCCGCCCACCCGGCATGCAGCAGATCGGCCGGATGGGACCAACGCTGTACGTTATACGAAGCCCTATCCTTTTGACCCTAACAGGGTGTTGACCATGGCGCTTCATTCGACATATCGGCTTATTCCTGATATGACCAGCCGAGAGTGGATGTTCCTAGCGTTAGCGTTGGTAAGCGGTTTGGCGGGGATCGCTGCGTGGATTGCCAAGATATTTTGGACGAAGCAAGAAATCGCCGCGTTTAGCGTTCTCGTCAGAAACGCAAGCGATGTCGAGCGCCACATTGGCAGTACGTTCGATGGTGAGATCCGGCGAGAAATCGGGAGTCGTCAGACTTACTTGTTCTATCTTGATGATTTTGTCCGAGGCAACACCAAGCTCCTCGCGATTGCGCCTGAGCTATTGGAACACTTTGAAGGGGCAAACCTGATACGAATTCTGGACGACACCGGGTGGCGGCAAAAAATAGAGTCCGTCGATGGCCTGCACATCAGTTGGAATCTGAATGGTCATGCCGATTCGCGAGAAATTCGTCCGAACCCCAATAAAACCCGATGGATTTTGGCGGGGCGCCGGCCGTGGCTCGTTCGAGCGGAGCAAACGCCCGACGCTGACCCGGGCCCATTCGATCAAGATGTCTATTTCGATTTCGACGCCGCAGATGGAAATGCTGCCGTCGTGCCCTCAAGTCAAGGATTCGAACTGTCCGTCTACACCGATCAGCAGCTTGTGGATATGCTGGACGAGCAACACCCAGGATTTCGACAAAATGCAGAGCAAAGTTAACTTTTGGGGGCGAACTCTTGCTATGCGGTGTCAACTTGACGGGGAAGCTTACCGGGCAAACTTCACGGAATCGGCGTTTGAATGAAAAAAACCGCACCGCGAAAATCCCAGTGCGGGGTTGGGCTTTCGGAATGCGCCCGACTGGATTCGAACCAGTGGCCTCGTCCTCCGGAGGGACGCGCTCTATCCAGCTGAGCTACGGGCGCGGTGGAGCATGAATCTCATGGCGATGGCTCCGCCGGTCAAGGATTCCGCCCCGCCAGGCGTTCCCCGTCAAGCATTTTCCGCCGGTTTCTGGCTTCCGCCACCTGCGATTGCAGCTCTGGATCCGCTTCGCTCCACAATGACAGAAAGCGGTCGTACTCGTGCGCTGCCTCCTGTTTTCGGCCCCTCTGTTCCAGAATTCTCGCTCGGCGCAGCGAGGCCGGCGCGAAGAAGGCCACGTCATAGCCGAAGTCATTCCCGAACGAGTCATACCACGCGAGCGCTTCATCATCGCGGCCAGGGGCAGCCAGCAACTCGGCGCGCATGTAGTTCTCGAAGGCGTACGTGTACCCGGCCGAGCGCGGCGTCCCGTGCAGTGACTGTCGCTGCGGAACCCAGGAGCGGATGGTCTCCTCCTTTAGCGCCGCGCCGTTGCGTGTCATTGCGATCGCGGAGCGGATCGAGTTCACGTAGCTCGAAGCAACGAGTGATCGCGAAGCATTCCTTTCGACGTCGGCGAGCAGGCGTTGCACGCTTTACCGTATCAGCCACGCGCACGGCGAGCAGCGCGATCAGGACGACGGGAAGGGGTGGATCGGCGAGATGCGCGCGCAGTGGCGAGTGCGGCACCGTCTGCGGCATCGGCTTCGTCACGAGCTGCTGCCTCAGCTCCGTTGCCTTTGCCATCGACGTCGGCGCGCCAGGGGCGACTATTCGATGACGCTCGATCGCGCTGCATTCAGTGCGGGCGTGCTGCGGGCCGGTGCTGCGATGAATGATGCGATTGTGGCGACTGCGGTGGCGGAGAAGAACTAGGGATCGCGCGGTCGGCGGGCGGGCCATTGCTCCGCACGCCGACCGCTCTGCTATTGTTCGCACTATCCTTTGGTTGTACCCTGCATCAAACACCCGCCCCGCTGTGTATTTCCCAAGGCGCAACTGTGGAAGCATGGCTCTCCCGGCTCAGGGCTGGCGATGATCAGGCCGCCTGGGATCTATTTTCCGAGCGCTATCGACCGCTGATCATCGCGTCGATCAGCTCCTTGCTCGACGATCGGGACGACGTCATGGACGTCTTCTCCACCGTCTGTCACGCCCTTATCAAGAATGACTACGCGAGGCTCAAGCGCTACTCGGACCAGAGCTCGAACGCCGCGTCCGTGTCCACGTGGATCGTCACCGTCGTACACAATCTCACCGTTGACTGGATCCGAAGCCGCGATGGCCGGCGTCGCTATGTGACGCCGTCGACGCTGTCGTCATTGCACCGCGAAATCCACGAAGCGTTGTGCCGCGACGGCCTTACTGTGGCAGAGGCCTTCGAGCGGGTTCAGGGCCGCACCGAAGTCGCCCTCGTGTTTCATCACTTTCTACGGGAAGCGCGTGAATCGCAGCGGTTGGCACCGTGCCAGGACAGCTCGCGCACCCGTTTCCATGCGACGCTCGTCGCGGACGCTTCAGCGCCTGCGGACTCAGCGGAGCAGCTCGAGCTCTCGGAGCAGCTGAATGCAGCGCTCGCGGACCACCCGCCTGACCTACGCCTCGCAATTGAGCTCTTCGTCGTGGAAGAGCTGTCGGCCGCCGAGGTTGCCAATGTGGTCGGGTGGCCGAACGCGCGCGCCGTGTACAACCGTGTCGGTCGGGCACTGGAAAAATTGCGCATCGACATGGAACGGCGCGGCATCGGCCGGCAGGATCTCTGATGAGTAAATCCGGCACATGCATCCGTACAACCAGTCAGCTGCGGAACCAGGGCAGTGATCACCTGACAGTCGCACGTCGGCCCGTGCGGAAAGCGTTCCTGTGACGAATCCGTCAGACGGCAAGCAGCAGTGCATGGACGACGAACGGATTGCATCGTTCATCGACGGCAATCTGCACGCCGATGAACGGGCTGCCAGCATCCTCCACCTGGCCACATGCCGTGAGTGCCGCCGTACGCTCACTGGCGTAATGAGCGTGAAATCGAGTCCGCAGGTCCAGCCTGCAATCGGACGGCTCGGTGGAATATCGCGAACCATGTGGCAGCCACGGTGGGTCGCGGTCGCCGGTCTTGCTGCCGCGGCGTCGATTGCGCTGCTCATCGCAGTACCGAGGGCGGCAAGGCAGAGCTCGCCGGACGTGCTGGATTCACATCGCGGTCCCACTATCACGGCTACCGACGCGCCGTCTCCGTATTTCCCACTCGGCGACAGCGAGAGCATCGACGAGTTCGCGTGGTCCGTGGTGGATGGCGCCGACAGATACCGCGTCACCGTGTTCGATGCCGAAGCACGGCTCGTCTTCGAGACCGAGACTTCGGACACCATTGTGGCGCTCCCTGATTCCGTGACTCTCTTGCCTGGCGCGTCCTACTTGTGGGAGGTCGAGGCGCGCAGCGGAATCGACCGCTGGACGCCATCAGAGCTCGTCGAATTCAGACTCATCACACCGCAGCAGTCCGTCGCGCAACCTGATTCGCTGCATGTGCTCGCCGCCCGGTTGCCGCCTGCGGAACTGGCGCGCGTCATACGATCAAGGCCGCTCGATGTGCGTGAAGCCATTGCGATCACGATCGCTGCTGCCGCGCGCGCCCCGACACATAATGATCGGGCGAAACATCTCGATATCGCGCGCCGGATCGCCACCGCGTATGCCGTCGCATGGAAGGATCCGTTCCTCACACGTGAAGTCGCTCGAGTCACTGCATGGACGAATGCACGGCTGTCTGCAAAGGTCGCTGCGGATAGCATCCGTGTAGTCGGCGGGACTGCTTACGGGACAGCGGGACCCACGGCAGCGATTGCGATATGGCGTCGCTCGCTCGCGCGTTCCATCGCGATCAGCGACACGGCAGGCATGGCCGCTTCGCTCGGCAACATCGGCGCCGCGCTCGCTCGTAACGGCAATGTAAGGGAAGCCGCGCCCGCGCTGGAGAGATCGCGAAAGCTCGCCGCAGCAATTGGCGATATCCGCGCCGAAGCGAATTCCGTATCGGAGCTCGCCGGTCTTGCAGAGGAGGCCAACCCCGGCGCTGCACGCCAGTACTACGTGCGCGCCGTTGCTCTGCGCGAGCGCATCGGCGACTCGCGGGGACTTGCCGCCGACTACAACAACATGGCATCGCTGGCGAGGAGAAGTGGCGATGCTGCTGGCGCGCGCACGCATCTCGAGGCGGCGCTTCAGATCAACCGGCGCGAGGGCAAGTCCGACGCGGCCGCAACCAACCTCATCAACCTTGCAAGTCTGGCTGCCCTCGATGGCAACTTTGCACAGGCGGCAGAACAGTATTCCCGCGCGCTCAGCACCTGGCGCGCGCTCAGGCTCTGGCCGCACCTGGCGGACGGCCTGCGTGGTGCTGCAGACCTCGAGCTTCGTCGTGGTGACTACATAGCGGCGGAGCGACATCTCGTGGAAGCGCTCGCGCTGTACGAGCGTGTTGGACTGTTTCCCGACGCAATCAGAGTGATGCAGACCCTTGCGGCGGCACGGGCGGCGCAGGGTGACCTTCAGAAAGCGAACGACCTGCTCACGAAAGCGCAGCAACGCGCTGATTCTGGGCGCGTCGAGCCCGGTCTGCGTGCAGCATTGCTGGTGGCACGCGCCGACCTGGCGCGCCAGTTCAATGCAGCCTCGCGCGCCGACGAGCTCTATGCGAAAGCGCAGCAGACGTATCGCAAGGCCGGTGACAGCGAGGGCGAGAGCGACGCGCAGCAGGGGCGCGCGCTTTTATTCCTCGAGAACGGCGATACCACACGCGCGCGCGAGCTCCTCGGCAGTGCCATGCGCACCCAGCGCGCAGCCGGAGACAATCGTGCTGCCGCAATATCACAAATGCTGCTCGGTGACGTCGCTGTGCAACGCGGGGATACGGTCGGTGCTCGCCGCGCACTCACGGCCGCCGCAAGCGAGCTGCAGCGCCTGGGTGATCCGGTGGCAAGTGCGGCGGCGCTCGGCGAACGCGCCGTGCTCGAGGCGTCGGCGGGTCTGCCGGCCGCCGCCGAATCTCTTCTGCGCGAGGCATTGTCACGAGTGGCCGGTCGCGTTGCACCCGCCGTCACATGGCAACTGCACGCCGCGCTCGGTGCACTGCGTCGCGACCGCGGTGCTGTTGACGAAGCGGCGCGTGAGCTCGGCGCTGCCATCGCCGATATCGAACGCAGCGGCGGCTTCCTCGCCCTGCCGGAACGTCGCTCAGCGTTTCTCGCCGACAAGTGGGACGTCTATGTTCAGCTCGCAGCCCTCGAGCAACGGCGCGGCCGCACCGCCGTCGCATTTGATATCAGTGAACGGCTGCGTGCCGGCGAGATGCGCGAATCGCTTGCCCGCGGACAGGTCAGCGCGTCGGTTGACAATGCAGGCGCACTCGCTACACGCGAACAGGATTTGCGCCGCCGGATTGCAGAACTGAGCGGCGCGATCGAAGTGAACGCCGCCTCGAAGCGGGCTGTGCGCGGACCTCCCGTCACGGGCGTCACAGCTGTTTCACGCGAAGCGTTGCTCCGCGCCGAAGCTTCCTATGCGGAGCTTCTCACGGAGATGCGTGACAAGGCCCCGCGACACGCCGCCGCGCTGGCACCGGCGCGCATGATCTGGCGCGATGTCGCAGCCGGGCTTGCCCCCGATGAGGCTCTCATCGAGTACCTGCTGAGCGACAGTGGGTCGTACATGTTCGTGATTACGCGCGAGCGTATCTCCGCAATTACGCTCTATGCAAACCGGCAGGATATAGCAAGGCTCGTCGATTTTGTGCGCGGTACTCTTACCCCGCGTGGAACGCCGCGTCTCGATTCGTTGTGGCGCGCGCCTCTCGAACAGCTTTATCGCGATCTGCTCCTCCCCGCGATAAATGCAAGCCTGCTCAATCGGAAGACGAAGCTTACGTTCGTGCCGCATGCCGAGTTGCATTACCTGCCTTTTGCCGCCCTCATCAGCGACGCCGCGCCCGCGCGCTTCCTCGTGGAGCAGTACGACATTGCAGTGACACCATCGGCTTCGGTATGGCTGTCGCTGCGGCAGCGTGCCGCCGGGCCGCGCAATGCGCGCACTCTCGCGCTCGCGCCGACACCCGATGGCTTACCCGCCTCGCTGCGCGAAGTGAACTCGATTGCTCGCATCACCAGCAGAACCCACGTGCTGAAGGGCGCAGCTGCCAGCGAATCGGCGTTCCGTTCAGCCGCCGCTGGTGCCCGCATCATTCATCTTGCGACGTACGGCGTGCTCAACCGGCAGAACCCCTTGTTCTCCTATGTGCAGCTCGCGCCGGAGCCTGGTTCCAATGGCCGGGTCGAGGCGCATGAAGTACTCGGCATGAAGCTGTCCGCCGAGCTCGTCGTCCTCGCTGCGTGCCAGACCGGACTCGCGTCGGGCGCACTCGCCGACGTGCCTGCAGGGGACGACTGGATCGGACTCGCTCGTGCCTTCCTCACCGCCGGCGCCTCACGCGTCATGGGCAGCCTGTGGCCCGTGCAGGACCAGGCGACGTCAGAGCTGATGCAGCAGTTCTACCGCACGTACAACGGGAGCGGCGATGCGGCCCGCTCGCTTTCCGCAGCGCAGCGGTCCCGTCTGCGAGTGGCGGCCACCTCGAACCCATACTTCTGGGCGGGCTTCGAAGTCATCGGCGGGCAGTAATCTCGTGAGTCGAGTAAAAACAGCATCACTGTCCGTATTCCACAGTGAACCGGCAGATCCGTTAGCGGCCTCATGGAGTCGAAAATGAAAAGTGGCACAGCATTCAGGCTTGCGATCGCCTGCGGGATGATCGTCGCAGGTGCAGCATGTGATTCCGGAAGCGAACCGCTTTCACCAGGTGACCGCCTGAAGGCGAACGCGCCGTTCCTTGTGTCAAACTCTGGCCACGGCGTTACTGCGGCGGCTGCCGGTTACGCCTCTGTGTCAAGCGCCGCTTTGATAGCACCGAGCGCCTTCATTTCCCTGCCACCAGGTTCAATTCCGAACGGCACGGCCGCCTCGCTGCGCAGTCCCGACGGCAACAACCTGTCGGTGGCGGTTGTCGATGGCGGGTTCGACCCGGTTCGTGTGGCCGCAGGGGCAGGCGACACCATCACGATCGTCATCACTCTGTCAGATGGCGGCTCACGCGTGTTCAAGGTGTCCGTGCCGTCCAAGGCGCCGCCGAAGATCGTTCGTACAACGCCCATACCACTCAAACGCGATGTGGTTCTCAATGCACGGTTGATGGTGGTGTTTACCGAACCGCTGAACGGAACGGCGCTCACCCCGGGCCGCATCAAGCTGCAGAAGGGCGGCACCGCTGTCGCTGGAACGCTGCAGTTTGTGGATGCCGACCACACCACACTGGAATTCGTGCCCGCTGAGCCGCTTGCCCCGTCAACCGATTATGAGATGGTCGTTTCTGCTGCGATAACTGACCTCGATGGCAGTGCGCTCGAGTCGGGCGAAACCATCGGCTTCACTACACAAGCCCCACCGCGGCCGCTGGAACTCATAAACAGCAATCCGGGGAGCGGATCCGTGCTCGTTCCTGCAGCCAACCCCGCGATTCAGCTCTGGTTCAGTGAGCACATTGATCGTCTATCACTCTTTACGGGCGCAGGCCACCCACGTGTGTATCTCATGCGTGGAACAGACACGGTGCCCGGAGGCGTCGTGTGCGAAGCGTCCACTGGCACGTTGTGCAGCAGCCTGCGCTACGTGCCGTCGAGTTTGCTGAGCCCGGCAACCGACTACAGGCTCTTCGTTTCCAGCGGACTCAGGAGTGGCGATGGCGGCATACTCATGCAGTCGCTGACTATTTCGTTCAGGACTCAGGACCCGCCCGCAGTCGCGACCAGGCTGTTTCTGTTATCCGGACACCAGCAGGTAACCATGCAGGGCACGTTTTTCCCCCTGCCGCTCGTTGTGAAGGCCATAGACGCGCAGGATCGTCCGGTCGCTGGGGTTCCCGTTATGTTCACGCCGAGAGCCGGCACAGGACAGCCAACCACCGTATTCACCAACGCCCAAGGGCTCGCGAGCACAACCTGGTTCGCGGATCTGCCCGGCTTGCAATTCATGAACGTAGAAGCGCCGGGTCTGGCCCCCGCCTTGATCCCCGGCCAAACTCCGACCTGCGATCTGATACCGCTGGAGATCGGCGGCATAGTGTCCGGTGCCATCCCTTACCCCAATCCATGCCTGCTCCCCACATTCGGCCAAACAGGAGATGCATACCGCGTCACGCTGGCGCAGCAGCAGATCTTCACGCTCTCTACCACAAGTGAAGACATGTTCTTTTACCTGACCGACTCGAATCCCTGGCCGGATCAAAGCGTGTTCAGGTTCGGAATCTCCGGGGTCTCACAGTCGACTTTCGTGCTGCCAGCCGGCGTATACACGCTGACGGCTGCTGTGTCGGAACCTTACGGAACCAGCGCCTACACCATTACCACCGCGGCACACACCCCAGAATCCATCGGTGGCTGCTGGCCCGCCTCCACCATGAAAACGATTCCGGGTGTGACCATCGCCGGATCCGTCGATCAGACCGACTGCAACGCCGTTACCGGCCGGTACGATGAGTTCATGGTCTCGCTCAAGGCGGGCGCATCCATCAACGTGTCTGCGACCTCCAGCACCGCCACCATTCTCGCCGTCCACACGGCGTTCACACAGCCGTCCACATCGCCAACGCTCAACTTTACGGCCCCTGCGGACGGTGCTTATACCGTAAGGCTGTACAACCCGAGCCCGGCGTCCATCGCGATCACGTACTCTCTCGCGATCAGGCAGTAGCGCCACGCGTGAATAGTGACGTGGGAAATCCCTCGATGACGATCCGGCAAAACAGAAGGCCGCAGGGACACCGAGTCTCTGCGGCCTTTTGTCGTTCGACAGAACGGGATGCGTAATAAGCCGAGTTCTGTCCCGTCCGAAAACGGGGTGGACCATTTCTCTTGGGTGACGGTTGCCCGCCCCCTCTAGCAGCCTACCCGGGACTCCCGACCTTGCGGTCATCGGCGCGAATCACGCCTCGCCCCTGTTTGGCCTTGCTCCCGGTGGGGTTTACCATGCCGTCATCTGTTACCAGCGACGCGGTGGTCTCTTACACCGCCGTTTCACCCTTGCCTGTGCCGGTTGCCCGGCCATCGGCGGTCTCTTCTCTGTTGCACTTTCCGTCGCCTCGCGACGCCCGGCCGTTAGCCGGCACCGTATCCTGTGGAGCTCGGACTTTCCTCACTCAGCGCCTCGCGGCACATCGTGCGGCCCACACTCGCTTCCCTGTTCTGTCAAACAGCGTT
>JBDSPG010000414.1:0-10583 GCA_039912685.1 Longimicrobiales bacterium | reverse complement strand
GAAATTCTGCTGGACGATCTCGGCATCAAACACCTGCGTAAGTCGAAGGCGTACTCGCTGTCGGGCGGTGAGCGCCGTCGCCTCGAGATCACACGCGCACTCGTGAGCGAGCCGAAGTTCATGCTGCTCGATGAGCCGTTCGCCGGCGTCGACCCGATTGCAGTTCACGACATTCAGCAGATCGTTGCCGACCTGCGTCATCGCGGGATCGGGGTCATCATTACGGACCACAATGTCGAGCAGACCCTCGACATCGTCGACCGCGCGTACATCATGTATGACGGCAAGGTCCGCGTCTCAGGAACTGTCCGCGAGCTCGTCTGGAACGAAGAGGTCGCCGAGATCTATTTTGGACCCACGCTGACGGCGCGCATGCGGCAGCGGTATCCCCGACCGGAAGCGGTAGCCGTATGAGTATCAGGACTGGGCTGTACCAGGGCACACAGCTGAAGCAGGAGATCAAGATCAACCCGCGCCTGTACCAGGCGATGGATCTGTTGTACATGCCGTTGCTCGACCTGCAGCAGCACATCAAGCAGGAAATGCTCAATAATCCGTTCCTCGAGCTCGAGGAGCCGCAGATCACTGACGAAGAGACCGCGGCGCAGGAAAAGGAGCAGCAGAAGGACAAAGACAAGGAGAAGGACCGGGACGAGATCGACTGGGAGGAGATCCTTCTGGATGGCTTCGATGCGGGCGGCCGGCGTCAGGAGTACGAGGAGAAGGAATACTTCGAGCCGGTGTCGGTGGAGAAGCGCGATCTCTATGACCACCTGCGCGACCAGCTGGCGCTGATGCGCAACTCACCGCGCCAGCTGCTGCTGGGCGAGGAGATCATCGGCAACATCGATGAGAACGGCTATCTGACGTGCGGCCTCGATGATGTTGTGTCCGGCTTGAACAACTGGATCGAGGACAGCGGCAGCGACTGGGTGATGGAGGAGGGCGAGACGCTCGATCCGTTCATGCACGCGGAAGCCGATGACATGCTTCGCATCATCCAGGGGTTCGATCCGGCTGGCATCGCCGCGCGCGATCTGCGTGAGTGCCTGCTGCTTCAACTCGATGATGCCGACCTCAACGATACCCTCGCCTACAGGATCGTACGGGACTATTTCGACCAGCTGATCAACCACCGCTGGTCGGAGATTTCCAAGGAACTGTCCATCACGCCGCGTGACGTGCAGAACGCTGCGGATGAAACGCGCAAGCTCGATCCCAAACCCGGGCTCAAGTATTCAGCACCGCCCGATAACTACATCACGCCGGATCTCATTGTCGACAAGATCGATGGCGAATATCTCGTCTTCCTGAATGACACGAGCTTGCCGCGACTGAAGCTGTCGCGCGCATACCGCGACATCGCAAAAGACAAGAGCCAGTTCAAGGGAGAAAATAAGGAGTTCATCTCGAACAAGCTGAACAGCGCGAACTGGATGATCCAGGCGATCGAGCAGCGCCGGCAGACCATGCTCAAGGTGATGAACTTCATTGTTGACCGCCAGCGCGAGTTCTTCGAGAAGGGTGTGCAGTTCCTGAAGCCGCTGACCCTGCGCGAAGTTGCGGAAGTCATCAACATGCACGAGTCCACCGTGTCACGCGTGACGAACGAGAAGTTCGTGCAGACACCGCGAGGCGTGCTCCCGCTCAAGTTCTTTTTCTCGAGCGGCCTGTCGACGACGTCGGGCGAAGATGTGAGTGCCCGGGGCATCAAGGCGAAGATCCAGAAGCTCGTGGCCGACGAGGAGTCGAAGCGCCCCCTCACCGATCAGGCGATCGTGAATATCCTGAAGGACGAGGGCATCCAGATCGCACGGCGCACGGTCGCAAAGTACCGCGACCAGCTCGGCATCCTGTCGGCACGCATGCGCAAACGCGTTTAGGAGGGCCTCCGATGCCAGCCCCCGTTGCCGCGCCGATGCCGAGTATCACGCCACGCTTGTCCGACAGGGCGAGGCGTGATTTCACCGTTGTCGTTCCCGCGTACAACGAAGTCGAAAACGTTGCCGACCTCGTGCGCGAGCTGAAGGCTACGTTCCATCGGCACAACCTCGAAGGCACCGTCCTGCTCGTTGATGATGGGTCCACGGATGGCACCGGCGTGGTCGCGAGCGAATTCGCTGCGGACTGGCCCGCCCTTCACGTGCTTCACCACCGCCGCAACCGTGGCAAGACCGAAGCGATGGTCACTGCCGCCGACGCGACGGACAGGCAGTGGCTCATTCTGTTCGATGCGGACCTGCAGCATTCGACGGAGGACATTCCGCGATACCTCGAGAAGCTCGATGAGGGCTGGGACATCGTGACGGGGCGAAAAATCGGGCCCTATGAGAAGCGTCTCGTGTCCAGCGCGTACAACCGGCTGAGCCGGAAGATCTTTAATATTCCGGTGTCGGACACGAATTCGATGAAGGGATTCCGACGGAGCATCCTCGATGAGGTTCATCTGCGCCACGACTGGCACCGGTTCTTCGTGGTGCTCGCGTACGCTCAGGGATACTCCGCTACGGAGATCGACATCGCCCTTTTCCCTCGCGTTAAGGGCGAAGCCAAATATGCCGGGAAGGGAAGGATTGTCGTTGGATTGCTCGACCTGGTCTCCGTCGCATTTTTCCTGTTCTTCTCCCGCAAACCGCTCCTTCTGTTCGGCGTGACCGGAATGATCTCGACGGCACTGGGCCTGCTGGTTGGAATTGCTGCCCTAGTGCTGCGCTTTGGTTTCGAACTCGGCTTCCGTCCACTGCTCACGCTCGTTGTTCTGCTGCTCACACTCGGTGTCATTGCAATCGGTTTCGGCTTCGTTGCGGAGCTCATTGCGCAACAGCAGGCCGAACTCGATTCGCTGCGTCGCAAGCTGGATGGCGCCGCACGGCCGTCGAACGAATCGTGACCGTGTCCACCGGTCTTCCGCGGGTGCTGGTTGTCATGGGCACTCGCCCTGAGGCAATTAAGCTCGCTCCAGTCATGCGCGCGCTGCGTGCCCGCCCCGAGCTCCAGACTCGGCTGGCGTTGACCGGTCAGCACTCGGACCTCGTCGACCAGGTCCTCCAGGTCTTCGGCATTGTCCCGGACTGGGACCTCGCCATCATGCGCGAGGGCCAGGACCTCTACGACGTCGCTCACGGATGTCTCGATGGGTTGCGACGCGTGGCCGACCAATACAAGCCGGATGTCATCGTCGTGCAGGGCGACACAGCGAGCGTGTTCTTTGGCGCGCTTGTCGCTTTTTTTCAGCGTGCCCGCGTTGCCCATGTCGAGGCAGGGCTGCGGAGCGGTGACAAGTGGCAGCCGTATCCTGAAGAGATATTCCGCCGCATGACGGGCGTTATCACAGACTTCCATTTTGCCCCGACGGCGGGCGCGCGTGCGAACCTGGTGCGCGAGGGTACGCCCGCGGACACCGTGTTCGTGACGGGCAATACGGTTGTGGATGCGCTGCTTGCTATCGCCGGTGCCGATCGGCCCGTGACGGATGACGCGCTGCGCAGTGCGATCGGATCCGGCCGCCGGCTCGTGCTTGTCACCGCGCATCGACGCGAGTCATTTGGCGCGCCGATCCGCGAGGCGTTCGGTGCGCTACGCGAGATCGCCGACCGCTATCCCGATACCGTCCTCGTGTATCCCGTGCATCCCAACCCGAACGTGCGCGGTCCTGCCGACGAGGTTCTCAGCGGCCACGATCGCATCCTGCTGACCACGCCGCTCGATTATTTCGACCTCGTCCATGCACTACGTCACGCGACACTCGCAATCACGGACTCGGGCGGCATCCAGGAAGAGGCGCCGAGCTTCGGTACGCCGACTCTCGTGCTGCGTGAAGTGACGGAACGACCGGAAGGTGTCGAAGCGGGCGTCGCGGTGCTGGTCGGCACGGACCGGAACCGGATCCTCACTGCGGCGGCTGGCGTTCTCGACGCAGGAGCGGACCGGGCGGAGGGATCGCGCTTCAATCCATATGGCGATGGCAATGCCGCCGCGCGCATCGCGGACGTGCTCGCGCATGCACTCGCAGCGGCACCGCGTCAGACGGCGGACCTGCCGTGAAAGTTCTGCAGCAGTGCATCTACTTTCCCCCGGAGGTCGGTGGCCTCGAGAGCCACTGCTACTACCTGTGCAAGGAACTCGTGCGTCTCGGCGATGATGTCACGATGATCACATCGGGCTCGATGCCCGATGCGGCAGAGCGCGAGATAATGGATGGCGTGAACGTCATTCGCACCTGGTTCCCGAGCAAGACGCCGGTCGGCTGGCTGGCACACACGATGGGCAGTATTTCGACGTATCTGCCATATGCGAAGAAGGCGCACGTGCTACACGCCCAGACCTTCGCGTCGGCTCCGCCCGCCATGCTCGCGAAGAAGTTGTACGGCCATCCAATGGTGCTCACGCTCCACACATCACATTTCCTGCGACTCGCGAAGAAGCCGACGTGGCAGCCGATCCTGCGAAGCATCATCAAGTCTGCGGACTGGCTCCTGGCCGCGAGCGAAGAGCTGCGCGACACCGCGCTCGCTGTGTACCCGCACCCACGCGCCGAGGCCGTTACCAACGGTGTCGATACGACGATGTTCCAGCGCGTCGAGCCGTCACTGCCCGCCAAGCCCGGCGTCCGCAGAGTGATCGTGCCGCGACGTCTGTTCGAGAAGAACGGCGTCGAATACTTCATTCGCGCGCTGCCGCTGATCCGCCGTTCCGTGCCGGTCGAAGCGCTGATCGTCGGCGATGGACCGGAGCGCGAAAAGCTGGAGCGTCTGTCGGATGATCTTGGTGTTCGTAACGCCGTGCAGTTCATGGGTTCGCGGCCTAATGTTGAAATGCCGGGACTGCTCGCATCGTCGGAAGTCGCGATTCTGCCATCACTCATGGAGGCGACGAGTGTGGCAGCACTCGAGGCGATGAGCTGCGAGCTGCCGGTCGCCGCATCCAATGTCGGCGGGTTGCCGGAGATCGTCGATGAGAGCGTAGGCACGCTATTCCGCCCGGCGGATCCGGATGACCTCGCGGCGAAGGTTGTCGCACTGCTGAACCGTCCGAACCTGAAGGATGCAGGCCGCGTCGCCCGGGAGCGCGTCGCCACACAATGGAGTCTAGAGCGCCTCGCCCGGCGCCACCAGGAAATCTATCGCCAACTGCTGCTGGAGAAGAAACGCTGATGGCAAAGCGGGAGAACAGGCCGAAGAAGTCGTACCCGTCAGGTGCCGCGGTTTCGACACCGCGTCTGACTTCAACACAGCGCGCAGCTCGTGCCCGTGTAGACGAGCCGGATCTGCCGCGCTGGGTTGCGCCGGTGGCATTCCTGGTTGCCACTGTGCTGCTGTTCCCGGAAGTGATCTTCAAAGGCAATACGCTTTTCGGCACCGACACGTTCGGCTTGAGCTATTTTGCGCGCAACTTCTACACGACCTTCGTGCGCAACATGCACGCGTTCCCGCTCTGGGATCCGATGGTGCTCGGCGGCCTGCCGTTCCTGGAGGGAATGCACGGGGACATCTTCTATCCACCATCGCTCGCGCTCTTTTTTCTCGATGCGAAGGCAATGTGGGCATGGAAAATGGTCTTGCACATATTCCTCGCCGGCGTATTCATGTATCTGTGGCTGCGGCGCGGAATGAAGCTGCGTCGTGGATCTGCGATCTTCGGCGGCGTCGTGTTCATGATGGGCGCGGACCTCGTCAGCCTCGTGTCGCCCGGAGGCGACGGTAAGCTGTTCGTGTCCGTACTCGCTCCACTCGTCTTCTGGCTCGCAGAGCGCGCCGCGAGCGGCCGTCGGATTTCGGACTTCGCGGGATTCGCACTCGGCATCACGCTGATCCTGCTGACATCACACATGCAGTCGGCTTACTTCTGCGTGTGGGGTGTGACCGCATACTTCTTCTTCCGCGTCTGGCAGATCTGGAGGGCGGAGCGGAACGGCGCGTTGGCGGCGCGGCTGATCGGGATGTTCGCCCTGGCCGGCATTCTCGGCACTGGCGCGGCCGCCATCCAGTTCCTGCCGCCGCTCGAGTATCTACGCTCGACATCGCTGCGTGTCGACCAGCGTAAGAGTCCGGCTGCAACGTACCTCGCTGCGACGGAGTATGCGCTCCATCCGGAGGAGCTCGCCTCACTCGTTGTGCCCGACTTTGTCGGCTCGACGATTACGCCGGACAATAAGCCGACCTATTGGGGTCGCAACGGCTTCAAGTTGAACAGTGAGTACGCGGGCGTCATCGCGCTCCTGCTTCTGCCCATCCTGTTCCTGCGCCGGCGGACGGCGCGCACCTGGTTCTTCACGGGCCTGGGAGCGGTTACGCTACTGTACGCGGCGGGCGCGACGACTCCGTTGTTCCATCTCTTTTTGATGATTCCCGGCGTGAAGCTCTTCCGCGCGCCATCGATCATCATCTTCCTTTATGCATTGAGCATCTGCACGCTCGGCGCGCTCGCGCTCGAACGGCTGCTCGCGCTGAGAGGCGGGGATGACGACGAGACGCAGGCCGTCACACGCTACATGTGGATCATGACGGGACTCACGGCGATACTAGCTGTGTTTGCTTCGAGTGGCGGTCTGCTCAAGGTGTGGCTGAGCTTCTACAACCCGGGCGAGCAGGGTGGGGCGGGGCTCGCAGAGAATCTGCCGCACATGGAAATTGGATTCTGGCTACTGTTCATCATGGCATTGCTCGTCGCGCTGTGGTGGACCGGGTTGCGCAAGTCGATGTTTGGTGGACGTCTTGCGATCGCAGTCATCATTGCGCTCGCCGCGATCGACTTGTACCGCGTAGACCGACCATTCGTGAAGGCGACTGCCAGCCGTAACGACGAGGCCGAGCAATACGGCTTCTTCAAACCGAATGATGCGCAGCAGTTCCTGATCGCGCAGGCGCAGGGCGGCAAGCACGTTTTCCGCGCCGCTGATTATGATGCAAGCACCCGTCCGCTATCGCGGAATACGCTCGCGATCCATGGCATCGAGCAGGTCGGCGGTCTGCACGGCAACGAGATCGGTCGCTATGCGGCGCTCGTCGGCGGTGCAGACGCACCCAACATCTACGACAACAAGCAGTTGCTCGATCTGGTGAACACGGAATACATCGTATTCCCGGGCAAGCTCCAGCAGAGTGGACCGCTGGAAGAGGCATTTGTCGGGCAGACGAGCGTCGTCTATCGCAACCGCAGTGTTCTGCCGCGCGCGTTCCTTGTCGGCGGAATTCGCGTTGCTCCCGACAGCGTGGTGCTCCCCGCGATGCAGACCGGTCAACTCAATCTGCATGCCTACGCCCTGATCGCGGACAGCACGCCGGAGTTCGCCACGATTCAGCCGGACCCGGTGGGTGGCGCGGACTGGGTCGAGCGCACACCGAATCGAATGAAGCTTCGCGTGACGTCCGATCGTCCCGCGCTGCTCGTAATAACTGACAACTACTATCCATCGTGGAAGGCGACAGTCGGCGGCAAGCCCGCGACCATCCATCGCACTGACTACACGTTCCGAGGCATCGTCGTACCGGCTGGTGCGTCAGATGTCGAGATGCATTATGACGCGAGCCATCTGCGAATGGCTGCGTTCACATCGATCGCACTCATTCTGCTGCTTGTCGGTGCGGTTGTCGGCGGGATGATTCGTCGCGAGCCTGCGGGCGCTGAGACTGTGCACGCGGACGACGGCGGGGAAGGGTAGTCCATTGGTGCGACCTGGCGTTACCGCATACGATGTTGCTGATCATTACGACCGCGCGTACTTCGACGACCTGGTTGCGCGCTATCGCACACGCAATCGTTTCGCGCGCCAGCGCATCGCCAATGTATTCCGTCTGCTCCCGGGCGACCTCGCCGGCCGCACATTGATCGATATCGGATGCGGCATGGGTACGTTCACGGTGGAAGCAGCGAGGAACGGCGCGCACGCGATCGGCATCGATCCAGCCGTCGAGGCCGTGCAGGCAGGACGGCGTGTGGCTGCCGCGGAAGGCGTGCCGCACGCGGACTTCGTGCAGGCGGATGCAGTGCTGCTGCCACTGCCCGACCGATCATGCGACATCGTACTCGCCGCTGACATGACCGAGCATCTCGATGATGACACGCTCTCGCGCATCATCGCCGAAGCGTATCGTTCGCTGCGCGAGGGTGGACGGATCGTCATATACACGCCAGAGCAGTCTCATCTGTTCGAGAGGCTCAAGGATAGCGGTGTAATGACCCAGGACCCGTCGCATATAGGAATCCGTTCCGCGGCTGACCTTGCAAACACGTTGACGCGCGCAGGGTTCAAGGTGGAAGCGGTGCAGTACCTGCCTTCGCATCTGCCAGGCTGGAACCTGCTCGAGCACGCATTCGCCCGTTGGGTGCCTTTGCTGCGCCGACGCATCGGACTCGTGGCCCACAAGCCCGCGACGTGACCGAAACGCAGCGTTCGGCCGGCAGGGCATGGGGACGTCTCGCGGTGCGGTTGGCCGGGCTCGTATTGGCTGCCCTCGTCATATGGTTCGTCTACCGGGCGATCGCACCTGACCTCAAGCAGCTCACCTGGGCCGAGATCGTGGATCAACAACCGGAAACAGGACTGCTGATCCTGTCTCTTGCCGGCCTCGTGGCGACCCAGTTCATACACGCCTTCCTGTGGCGCCGCATCGCCATCGACCTGGGGTCACCGGCACCCGGACCGCGGGAGACCGTTCACATCTACTTCGTTTCGAGTCTCGGCCGTTATGTGCCGGGAAAGGTCTGGCAGATCGCGGGCGTTGCGACCCTCGCTACCCGGTTCGGCATGGCAGCCGGCCGCGCGGCAGCCGCGTCGGTCATCGCCCAGATCATTTTTCTTGCAACCGGCCTGCTCGTGCTGGGACTGACCCTGCCGGGGCTCAGCGAATTCCTGGTTGATGGCCATGTGCTCACCCGAATTAATCCGCTCTGGCTCAGCCTCGGAATTTTTGCGGCTGCTGCAGCAGCGGTTTGGGTCCTCGCGGCGACACCGTTAGGGGAGGTGTTCCGTAACGCATTGATTCGCATCGTCGGGCCCACGCTCGGCGGACGACTCGGCAACAGTGTGGCGGTGGCCGAGGCTATGACCGTGCGAAACGGAACCATCTGGGCCGCCGGCTACACCTTTTCCTGGATCCTGCTAGGGACCTCCTTCGTATTATTTGTTAGCGCATTTTCGCCTGTACCGGCCAGCCTTTTCGTTATGACCGGTGGAACCATTGCCGCCGCGTACCTGGTCGGATTCCTGGCAATTGGTATTCCGGCGGGTATTGGCGTCAGGGAGTTTGTCATGATCGGCATGCTCAAGACCATCGGTGTCGAACCGTCTCTTGCCGTCCTGATCTCGATCTCGTCCCGGCTGTGGTTTACCGCAGCGGAGCTGCTGCCGCTCCTGTTTATTCCCCTGATTCCAAGGTCGCCGACCGCAAACGGACAGCCCCTGACAAGCCAAGTATGAGAATTATCGAACGCGCCCTCGTCATCATCCCGACCTACAATGAACGGGACAACCTGCCGCGGCTGCTGCCTCTCGTTCTGGCGCAGGACCCGCGCATCGAGATCCTGGTCATCGATGACAACTCGCCGGACGGGACCGGCGCTCTGGCCGATGAGCTGGCAGCGGCCGAGCCGCGAATACATGTGCTGCACAGAGCAGGGAAGCTCGGACTGGGAACCGCATATCTGGCAGGATTCCAGTGGGGGATCGAGCGCACCTACGACGGCCTCCTCGAAATGGACGCCGACTTCTCCCATGACCCGGTCCACCTGCCGCAGTTCCTCAGTGGGCTCGAGAACTACGACCTGGTCCTGGGCTCCCGGTATCTGGACGGACGGGTGACGGTGGTGAACTGGCCAATCGCCAGATTGGCACTTTCCTACTTCGCAAACGTATACGCCCGCATAGTGACCGGCCTGCCGCTGTTCGATGCGACCGGCGGATTCAAGGCGTTCCGTCTGAAAGTCCTCGAGGCCATCCCGCTCAATGACGTCGAGTCGGAAGGCTACGCTTTCCAGATCGAGATGAGCATGCGGGCCTGGAAGATGGGATTCACCATCAGCGAAATCCCAATCGTCTTCGTAGACCGCAGTCTCGGCGAGTCCAAAATGTCCAAGCGGATCATCCGCGAAGCGGTCTGGCGGGTGTGGAAACTCAGGCTGCAGAGCATTATGGGCAAACTTTAATCACACTGTCCTAACTCTTTCCTGCGACACTATTTAGGATGGTCAGGCTCAACTGCTTTCTGCCTTACCTCGGTCGATCCGGCCGCTCTAGGAACCCGCGTACTGAAGTACCCGGAGCAGGGGTACACCCAAACCTGATGTGGAATCATATACGACTTATCCACCGTGTAAGTTTACATAACGTATATTATGTGAAGCGGGGCTGAATTGGATCCGGGTTGGTAGATCTGGTCATCTGACGAAGCTGGTTCCGTCGCCCGTCGCCATGCCGCAGGGCCCGCCCGCACGCGAACGAAATCGGCGCCGTGACCGAGTTCGCTCACGACGCCGATGATATTCGCGTCAACCCATGGAGCTATGAGGGCTCCGGGTTCCGTTGGGTTCTGAGGGCTCCGGGTTCGGTTACTTGGGGGTGACCGCCACGCCGGCGAGCGCCTGTG
>JBDSPG010000376.1:0-3094 GCA_039912685.1 Longimicrobiales bacterium | reverse complement strand
ACTGCTGCCTCTTCGGCTTCACCTGGCTCACCCCTCTCGGTCACTAATCTCTTTGACGAGACGGCTCTAAGCATTCTGAGTCTCCTCTGCAACTCCACAGCATCGCGAGAGGACCCGCAGATAGGAGGGTGGCTCGACAGTGTCGCGCATCGTTTGGACGATGACAACAACGCAACAGTAGTTGAGTACCTGGTCGTTCTTGCCCTGCTCCGGCAATCTACTCTAGGTGCACCCGCGCCCGTAGTGATCGACCGGCACAGGTGTGCCACAGCGCTCTCGAAAATGCGCTTTGCGCTTTTGGGGGAACGAGTTGTCGAGTGTGGCGTGGAAGCAGGGCGATTGCCGCGCCGTTATCTCGCGAAGCAGACCCACGACGTTCAAGTGCTGCATACTGCCTTATTCCGCCGGCAGGAACGAAAGTTCGTGTCGGCGGCGTTGAATCTATACGTTGAGTACAGCCCGAGGGCTCAAGACGCCGTGGCCTTGGCAGTTATTACAGTGCTTGCGGTTACAGACGCCGGCCTACAAATCGTGCTCGGCTTCGCACATGGTTATGTGATCAATACGTTTGCCGAACATTGTCTCCACAAATATCTGGGACATGCATCAAAGGAGCGGCAAGCGAAGATGGCGCGGGTTCTCGCGAGATTTGGGACCATCGGTCAGCGACTTTACCGCTATGCGGCAGCCACGTCGTTCAGCCACGGCACGGTCCATCACGCAAGTTATGCAGCCAATTACGTTGACCGTTTTGCACCGCGCGACACCGCGAGTCCATCGCTCGATGTCGCCGACGCGCGGACGTCAATCAAAAGACGGATAGACAAAATGGTAGGCGAGCGCACCGCGTCGGAGGCCAACGACATCGTCGCATCCGGATACGGCACGTCGTTGGCCCATCCACTTCAGGATGTAGCGGTGCTGGCACCGTTTTCGTCATTGCTCACGATCGCTACCAGCACCAGCGTCAACGCATGCGGAGGACATTTGACGTTGTTGTTCGGCGCAGTGTCGCTGCTTACATCGCTATCCTTCCTCGCACTGTCGCATTACCTTCATCCGTACCTTCACATGAGACGAGCTGAAGCTTTTCAGCGAGCTGGAGCGCTGATGAGAATGCTGCTCAAGTCTCGGTACGTGTCGCACGTGGCGCAAGCGCACTACCTTCACCATCAGGATGTGTCGGTCAATCAGAACCTCGCGCTGGGGGCCGATTTCTTACTCGGCTATAGAATGTCCTCCGTTCGGTTAATTCTGCGCTTGCGCTCACTGGGTGCTTTTTACTGATGTCGGACAGCGATGGGGATTAACGAAGTTCCTTCATGTCCTCAGCGGTCACACCCTCACCCCAACGTCCACTTTGCGCATCGGAAGATCAGCAAGAGGGCATTTTCGCGATCTCAAGTGGCCTAAGGAAGGAGAGTAGTCCGCTTCTGCGCGGGGGCGAATCCGGCTCGCACTCGGCCCGCGAACAGCAGCTTACGATTGTGGGGAATCTTGCAGTTATGGCCGCACGCGTAGCAATGCACCCAATCGTTGTCGTGTCGGTGATACAGCTCGCCCTCGCGCGTGCGGGAGGCGAGGACGTCTTTCAAAGTAGCCATAAATACATTTAAGAAAGAGTGCAGGTGATTTTGTGATTTGATGGGTAATCGATGCGATTGCCCGATCGAGTCGCCCAGTCACCAATCACTCATTCTCCAATCAATTCTACGCCCTGGGGCCTTCCGGCCGGAGTATGGCTGCTCGGCGCTGTCAGCCTGCTGAACGACGTCGCGAGCGAAGCGATGTATCCGCTGCTGCCGTTCTTTCTGACGGCAGTCCTCGGCGCCACTGCCGTGTCCCTCGGCATCATCGAAGGCGCTGCGGAAGCGATAAGCAGCGTGTTGAAGTTCATGTCCGGACGGCTGTCGGATCGCTGGGGGCGACGGAAGCCGATTGTGATCTGTGGCTACTCGCTCTCGGGCTTTGCACGCCCGTTCATCAGCGTTGCAGGTTCGTGGTGGATGGTCTTCGTGCTGCGCTTCGTCGATCGTGTTGGAAAGGGAATTCGCGGTGCGCCGCGCGACGCGATGCTCGCCGACTTCGCGAGTCATTCAAATCGCGGAAAGGTGTACGGCTTTCACCGCGCGATGGACCACACAGGCGCCGTCGTGGGACCGCTGCTTGCGACGGCGTTTCTGCTCGCGTTCCCCAATCGCTATCGCACGCTGTTCGCGTTGACCGCGATTCCGGGCGCTGCGACTGTTTTGCTCTTGCTATGGGTCCGCGAGAGTCGGGCCGACCTGAAGGTCGGCACTACTATTCCCAAATCCCTAATCCCTAATCCCGTCACGCTCCCTGCGCCACTGAAGCGCTACCTCCTCGTCCTGTCGGTGTTCACCCTCGGCAACTCAACGGACGCATTCCTTCTCTTGCGTCTGACTGAAGCAGCGGGCGGACCTCAGCTGATCCCGCTGTTCTGGTCGGTGCTCCACGTCGTCAAGATGAGCGCGTCGCTTATTGGAGGCGCGGCGTCAGACCGTGTCGGCCGGCGTCCGCTGATTGCCATCGGTTGGACGGTGTACGCGATCGTGTATGCGGGCTTTGCGGTGAGTAATTCCTTGTGGGCGCTGCTGACGTGGTTCTTCATTTACGGGATCTACTACGGATGCGTCGAGGGAACTGAGCGGGCGCTTGTCGCCGACTTCGCGCCATCGTCAGAGCGCGGAACGTCTTTTGGCATCTACAACGCTGTCACTGGAATCGGTGCGCTGTTGTCGAGCGTCGTGTTCGGCGTCATCTGGAACGCCTTCGGCTCGGCGCCGGCGTTCGCGTCGGGTGCCGCGCTCGCGATTGCCGCAGCCATTCTGCTGTTTGTGCTTGTACCTGCTCCGACCGATAATTCAGTCATAACGCCCGGTGGGTGAAAAGCCCCGTATTCAGGGCGTTCGCGTAGGGCGTGGTGGTTGTTAGCTCTCCGGTCGCTCACCTGGAGCGCGAGAGAGAGGGCGGGAGCGTCGATGATAGTATCATTGGTTGACATCAGCGCTCGACTTTGCTAAGATCGAATTTGTCAGTCGACCCTTAAAGGTCGGCGCTCTCTGGACAGGAC
>JBDSPG010000356.1:0-2889 GCA_039912685.1 Longimicrobiales bacterium | reverse complement strand
CACGCTTGCAGACGACGGAAGCCGCCCAGCTTGGACAGGCTGCGCAGACGACAACAGCCGATCTCGCAGTTCTGCAGAGCGGACCGCCGCCATCGACAGCAACGGACCTCGCGACGAGCATTGCACTCGACCTGAATCCGTCGCCGGCAACGACAATCGCAACATCACAACAGGGCAGCAGCGTACCGGGCCAGTCGGGTACCGTCGGCACTGAGCGTCAGTCGCCTACGAATGAAGGCAACACCGCACCGACGATCAGCCAGGCGAAGAAAGCAACCGTCGTGATAACGATCCCCAATCCCACCGCGAAGGTGACCGCACAGGTACGCAAGGGAGGTAACTGATCATGCGACGTATTCTCGCGGCTATCGCACTCGTTGCCTTAGCCGCACCGGTAGCGGCGCAGAGCAGCTCGGTGTCAGTAGGCTCGGGTGTGTTCTTCCAGGGATATAGTTTCGACGACGGTCTCGGTGTGAAGGCTGCGAACCTGCTGATGGTGCCGTTCGCCACGCAGGTTCCGATCAGCTCGCGTGTGTCGGGCGACGTCTACACAGCGTATGCGCGAGGCAGTGCGCTGATCGGCGGAACGACACACACTCTCTCCGGCATGGTCGACACGCGTGTTCGTCTGAACGTGCAGGCAACGCCGTGGGCGCTCGTTACGTTAGGCGCGAACATCCCGACAGGCAACGCAACGCACACCGACAGTGAAGCGCGTGTAGCAGCAGTGCTCGCGAGCGACATGCTCGGGTTCCGCGAAGCAAGCTGGGGCCTCGGCGCCGGCTTCACCACAGGCGTCGCAACGGCACACCACATCGGGCGCACAGGAGTTGGTCTGGGTGTGAGCTATCGACTGTCCAGTGAATTCGAGCCCGTGGCGGACTCGTCATTGAAGTACACGCCCGGCAATGAGATTCGCGTGCGCTTCGGTCTCGACCGCAACATTGCCGGTAACAAGCTGACCGGCGGCGTGACATTCCAGAACTACTCGCAGGACCAGGTCCAGGGGCGTGACCTCTTCCAGCCGGGCAATCGCTGGCGCGGCGATCTCGCGTACTCGTTCCGCACGGGCGCGAGCGCGGCATGGACGCTCTACGCGGCCGATATCTGGCGTGAGCACGGCGATGTGAGCATCGATATCACGGATCAGAACGGTGCGATCCTTGGTGACAGCACGTTCTCGACGGGTACACAGAACCTGCTGATCGGCGGACTCGTCGGCTCAGTTCGCCTCGGGTCACTGTCGCTCGCGCCGAGCGTTGATGCGCGCATGCAGACGCGGAGCCTGGATGGTGGCGAGGGTTGGCTGGTAGGCGCGGGCACTGATGTGCCGCTTCGCGCCGGATCACTCGACATAACACCGGGTGGACGTCTGACGTTCGGCCAGATCCAGGGCGACACGCCGATTTACCGTAATTTGTTGGGCGGCGAGCTATCGCTGTCCGTTCGATGGGGCGGCCGCTGATCTGATCATGGGTGCGCGACTCCGGCGAACAACCGGAGCGCGCGCCCATCCGCAACTACTTCGTTACAGCACCCGCCGACATTTGTTGTCACGCCCGCCCGCGCCCGCGCGTTCTTCCTGTGCGTCAAACGTCCATCAACAAACGCTTAGCTGAGCCGGTAGCGACGAGGCAGATCTCGTACGTTCCGTTCCCGCAGGTCGCCGGTCAGCGACCTCAACCTACCGGGAGGTATTTATCCGAACCTTGAGTGTCAGTTTGCTAGCCGTAGCCGCGATCGCCGCAGGCCTCATCCTCACTCGTGAGAGTGACGCGAAAGAGTCTGGGACATTGCCCGCTGGGGAAACAGTGCCGGTAAAGGTGGGTCTCGATGCGATTCGGGCCGCAGGTCTGTAGGAGTCGGCGTTCGTCGGCTGAAGAGCGGTGAGGACCGCGTCTACTTCTCGAAGTGGACGCGGTTCTTTTCTATGTAGCTGGTCCACTCCGGCGGCACGTCGGTGTCGGGGAAGATCGCCGTGACCGGGCACTCCGGTTCGCAGGCACCGCAGTCGATGCATTCGTCCGGGTGGATGTAGTACTGATCGTCGCCTTCATATATGCAGTCGACGGGACACACCTCGACGCAGCTCGCGTCCTTCGTCCCGATGCACGGCTCGCTAATGACGTACGGCATGATTACAGGTTCCTCCAACGGCGACAAACATGGCGGGCGGCAGTCCGGCACGGCGCCCGCCGACAGTGCCAAAAATGTGCTATCCACCCACTGGCCACGCAAGGTCGCGCAATCCAGCGGAAAGGGCTACCCCGCGCGTGCGGCTCGCGCCGCGAAAGCCCGGTGCCAGCGCTCGTAGCGCAGGGCGATCAAGCCGCCGCGGCGCTGCGCCAGCGGAAGGTACACAGCCTCCTCGACAGCGAGGCCTTCGGGCCACAGGGACCGGTCGCGGAGATGCAGATGTCTTGCGTGGTCGAGCCGCTCCGCGAGCACGACATCCAGGAGGCTGGGGCTGAGGCTGAGCAGCCGCTCCAGCAGATCGTCGGCCCCAACCGTGCCAACTGCCGCATCGGCCCCCGCGCCCGCATCGATCCTAGGCGTCGGAATACCATTCAGGACTTCCATAACCTCCGGATCCACCGGCACCGACCGCAGCTCAGGCCGCAACGACTCCAGTTGCGCGCCCGCTGCGAGCAGGAGGGAGTCTGTCACGGCGAGATCATCGACGAGAATGAGAACAGTGCGGCCGGGGTGAAGCGCATCGACGTCGTGGTCATCTGAGAGCGCGGCATCACGCAGCTCGAGTGCGGCCGAGAGAGCGCGATCTACACGCTGCAAATCGCTCAACCCCAGCGGCCCGCGCTCCAGCCGCTCGAGCACGCGACTCCGCATTGCGCGCGCGCGCTCACGCACCAGTAGCTACGGCAGCCACGG
>JBDSPG010000305.1:0-8143 GCA_039912685.1 Longimicrobiales bacterium | reverse complement strand
GGAACGGGAGAAAACCTCGCAGGGGCGGACGCTGAGGTCCAATGGACCTCAGCGGGCCGATCGGCAACGCACAAATGACCGTAGCGGCCATTGGCTCGTTTGTGACATTGCCGGTGAGATTAGTCCACCTTGGTGTCTATTACGATCCAGTTGATCTCCCAGGTTTTTCCCGCGTCATCTGAATATGCCTGCTCGAAACGCCATGAGCGGGGCGTAACATTCGTGATGATGAAGCGCACCAGCACCGACCTGCCGTTCGCTGTGTCAGTGCCATAGAACTCGCCACGGCCGCTCTTGAATTCGCCAAACACTGGAGTTGTAAAAACGCCACCTGTCGGCGATGCGAAGTTGAGACTCCACTGGCGCGTGGCCGGATTATAGAGCCGCATGCTCAATCCTTCGATGCGGCCGGCGTCGCCTTTTGCAACCAGTTCAACCAGGTTGGCGCGGCCGTCCAGAACAGGGCGGACCGTGGTCGTGCCTTCGTATTCATTCCAGGTGGTTGACCCCGTCATAGGCCGCGCGAGCAATCGCAGCTGCGTCCTCCAGCTTCCGAACTCAAAATCGAAGTCATGTTGACCGTCCCGTTGTTGGGGTGAGGCCGTCGACTTTGTCGAGGCGCTTTGTGCCGCGGCGGGAGACGTTAGTGTGCACTCGAACACGGTCAGGAGAATGAAAGACGTAAATCTCAGTAGAGGCCGGATATTCATTTTTATGTTGCCACTTTCTGGCCTGAGGTGAGTGTGGTATCAACGCTCGATATACCAGAAACCGTGACGACATTCCAGGTCACGGCTAATTAACCTTCCCCTTCGCGCGCGTGCGGCCAATCAGGAGCCTCGCCATCCGCCGTCGCCAGAAAGAGTCCGGCCGTCACGCATACGTCATGTCATGCCACGGGTCATACACAGGCACGCCTCGTTCGGCGCAGTCTGCGGTGTTGCGCGTGACGAGCGCGAGATTCGAAATCTGAGCTGTGGCGAGGATGAGTCCGTCAATCACGGGAAGCGGACGACCGTTGCTTTGTGAGCGTGCCGCGAGAGCACCCCAGGCAATCGCGACAGTCGTATCGATTGACAGCACGCGGCCAAGAAATTGTCTGGGGATTTCGGTTCGGGCCCAGTGCGCGAGGTCAACGCGCCGCACACCTGGTTGCAGCATCGCGATGCCCTTCTCTATTTCTCCAAACGTCAAGACACTCAACGCATAGTCCATTTGCGAATTGGATTGCAGCCACCGCACCACACGTTCGTCCGGTTGCGGCTTGATGAGCTCCGACAAAACGTTCGTATCAAGCAGCCATTTCATCGGTCAGCCGAGGTCCAGGTCGCGCCCTGTGTCGCGTGAGCGTGCAAACGGGTCGATTCCATCGGGGAGATGGTCGAACGCGCCGTCAGCGACAGCTGCGGCGAGCGGAGAATTGGCGAAAAAGTCCACAAGGTTCTGTGGCGTAATAAGCTTTTCGTAGTCGGCTTTCGCCACGACCACGACGGCATCATTCCCCCGTCCCCGCGTAACCACTTGTGGTTCGTGGTTCAGCGCCCGGCGCACCACTTCGCTGAATCCGTTCTTGGCCTTTTCGAGTGTCCACGTGGCCATTTGACCTCCTTGGCTAGTCTGTCCATAAAAATATAGCCAGACTAGCTTGGTGTCAATTGACGTTATACGTGTTACATTATACCATTCATACGTACTCGATCAGGAGGCTCCGTGTCTTTGCGAAAGCTCACCCTCAGTGTTGAGGAGACCGTCATTGAACGGGCCCGGCACTATAGCGAGCGCCATCAAACCAGCATTTCCAGGCTCGTATCCACATTTCTCGACGCGCTCGCCAGTGAGCAGCCGCCAACAGGCCATACGCCAGCGGTGAGACGCCTCATCGGTATTCTTCCGGCCGACGCTGATGTGCAGGAGCACCGGGACTATCTCGAGCGGAAGCACGGTGCGTGAAGCTCTTCTTTGATGTCAATGTCATCCTGGACGTTCTCACCAGCCGGGAGCCGTGGGTCGCCGAATCCGCGGCGACCCTTTCATTGCTCGATGGCGACGACGTGCAGGGCTTTATAGCAGCGCACACGGTCACGACGCTCCACTATCTCACAGGACGTCATCTCGATCGGCAGCGCGCGAATGCTGCGATGCTGGATCTGCTGAACATGTTTCGCATCGTGCCCGTCGAAAAGAACACACTGCTTCAGGCGCTCTCCATCACGGCGCCCGACTTCGAAGATGCGGTGCAGGCAGTGTGTGCCATGAACATCGGCGCCGACTATCTGATTACACGAAACGCACGGGACTTCCATAGCTTGGGTCTGCAGGCTCTGAGTCCGGCTGAATTCCTCGCGCTCTTCCGCAGTTCCGCGGAGTGATTCCGGTCGCGTTCTGGAGGAAAGATGATCAGCTTCAGTCGATCGTCCCCGCGCCTTTGTCGACCTTAGCCTTCACCTTCTTCGCCGCGCGCTCCCGCGCCTCCTCCCTTTCCTCATCATCCACGTCCTTCGACAGCGGCATGAACAGCCCCTGCTTCACCCCTGGATACGTTGTATTCCATCCGCGCGCATCGGACCACAGGATCCGGTTCAACCGGTCCGACGGTGCGGCGTCCGGTACGTCGAAACGCATCTTCGCGCTGGCAACCGCAGCGTCGCGCTGCGCGCCGCGCAATTGATTCGGGCGTGGGTTCACCTCGTACAGCGACTGCGCGGGCTCGATCGCGGTGTATGGCGCGAAGTCGGGCGCATCATCCGGCCCGATGAACGCGGCGCCCATGTCGGACGCGACGAGATCGAACATTGATAGCGACGGCAGTCCGAGCATCAGTTCGATGGTCTTGAGCAGCGACGGCGCATTGTAGAACGTGGAATCGACCACACCGCGCTTCGTGTAAGGACTAATTGCGAGTGCGACCGTGCGATGGCCGTCCACGTGATCGACGCCGTTCTGCGCATCATCTTCGACAACCAGGATCGCGGTGGATGGCCAGAACGATGACTTCGTCAGTGCCTCGACCATCTGACCCGTCGCCAGGTCGTTGTCGGCAACACTGGCCTTCGGCGTGGACCAATCGGCGGATGTACCAGTCGTGTGATCGCTCGGCAGCTGAATGATCACGAGATTCGGCATCGAGCCCGCGGCTTCCCACGCCTTGAGGTTCGCTGCGAAGATTTCTGCACGCACCACATCCGGAACGCCGAGTGTCCATGTGGGAAAGTTGCGGATGAGTGTGCGGTCGAGTGATGGGATCTCCGATGTGGTATTGAACGTCGGAATCGGCGCGTTGCCGGTGCCGGCGCGGCGCGCGCGATACTCCTCGAGCAGCCGGTTCCGCCATGGCGCACCGGAATCCGGCTTCTCGGGCGCGAACTCGCCGAACACGGCGACCGACTTGTTGCGCGCCGCGGCCGCATCCCAGATAAAGCCACCCGATGAATACGCGAGCGCATCACTGCCGTCATACGGGTAGCTGCGTCCATTGTACAGCGGCCACAGCGTGTATTCCGTTTCGTTCGCCTGTGTCAGCCACTGATGTCCATCCGCGGAATTACCGCCGGACGCGAACATTCTGTCGAACGTGACATACTTCTCCGACAATGCGTGCGTGTTGGGCGTGACATCGCGCCCATACATCACGAGGGACGGATCGCCATCGCCGCGACCGAGCGCGCCGAGCACCTGGTCATACGTGCGGTTCTCCCGGATGATGTATACCACGTGCTGAATCAGGGACGGCTCGCCGGGCCGCTCGGGCACTGCGCGGGGACGGACATCCGCGCGCGCGGCAAGTGCGTCAGCGCCGGAACCCGGTGCGCTCGCGAGCGTCAAGCGGTTGTTCTCCGCGACTGCAACGCTGAACGCAGCGAAGCGCGCGGCGTTGGGGATCTCGATTACGTTGACACTACCGCGCACCGCGTGCACGTAGCGCGCAGTCTGCCCGACCGTCGTTCCCGTGCCGGATCCAACACCGAGCAGGGTACCTGCGGCGAGGAATCTGCCGTCACTGCTGACGTCGAGCGTGGATGGGTACCAACCTGTCGGCAGCAGGCCTACGAGTGTCGCACGCTCTGGAACGTGCACGTCATACACAGCGACTGCATTGACGCCGCCGAGGGCAACGAACAACCGATGGCCGTCGGGTGACAATGCGACCGCAGTCGGTGCGAGGCCGATTGCGCGCTGCTTGAAGGGTTTGATGTCGATGACCGTGTGAACACCAGGCCTGCGTGTGTTGATCACAGTGACGCGATCATCATTGCCGTCTGCCACGTACAACCGGCCGCGCGCGGTGTCCCACGCGAGTGCAGTGGGATGACGGCCGACCGTGATGCGATTCGTTACGATGCCACGCACGACATCGATGCGACTTACAGTTCCTGGCAATGCAATGCCGCGTTCGTCGACACGGATCTGTTCTGCGAAGCCTTCGCAGCACTGCTTCGCGGTGCGATCTCCTGCTTTCGGTTTGGTACCGGCCATCTCGGTGGCCCATGCAGTGCTGCCGTCGCCAGAAATAACTGCAGAGACCGGCACAACACCGAGCGGCACGGTCGAGATGGCGGCACCATTATCCGCATCGATGACAGCGAGCTGATTCTGCGCGAGCAGCGGAATCACAACAACGCGATGGCCGGCGCTGTTCGCCCGCGAGGCAACAGCGGGACCGCCGACCGCATCGCGACCGAGCACACCGAGCCATGCACGCTGCGTAGTCGGAATCCCGTTCGCACCGGGCTCGACACTGAGCAGCTGCGCAACATTGCCGGTCGTTGCTGTGATACCAGCAGGCCGCGTCACACCGGCCGGTACACGCCCGACAGTCGACACGAGCGCGCGTCCGGTCACGGGATCGACAACAAGGCCGTAGATACCGGCGCGACCGTTGAATGCTTCCTTCCTGAGCACACGGTTGTCCGTCCATGCGAGCTGCCACGCGTTTCCGGGCACGGCCACCCAGAGCTCGCGCGGATCGCGCCCGAACTTTAATCCAGTAACTCGACCGTCGAACACACTCTGCACGCCCGCAGGCGTTATGGTCTGATTGGTCGCAATGACGCCGGGGTCGGGAACGCTGCGCTTCGGGACCTGGGAAGCGGCCTGGAGCAGCAGGAGTGCGACGAGCATGGGGCCTCTCGGTGACTGGGCGTCTGGAGGAGGTGTCGGACTGGAAAGATTCGATGGTTCCGGCGCTTTGCGCCAGCGTTCTCCCCGGAAAAATAGCCCATGGCGCGATTCGTGTGTTGTGTGTATGTGCGCCCGGTGTTCGGGCGCGGACATACTCAACGGAGAAATTATGCGACGCAAATCAACAATCCTGCTTGGTGCCATGGCTCTGACCCTGGTCGCCTGCGCGAAGGACGACACCCCCGGGACGACGGTCTCAACCGACACACTTCCACCAGCTGCTGCCCCTGCGAGCGGAACCGACGCTGACATGCAGCGCGTGCTGGACGCCCTCGCCGCGAAGGGCGGCACAGCGATCGAAACGCTGGCCCCCGGCGAGGCGCGCAAGCAACCGACTCCCACTGATGCCGTTATGGACGTGCTCAAGGCGGACGGCAGGTCTACCAGCCCGGACAGCCTCGTCCCGGGAGTGACGCACACCGATCGGACGATCGCGGGAGCCGCGGGCCAGATCCCGGCACGCATCTACACGCCGGCTGGCAACGGACCGTTCCCCGTGATCCTGTACTTCCATGGCGGCGGCTGGGTCATTGGCAGCAAGGATGTATACGATGGTGGCGCGCGCGGTGTGGCGAAGGCCGCAAATGCAGTGGTCGTGTCAATCGACTACCGGCTTGCCCCGGAGAACAAGGTCCCTGCGCAGCATGATGACGCCCTTGCTGCATACCGCTGGGTATTGAGCAACGCAGCATCGATCAAGGGTGACCCGAAGAAGATCGCGCTCGCGGGCGAGAGCGCAGGCGGAAACCTCGCCGTTGCGACTGCAGTTGCCGCGCGCGATGCAAAGCTTCAAATGCCGACCCACGTTCTCAGCGTGTACCCGATCGCGCAGAACGACACGACGACTGCGTCCTACACGCAGTACGCGACGGCAAAGCCGCTCAATCGTCCGATGATGAACTGGTTCGCGTCACACACCATACGTACTCCGGCGGACTTGCAGGATCCCCGTATCAACCTCGTCGCGGCGAACCTCGCAGGGCTGCCGGCCACGACGATCATCACAGCGGAGATCGATCCGTTGAAGACGGACGGCGAAATGCTCTTGAGCGCACTGCAGAAGGCGGGCGTTGCGGTGGAACACCGTCACTTCGTCGGCGTCACGCATGAGTTCTTCGGGATGGCCGCCGTCGTTGCGAAGGCAAGGGAAGCGCAGGAATACGCGGGCCAGCGTCTCAAGGCAAGCTTCCAGTAGCCAGACGATAACGCAGCTTTGCCAGGCCGGCGCGCAGCCGCGTCGGCCTGGTCCTTACCTCAATTCTTCAGCTCGCCGCATGCAACAATGGTCCCCATATCGGACGCCGACCGATGCACGTTGACGGAGTATGTGTTCCCCTCGGTCAGCGGAGCGTTGATCGTCACGTTCGCGGTTGCGGTGCCGTCCGCTGCAATGGTGAGAGCGGGATAGCTCGACGGCGAGCCCATGATGCCGCCGGAAGCTGAGCACGGACCAGCATGCACGTGCCACGGATGCGCTGCGCCCGATGTCGCGCCGCGGATGGAAATGCGCATACCGGAACCTATGACGGCGCTCTGTACGCCTGCAGTCCCCGTAATGCCGGAATTGTTGCGCGAGGACAGCGACGCCGACCAGTCTCCGGTCGTGGCGGACAACCCGCCCTTGTCGCTGCTCTTCGAGCTGTTCGATGCGCACGCGGCTGCGATGCAGCAGATCAGCAGGACTGACTTTTTCATACCTACCTCCCGGGTTAACGATCCGGGACGGTGTTTGCATACTTCGCGCCGTGGAGCGCGACCAGCTCGAGCGCTTTCTCGATCGTTTCCGTATCCGTCGTCGTTCCAAGGATTTCCCTGGCGCGGTCGATTTTTGACTGCGTCAACCTGAACTTCTTGCGGACGGGGTCCTCTTTTGGTGCCACGAAACCTCCCTTTGATTCAATCATCATCCTCGCGCATACTGCGATTGCGCTGACGGCCTCGCACTTCAACAATCGTGATGCCCGCATTCGATTGGCCTAGATCGCGATCGCCCCGTATCAACGGATACCTCTCAATGAGATTCCTGCTCGGCTCGTCGAACAGGTCCCACGCTTCACCGAAGATCACGCGACCGATCTTCCCTTCCTGCCCCATGCGCAGCAGCATCGTGCGCAGCGATTTGCGCAGTGTACCGCCTTTACCGGTCGAGCCGTAGCCGTGGATGATCTTCAGCAGACCCACGCCTTTTTTTCTTGCGACGTCGAGCTCGTTTGCGAGTCGGGTGCGCGCCTCTTCCGCTGACGGATACCCGGCTTCCATGTTCACGACTTCCACCCGCCGCGCCATTACGCACCACCCAGTGGCAAAGCACCGCCGCGTTCATGATCGAGCAGATACTGCTTGCGCCACAAGCCGCCGCCGTACCCGGTCAGCTTGCCGTTCGCACCAATCACGCGATGACACGGGATGATGACTGCAATCGGATTGTCGCCATTCGCGCTCGCAACTGCGCGCGTTGCCGTCGGCTGTCCGATGTGCCGCGCCTGCTCGCCGTAGCTGCGTGTCGTGCCATACGCAATGCCGGTGAGCATCTTCCACACGGCCTGCTGGAACGGTGTGCCAGCGGGTGCGAGCGCGACCTTGAAGTCGCGCAAATCGCCCGCGTAGTACGCGCGCAGCTCCGCGTCCGTCTGCTCGATCGCGGCGTTCGACCCCGGCGACGGCGTGGTGCCGAGGCGCCGGGCGAGGCGGGTGAGCTGGACCTGCGTGCGATCGGTGTCCGTGAACTCGAGCAGGTGCAACGCGTCATCACTTGCTACTGCCAGCATCTCCCCGATCGGTGTGTCGAGGGTCGCGAACCGGATCCGAGCAATCGGCCGGGCTGGGGCTTCAATCATTTGGGTACGAATCTTTCCTAAGCATGGCGCGACCCTATGGCAGCATCAAAAGGGATGGGGAATGTACAGGATTCGGTCACAGACGGGATACACCCTGCTCGTGGTCGCTGTAATCAGCGCTGCGGCAG
>JBDSPG010000257.1:0-6872 GCA_039912685.1 Longimicrobiales bacterium | reverse complement strand
GCGACTCCGATTATCGCGTTTTGGTGAACGATAAGGGTCAGATCCTGCTTGACCCTGTCGTCGCCATTCCAGCCAGCGAGGCCTGGCTGTGGCAGAACCCAGCGCTGCGCGCCTCAATGGAGCGCGCCCTCGGCCAGGCCGCGGCCGGGGAGTTCGAGGACCTCGGGTCGTTCGCGCAGTTTGCAGACGACGACTGATCATTGCTGTTCAAGCTGACGTTCATGCCTGAAGCCGCAGCGGTCCTGCGAAAGCTCGAGGCGACGAAGGATCCGAAGTTGAAGAAGGTCCGCAAGACGCTTGGCCTGCTCGAAACGCGCCATCCCGGCCTCGCTACACACGAGTTCACGTCGCTCAGCGGTCCGCTCGGTGAAAAGGTGTTCGAGGCGTACGTCGCGAATCAGACACCGGGCGCGTGGCGTGTGTTCTGGTACTATGGTCCCTCGCCTGGCATGATCCGCATTCTGAATATCACACCGCACCAATAACGGCTCGCGGATTCTCACACGAGCCCGAATGTCGTGCGAGGTGCGCATCGAGCAGAATTTCGGTCCGCACATCGAGCAAGGCGCGGTGTTCTTCTCGACGCTCGCTCTGGCCTGCGGGATGAATACCCTGCGACGTGCATCATCATCGAGAGATCGCTGTGATTTTCGGCGGTATATTGAGTCGATTGAGTCGCATGCACGCGTCCGCGACCATTTGTCCCTGCGTCTGTGCAAGTAACGATGTCGCAGCTGCGCCGTTCAACGAGTCTCCCATTGCTGCGTGGCAATGTGGGACTGTATGTTGACAGGCCGCACCTGAAAACGCAGGGCCGACCATTCCTGGAAAAGTAGAGTCATGAGTTTCGCCGCTGAGTTGAAGCGCCGCCATGTGGCGCGCGTCGCGTTCGCGTACGTCGTGGCCGGCTGGCTCTTCATCGAGGTGTCGTCCACAGTCCTGCCAGCGCTGGGCTCGCCGGCGTGGGTCGTCCCTATTGTCGTGGCGCTCGTGCTGCTCGGATTCCCGGTGGCCCTCGTGCTCGCCTGGGCCTTTGACGTCACGCCGGAAGGCATCCGCCGCGCGCCCGGAAGGACGGCACACCCTGCCCAGCTTCGCGAACCCGCCGGTGCGTCCCGTGCGGCCGTCGAGCCGGACAAGTCGATCGCTGTGCTGCCGTTCATCAACATGAGCGATGACCGCGACAACGAGTATTTCAGCGATGGCATGACTGAGGAGATCCTGAACGCGCTCGTCAAAGTGCGCGAGCTGCGCGTTGCATCGCGTACTTCGGCTTTCGCCTTCAAGGGCAAGGATCTCGACATTCGAGAGATCGGCGAGCGGCTGGGCGTAGCGACCGTGTTGGAGGGCAGCGTGCGCAAGGCAGCCAGCCGGATCCGCGTCACGGCTCAGCTCATCGACATCGAGAACGGATACCACCTCTGGTCGGAGACCTACGACCGCGAGCTGGAGGATGTGTTCGCCATTCAGGACGAGATCGCGCGCGCCATCGTGGGTGCGCTCAAGGTCCGGCTCATGGGTGACGCCGAGCAGCCGCTCATCGCGCCCAGCACGGACAGCCTGGAAGCGTACAAGCTGTATCTGCAGGGCCGGTTCTACATGAACAAGTCCACTGAAGCGGACCTGCGTCGCGGCGTCGCCCTTTATGAGCAGGCGCTGTCGGTCGATCCGCATTACGCGCGAGCCTACGCCGGCATCGCCGACAGCTGGATGTTCCTGGCGGACGACTGGATCGCACCGGGCGTTGGCTACCCGAACGCGAAACAGGCCGCGCTCAAAGCTCTGGAAATGGATCCCAGCCTCGCCGAAGCGCACACGGAGCTCGGAAAGGTCCTCGGCTGGTTCGAGTGGAATTTCGACGCCGGCGAGCTCGCGTTGCGCCGGGCGGTTGCAGCCAACCCGCAATACGCCGACGCACACTGGGCGCTCGGCAGCATGCTGCCTCCGACCGGCCGCGTCGAGGAGAGTGTGGAGGAGGCCCGCACCGCGCTGAGGCTCGACCCGCTCTCGCCCACCTTCAGCCGCTGGCTCGCCCGGTTCCTGCGCTTTGCGCGACGCTACGAGGAAGCCCTCGATCAGGCGCGCGAGACGCTCGAGCTTGATCCAGGCCACCACCACGCGTGGCTCGAGTTGGGACACGTCTACATCGCGCGGGCCGAGGGGGCCAAGGCACTGGAAGCGTTCCGCCGGGGCGCAGCCGGTGGCGAAATTGCCTTCTTCAACGCCCACGTCGCCCGGGCACTCGCCGCCATCGGTGAGGTCGACGAGGCGCGCGCCACTCTGGAGCGGTTGGCGGCCGCATTCGCTGAGTCGTACGTCCGGCCGGAGGCGATCGCTGCTGGATGGGGTGCGCTTGGCGAGCTTGATGAGGCGTTCGACTGGCTGGACAAGGCCCTCGACGCCCGATCGGCCGGCCTGATCTATCTGAAAGTCGATTCTGCCTACGACCCGCTGCGCGATGATCCGCGGTTCGGCGCCCTGCTCGCGCGGATCGGGCTACGGCCGGTGCCTCTCGCCATCCCGGCGGGACACCAAGGGGCCTGAGGGGGTCCGCCCCCTCGGGGCAGTATCCTTAGACAGCCGTCTAAAGTGCCGCGCCTTCGGGCACGTAAATCTCGCCGCCCATCGCACTGAACTCTCGCGACTTCTCTTCCATCCCAGCTTCCGCCGCCGCATTCCGGATGTCATGCGAGATCCGCATCGAGCAGAACTTCGGTCCACACATCGAGCAGAAGTGTGTACCCCTGTCAACCATCCGGTTTCAACAGGGTAACAAGGCGCTGGAGACCTAATGGGCTTCGCGAACTGGCACCAAGGCGACACCGAGGAGACGAATTAAGTGGCAACACGGCTGTAGCAGCCTGTTGAACGTTCTGAGCCGACGCCCTTGTCTAAGTAACGATACGGCCGTATCTGTTATTAAGGAAGCGCCCTTATTAATTGAATTAAATAACGGCTTGCCATGATGCGTGGACGGACTGGAACCTACACGACCACGTCAACTGTCGGGGGAGAGACCGTTCGCGCGTTCGTACCCGCGCCGCTCCCACCTGAACCGGCGCTGAACATCAGCACGGCATTGCAGAGTAAGCTCGACGCGGCACACCTGGCCCTCGGCAGACTGGACAGTGTGACCACGCTCTTGCCGCACACACACGTCTTCCTGTACACGTATGTTCGCAAGGAGGCGGTCCTTTCGTCGCAGATCGAAGGAACCCAGTCTTCACTCTCCGATCTGCTGCTGTTCGAAGCCAATGAGGCTCCGGGCGTACCCCTCGACGATGTCACGGAAGTATCCAATTATGTTGCGGCGCTCGAACATGGCCTGCAGCGAATCAAGAGCGGCTTCCCGCTGTCGAACCGTCTCATCCGTGAAATTCACGAGATTTTGCTGGCGCGCGGGCGCGGCGCTGGGAAACAGCCGGGTGAATTCAGGCGTTCACAGAATTGGATCGGCGGTACGCGGCCGGGCAATGCAGCGTTCGTACCGCCGCCGCCGGATCGTGTTGCCGAGTGCATGGGGGACCTCGAGAAGTACCTCCATGACGATCCCCGGCATACACCGCCGCTCCAGAAAGCCGCGCTCGCGCATGTGCAGTTTGAGACCATTCACCCGTTTCTGGATGGCAACGGGCGTGTAGGCCGGCTATTGATCACACTGCTCCTGTGCATCGACGGAATCCTGCGGGATCCGCTGCTGTATCTCAGCTTATATCTGAAGCAGAATCGGTCGACCTACTACACGCTCCTCGACGATGTTCGCACACGGGGAGCCTGGGAAGAATGGCTGGATTTCTTTGCGACGGGTGTAGCCGACAGCGCGACCGGAGCAGTCACCACGGTACAGAGACTGGTGGCGCTGGCAGATCGCGATCGGACGCGTATTCGGGAAATGGGCGTCAGGGCAGCAGGCACGCCCCTTCAACTGCACCACGCCCTCCAGGAACGCCCTGTCAGCACCGCTGCCTCGTTGGAAGTGCTGTCAGGTATATCCCTACCGGCCGTAAACAGTGGTCTGCGCGTGCTAACGGAACTCGGCATCGTGCGTGAAGTGACCGGACGCCAGCGAAACCGCGTGTATGCGTATAGCGAGCACTTGAGGATAATGAGCGAAGGAACGGAGCCACTCGGATGAGGGGCGGGGCAGCCAAGGAATGAACGCAGTAGAAATCGAAGCAGCGGTGACAGATCTCGCCGCCGCGCCGTTCGATTTTAACGTATGACCCGAGGATCGCGCAGCTGGTGCAGGTCCGGTAAACCACCTGGCGTTGCACTACCCCGTGAATTTATTATGTCAGGATTCCGCGGTCGCAGGCACATAGATCTCCCCGCCGGCCTCGCGGAACTCCAATGACTTCCCCTCCATACCCGCCTGGGTCTCCGCCGCATCACGAATATCGTGCGAAATCCTCATAGAACAAAAGCGAGGTCCGCACATCGAGCAGAAGTGCGCGACCTTCGCGCCATCCGCCGGCAACGTTTCGTCGTGATAGGCCAAAGCCGTTACAGGATCCAGTGCGAGATTGAACTGGTCGTGCCAACGGAATTCGAAGCGCGCTTTCGAGATTGCGTTGTCCCACTCCTGCGCACGCGGATGACCCTTCGCGAGATCCGCTGCGTGCGCGGCGATGCGGTAGGCAATCACACCGGCTTTCACATCATCGCGATTCGGCAAGCCGAGATGTTCTTTCGGCGTCACGTAACACAGCATTGCCGTGCCGTACCAGCCGATCATCGCAGCACCGATCGCGGAAGTGATGTGGTCGTAACCCGGCGCGATGTCTGTGGTGAGGGGTCCGAGCGTGTAGAACGGCGCTTCCGCGCACCACTCGAGCTGCTTGTCCATGTTCTCCTTGATCATGTGCATCGGCACGTGACCCGGTCCTTCGTTCATCACCTGCACATCATACTCCCAAGCGATGTGCGTGAGCTCGCCCTGCGTGCGCAGCTCCGCGAATTGCGGCTCGTCATTCGCATCCGCAATCGAACCGGGACGCAGACCGTCACCCAGCGAAAACGAGATGTCATACGCACGCATGATCTCGCAGATCTCGCGAAAATTCGTATACAGGAAGTTCTCGCGATGATGGGACAGGCACCACTTGGCGAGGATGGATCCGCCGCGTGACACGATGCCGGTCATACGGTTCGCGGTAAGCGGGATGTAACGCAGCAGCACACCTGCATGAACAGTGAAGTAGTCCACGCCCTGCTCGGCCTGTTCGATCAACGTGTCGCGATAGATGTCCCACGTAAGATCTTCGGCGACGCCACCAACTTTTTCCAGAGCCTGATAAATCGGTACGGTGCCGATCGGCACGGGTGAGTTGCGCAGGATCCACTGGCGCGTCTCGTGGATGTTCTTTCCCGTGGACAGATCCATCACCGTGTCCGCGCCCCAGAGCGTGGACCAGCGCAGCTTCTCGACTTCTTCCTCGATCGACGATGTGACCGCGCTGTTCCCGATGTTCGCGTTGATCTTCACCTTGAAGTTGCGCCCGATGATCATGGGCTCGACTTCCGGATGATTGATGTTCGCGGGAATGATCGCGCGACCACGCGCAACTTCATCGCGCACGAACGTGGCAGGAAGAGCCTCGCGCAGCGCAATGAACTCCATCTCCGCAGTGACCTCGCCACGCCGTGCGTAGTGCAGCTGCGTCACGTTCGCGCCGGACTTCGCGCGCCACGCCTGCGGCAGCAGTGCACTCGGCATTTCAGCGGCGGGATTGCGACCGAGATGACGATCGGGATGCGCCGGCGCCTCGAAGGGCTCCACATCGCCACGTCCATGAATCCAGTTCGCACGCAGCCTTGGCAGGCCGACACGCACGTCGTGCTGTTGCGGACCGCTCGTGTCATAGACCCGCAGCGGCGGCTCGCCTCCGCTCAGCGAGATCTCACGCATGGGCACCTGAATGCCGTGCGGCCCTTCGACGTAGACCTTTGCCGAATTCGGAAAGGAGTCTTCATACGTGGAAGACTGCGGAACGACGGGGAGCGTCTTGGGCTGGATCATCGGACACCTTCCGGGTCGGATACGGAGTGGTCCGCGGGGAGCGCGACCGGAAGACGTCGCCTTGAAAAGCAAACGCCGCCCGGAAGCCGGACGGCGTCATCGGAGGATCCTCATCGGAGCCCCGCCATGAACGTCGCCGCCTCCCTACGCCGGTTTCAACCGGATCAGGTTCCAAGGGACTATCTCAACCCGTGACTTCCGGGTACCCCTGGCGGATATCTGCAACGTAACAGGCGAGTGCGGGATTGAAAAGGTGTTTCAGGCGACGGCGGTCGTGCAGATTCCGAGCAGTCACGCCGCGTCCGCAAACCATCACAACATGTTTATATATGTGCCGATAAATGACACGTCAACTAATCTTTACCGCCGAGAAGGCGCCGAGATGCGGATACTTTCGAGCGTTTCAAGCAATGCCTGCAAATCGTCCGGGTCGAAGCCGTCCAGGGCGGCGGAATCGACCGCGGCCACCTCCGTTTCCAGCCGACCGATCAGCTCGCGGCCGGCTGCGGTGATCCAGCAGAGTACGATTCTGCGATCATCAGCGCTGCGCTCGCGCCGGACCAAGGCCTTATCCTCGAGCCGATCCAACAGCCGGGTCACGCCAGGGGCCTGTTCGATTAGACTGGCACCGATATCCAGCGTGGGCGTGCCGCGGCCCCCCTTGGCATTCCGGAGAATGCGGAGGACATTGAACTGCTGATGCGTAAGAGCCTGTGGTTCCAGGACGGCAGCGTAGCCGCGGCGGAGCACATCGGCAGTCCGCAGGATCGCCTCAGCGGCCTCAGCGATCTCAGCGTTACAATCGTTCGTCATGCTGTTAGTTAGGTCGCAGTTGTTAATTAGTCAAGCATAT
>JBDSPG010000151.1:0-14512 GCA_039912685.1 Longimicrobiales bacterium | reverse complement strand
CCCGTCGAACAGAATGAAGCCGAGCGCAACCAGCGCGATGGAAACAACCAGTTCGATCATGCCGTGCGCGCGGAATGGCACGACCTTGATGGCACCCAGCGGAAAATGTGTCGCGAGGGTGAGCAGCAGATGCACCGCCGCGAGCGCGTAGGACAATGTTGCGGCCAGCCCGGTGAGTCCAAGGATCGCCGGCGCGGCCGCAAACAGAATGACCGTCGCGTAATCCAGTCCACCGTGCATACCTGCGGCAAGTACTTTCATATCGTTCCTGTGGTGGATGGATTTCGTTTACTGCACGCAAGAGCATGGGTTATTGGTGGCGCGTTTGCAAGAACCGCCCCCGCCGCGGGCCGGATTGCCCGCCATTAGCGTGACCCGTTCTACTATTTTCTCCCTCGGCGAGGGGGTGTATACTCGTAGGATGGAACCCGAACTGCGTGCCATTCTCGAACATCTGGTCGCGAAGGTCAGCGTCATCGATGACCTGGTCGCCGCCGTAGCCACGCTCGACCGGCGCATGGACATGATCGCTGCCCACCTCGTCGGCATTGACGGCCGCCTCGACGGCATAGACGGCCGCCTCGACGGCATAGACGGCCGCCTCGACGGCATAGACGGCCGCCTCGACGGAATAGACGGCCGCCTCGACCGGCTCGAAGGCCGCATGGACAGGCTCGAAGTGAGGATGGATTCGCTCCGCACGGAAGTGCGCGAGGGGTTCCTTTCCGTTGCGGACCGCTTTACCACCCTTGAATACCGAATCCGCAATCTCGAGGATCGGATCGCGTTGATCGAAGCAGCGATTCCGGTCATGCTGGATCCCATTACACCATTGATCGCCAGGCTGGAGGCCGCCATGCAAGGTGTCCGCGAGGAGATGATCCGCACGCGAGCCGACCTTGGGAACGTCAATGAGCGCCTGGATGGCATCGCAGACGACATGCGTCAGCGGTTCCGCGGCGTCACTGACAGGATGATGGCGATCGAAAAGCGGCTCGCGGCCTGACAGCACACAAAAAATCTGCTCATGTTTTTGCAGCAACCACAACCGGCGTCGCTAAACATGGTGCCGGCACGCTGAAGAATGTCCAGGAATATTTTGCCATGATGTCATCGGTGTACCTGCATGGCATCGCGGCCCGTGATCCGCACAAGCGAGAGACTATCAAGGAAAAACAGCCCGATATGTACGCGTGGCTGGTACGGGAATTCGGAGAAATGGATCGATGAATCTTTCAAAGGACGCCGAAGCAAATGTCGACTGCCAAAAACACCATCTGCATCTGGTACGATAAGGACGCTCTCGAAGCCGCGCGCTTCTACGCGAGCGTATTTCCAGACTCCGCCGTCACGGCCGTGCACGACGCACCCGGCGACTATCCGTCGGGCAAGGAAGGCGATGTACTGACCGTCGATTTTACCCTGTTCGGCATTCCGTGTATGGGACTGAATGGTGGCTCGACGTTCACGCACAACGAAGCGTTCTCGTTTCAGATCGCAACGGTTGATCAGGAAGAAACCGATCGCTACTGGAACGCCATCGTCGGCAACGGCGGCGAGGAGAGCCAGTGCGGCTGGTGCAAGGACAAGTGGGGGTTGTCCTGGCAGATCTCGCCGATTGCACTCACGAACGCGATCACCAGTCCCGATAGAGCTGCCGCGAAACGCGCGTTCGACGCGATGATGGAGATGAAGAAAATCGACATCGCAACAATCGAAGCGGCGTTCGCCGGCGAGGCCGCCCGGGACGAGTAGCCCCGAAACCGCCTGGTCTAAAACTCAGAAGCGCCCGACGTCGTATAGTAGACGTTGGGCGCTTGTTCATCCCCACATACGTCTCGCACCACTCCAGTTGACATACTACCCAAGCGCGATCATTCTCTAGTAGAATGTCAACTAGAGACGAATCGCCTAAACGCGACAACCTGCTGCAGGGCACCCTCGATCTGCTCGTGCTCCGCGTGCTCTCGACCCGGGCGCATCACGGCCATGGCATCGTCATGGCGATTCACGACCGGTCGAGGGACACGCTTCTCGTCGATCACTGCGTGGGAAATGGGATCGCCAGCGTACGTCGTCAAGTCCACGCGCGCGGCGTCACTCACTCCTGAGGTGCGCAGCCTCGTGCGCGAAGTCGCACCCGAGGCACCGGTCTATCGCGAGTACACGATGGATTTCCTCGCGCAGCGGTCAATGACACAGCTCTCCTTCACGATGCTGATACTCGGTGTCGTGTCCTCGCTCGCATTGATCCTGGGCGCCGTCGGACTCTACGGTGTGCTGTCCTACGTCGTTACGCAGCGCACACGTGAAATCGGCGTGCGCATGGCGCTCGGTGCCACGAAGGCGGCTGTCCGCCGCCAGGTTGTCTCCCAGGGAGCGACCGTCGTGATGATCGGCGTCGTTATCGGAGTCGTGGCAGCTCTCTTATCGACACGCGTGCTCGGTACTTTGCTCTTTGACATCAAGGCCGCCGACCCGCGCGTGTTCGCTTTGATGTCCGTCATCATGATCGCCATGGGCATGCTGGCCAGCTACATGCCGGCTCGGCGGGCGAGTAACCTCGATCCGCTCGAGGCGTTGCGGAACGACTGATACGACAGAGCTCGGGGCGCCGTCCCGTACCACTTGACCGCCTGGTGTTCAGAGCCGATCGTCCAACCACTTAGCCGCATTAGTGTCGCAACCCCGCGAGGAATCGCTCAATTGAACTCGGATCTCATGGACCGCGCCTCGGCACGGCCGGTTGCGCGGCGAGGGACGCTATGGCTCGACGCGTTCGCGGCCGACACACGCTTCGCACTGCGACACTTCGCACGCAGACCGATCACCACACTCGTCATGTTCATCATCCTCGCCAGCGGCATCACCATCAGCAGCCTGCTGTTCTCGTGGGTGCAGTCGTTGGCTTTTCAGCCTCCGGCTGCGATCGCTTTGCGGGATGACCTGGTGCGTATTCGCGGCATCGACGGGTATCCTGACGAACAGGGATTCCGCAGACTGTCCGAGGACGAATTCGAGGCGTACCGCTCACTGAGCCAGTTCAGCACTGTGGCGGGTTGGATCGAAGGCGAAGGGACGTTCCTCGGACCGGACGACACGGACGCGCGCGTGTTGCAGCAGGCGCCCGATCAGCTGCCCGGCGGCGCGATCTCGACGTCAGGCGCGGTCAAGTCACGCATATCCTTCGTCACGGACAACTACTTCGATGCGCTCGGATTGCAGATGGCCGCGGGTCCCGGTCTTCCAAAAGGACGATCCGGGGACGCTGCGAACAGTGCCGTCGCAGTCATCGACTACTACACGTGGCAGCAGCTGTTCGCGAAGAGCAGGGAAGCCATAGGCACTACGATCATCCTGAACGGCGTTGCAGTGACGATCGTCGGCGTTGCGCCGGTGCGATTCTCGGGCATTCAGGCGCAGACTGGCTTGCAGGTCTGGATGCCGGTGTCTGCGAGAGCACTGATCGCACCACGAACCGGCGTGGATTACATCGCGTTTGGCCGGCTCCGCCCGGGTGTGACAGCGCAAGCTGCGACATCGGCCGTGCAAACCATCGCGTTGAATGGTCCCGGCATGACGGATGAAATGCGGCGCGAGGTCAAACCGTCTGCGGATGTCGCGCAGATGCTCAGCGCCAACATCGATCCGTCCTTCGACGACATGGTGTTAATCCTGTTCGCGATGCTCGGCGGCCTCGCGACGGTCATCCTGCTCGTGACGTGCACCAATGTGAGCGCACTGCTGACGGGTCTGGCGTCCGCACGACGCCAGGAGATCGCGATTCGCTTGTCACTCGGTGCCGCGCGCGGCCGCATCATTCGCCAGCTTCTTACAGAGAGTGCAGTGCTGGCCGTGCTTGCCGGCGCTGCGGCGCTCGGCCTTGTCATGCTCGTCATGAAGACCGCGCTTGCACTGCTACCGCCCCTGCCGTTTACGGTTGGCATCACGTGGTCACTCACCGGGTTCACATTCATTGTCGCGCTCACGGTCGGCATCGCGTTCGGGTTGTCGCCCGCACTGCATGCGACGCGCATGGCACTTGCGAGCGTGCTGCGTGATTCGTCACGCGGCGTCGGCACGCGCGGCAGGTTGCAGAAGTCGCTCGTCATCGCGCAGATCGCGTTCACGCAGCCATTGATTGTAGGACTCGCGGGCTTTCTATTACTGGTGCTCGGCACCATGCAGCCCGCGACACTCAGTGACGCTGCCGACCGCGTCATCACGATCTCCGTTGCGCCAACGTCGAATACAAATCAAAGCGACGAAGAGCTGCGCGCACTGATGAACCGCGTGCTGCAGCAGCTTCAGACAACACCGGGCGTCGAGAAGGCGGTAATCGATTGGAGTGGTTCGGTTCCCCTCGGCAAGTACATTGCCGAGAGCGCTCGTGCAGCTAATGCGGTGGTAGACATCTCCACGAAACTCGTGGCGGAGGATTACTTCAGCGTGCTCAACGTCCCCGTGACACGCGGACGCACATTCAGTTGGGCCGACGTTGCATCAGTTACGATATCGAAGGTGGATATTCCGATTATCATCGGCACGGACCTCGCCGCGCATCTGTGGGGTGGTGCGGACGCGATCGGACGTCGCATGACGAGCGCATATGACACCACGACGAACATGCGCTCATTCGTGGTCGTCGGTGTGGTCGATGATCCCGTTGCACGAACTCGTGCACCGAGTGAGCGGTGGGCAACGTATGTGATTACCAATGAACATGGCGTACCGCAGAAACTTCTACTCCGGACGACGTCACCCGCGAAGGCGTTTCTGCCGACAATTCGCGGTGTTGTGAACCGCGCAGCGCCGGGCGCCGTAACCGCCGTCAGCACGCTCGCTGACATCGAGGCCACAGATCGGCGTAATCTGCGGCTCGCATCGGGCAGCGTCTTCGTTGCCGGCGCCATTGCATTGCTGCTTGCCGCAATCGGACTCTACGCCGTTGTCGCATTCTCCGTCTCGCAGCGCACGCACGAGATCGCAGTCCGCCTCGCCGTCGGCGCACGCGGCAACCAGATCGCGCGCAAGTTCGTGATCGACGGAATCAAGCTCAGCGGGATCGGCATGGCCATCGGTCTTCCGCTTAGTCTTCTCGGACTGCGTGCCCTGATGAAAACGTCCGAGACGTACGATGTACAGCTTACGCCCGTCGCATTGATTGCGGCCGCGAGCGTGCTCGTCGTCGCGGCTGCCGCCGCGTGGATTCCGGCCAGGCGGGCGGCTTCGGTGGACCCTGCAGACGTGCTCCGAGGCGGCTGAGGGGTTACATTTACCGTCATGAAAGTCCGGTCCATGGCTGTGCAACGGCTCGGCACTGTCCCGTACGCCGAAGCACTCGAGCTGCAAAACGGTCTCGTCGCGCGCAGGCGTGAGGGCGAAGCACCGGATACGCTGCTGCTACTCGAGCACCCGCACGTCATCACACGCGGCACGTCCTCCCATTCCAACAACATTCTGGTTGAGGACGCCGATCGCGCGCTGCTCGGCATCGAGCTCTTCGATACAGGACGCGGCGGGGACGTCACCTACCACGGCCCAGGCCAGCTTGTCGGCTATCCCATTCTGGATCTCAAGCCCGACCGCTGTGACCTGCATCGTTACATCCGCGACATCGAACAGGCTCTCATCCATGCGCTCGCGGCGTTCAATGTCATCGGGACGCGCAAGGAAGGACTCACCGGCGTGTGGGTGGACGAAGAAAAGATCGCCGCAATCGGTGTCCGTGTTTCGAGCGGATGGATTACATCGCACGGCTTCGCCCTCAATGTCGCCACGGACCTCGGATTCTTCGACGCCATCATCCCGTGCGGGATCCGCGATCACGGCGTGACGTCACTCGCGAAGCTCGGGGTTGGCGCAGATATGGCGAGTGTGATGGATGCGGTGGAGCGGAGTTTCGGTGAGGTGTTCGCTTAGACCTACGGCACGTCCATGTGCCGCAGGTGCCGCACCGTGAGCAGCAGGAACCCAACGAACACCACCACCGACACAGCGATCGCCGTCGTGAAACCCATATCATCCAGGGACGCAAACCGGCGCGGGTCAATCCCATGCATCAGCGCGATCGAGTAATGCCGGATGCTCAGGAGTCGTACGCCCGAGATGTACGCGGTCAGAAAGCCTTCCCACAGGATGACATACAGCAGCCCGATCCCGATCGCCTGCGGTGACACCAGCCCCAGCCACACAAAGAACGACGAATACAGGGCGACACCAACCAGCACCGACACTGTAACCGCGAACAGCGCCCGTCCATCACCGACGAACGCCACATACGCGGTCGCCAAAGCACTCGCCACCATGAACGGCGCGGCGATCGTCAGTGTCGCCAGCAGCTTCGGCAATACGATCTTCCAGCGGGGAATCGGCGTAAGAAAAAGGTTCGCCAGTGTACGATCCTCGATCTCGTTCGAGAACGCCGCACCGGCGATCGCCAGCACGACGAGCGGTGCAATCGAGCCTGCGAGCATGGCACTCAGCACGGTTGTCTCGAACCGCGTTACCGACGGTCCGTGCTTCTGGCTTACCATCGACCACGCGATCAATACCGGCATCGCGGCGAGAACGGTCATCATGAAGAGTCGACGGAAGCCCGCGAGCTGACGTAGCGTGAGCACATAAACTGACAGCATGGATCAGCCCTCCACGAGATAGCCGAAGACACTTTCAAGCGAGTCGTCCAGCGGCTCGACTCTGCGAAGGCGGATCGCCGAATTTTTCGCCAGTCGCGGCAGCTCAATCTGCAGGTCCTGAACATTGCGGCTCAACACCACGAGCGCGCCGTCGGGATCGACATGCACTGCATCCACCGAGTCCAATCCGACGACAGCCGACGCCAACCGACGCGGATCGTCACACAGGACACGCACATGGTATGGCCGCTGATTCAACGCAGCGCGGATCGCGCGGAATCCACCCGATGCGGCGAGCTTGCCGTTCACGATCAGCAGCACTGTAGACGCGAGCTGCTCGACTTCCTCGAGGATGTGTGATGACAGGATGATCGTCCGCCCCTCCTCCGCGAGCCGCTCGAGCAGGCCCTGGAAATGCACGCGCTGCCGCGGATCCGCACCATTCAACGGTTCATCGAGGATCAGCACTTCCGGATCATGCACGAGTGTCGCGGCGAGACGCATGCGCTGACGCATGCCGCGCGAGTACGTGCCCATCGAACGGTGCTGCGCGTCCACGAGATCCACCAGCTCCACCGCGCGGTCCACAGCAGTGTCGAGATTCTTCACGCCGCGCAGCTTCCCCATCATGTGCACGAACTCGCGCCCCTTCATGAAGGCATAGACAGTCTCGTGCTCCGACATCACACCGATGCGACGGTACATTGGGGGATTGTCGAGTACGGGCTCGCCGAACATCGTGATGGTGCCGCTCGATGTCCGGGCCAGGCCCGTCATCATGCGCAGTAGTGTCGTCTTGCCCGCGCCATTCGGCCCGAGCAGGCCCGTGATGCCGGGCGTGACATCGAATGTGACGTCGCTTACCGCTACTACATCGCCGAACCAGCGTGACACATGGTCCACGCGAATCACCGGCACTGGCGTCGTACTCATGGTGTCATCCTCCGATAGCGCTGCCAGAGAATGGCGCCGGGCACAGCCGTCCAGCCGGCACACCAAGCGACACGGATCCACGGTGCGAGCCGACGCGCTGGGGAGTCCTCCGTAATCTTGCTCACGTCGTCGAAGATCAGATCGTTCACATGCACAGGAATGTTGGAGAGGCTGAACATCGAGATCCACTGACCGGTGACATTCTTCATCTCGGACGCGAGCCCGACCGTGAACGGTGTCGAGATGACGAACAGACCGATCAGGAACACGGCTGCATACGCGCGTCGCGTGGTGAATGACGCGACCAGCATCGCGAGTGTAGTGACGTACGCGGAGATGACGAGACCCGCCAGCAGGAAGCGCGGGATATCCCGCCAGTTGGTCTGGACATACTTCATCGGATCCGCATCACTCAGACACAGGCCGAGGAACAGGATGACCTGCGGCATCCATGCAGCGACTAACATTACAGTCAGGAAAGACGCCCATCGAGCGAGGATGTAATCACCGCCTGTGATCGGCCGCACGAGATACAGATTGATTGTGCCATCGCGGCGGTCCGGGCACAGCAGCTCCGGCGCTACGACCGCGCCGAACGCGAACATAATGATCGACGCAATGCCGTACAGATCGCTGTGGGACGGCAGATTCAGCGCCTGCGCCGTGCCCGCTCCGATATATCGGTTCACACCGCCAGCGATCAGCGCCATGATCAGACCGATCGCGGACAGCGCGATGATGAAGAACCACGGCAACGCCTTCGCGCGCGTGCTGCGTCCGAGGCCGAGCGCAGAACGGATGCCGTTCTGATAGACAGCGTCACGCGCGTAGTGCCGGCCGCGTCGCTCGCCGTTGTACCCCTGATAGCCGATGTCGAAGACGGTTCCGCCACGCGCGGCATGCCCGTCGGTGCTCATGATTTGCCGCCCTTCGACTCGCCATCACGCGCAAACAGCTCGGCCAGTGCGTGACGATGCGGTGCGAGACGGCGCAGCGGCGCCTCCGCCTCCACGACTGCATCGCGCACCTGGTCATACACCGATTCGTCAGGGCCCTCGATCGTGAAACCGCTGCCTTCCGCAACCGCAGCAATGCCGCGTCGCCCGAGTGCTGCCACGAGTTCCCGCTGATTCGTATCCACCTCGATGAACACGGTCTCCATCTCCGTCGTGAACTGGCCGACCTCACCGGCATGCACGAGCTGGCCGCCGCGCATGACAATGATGCGATCACACGTGCGCTCCACATCCGACATCAGGTGGGAAGACAGCAGAACACTGATTCCAAACTCGCGATGCGTCTTGCGGATGAGATCCAGCATCTCCTCGCGACCCATCGGATCGAGGCCTGCAGTCGGCTCGTCGAGAAACACGAATGCGGGATCGTGGACGATCGCCTGCGCAAGCTTCACGCGCTGCTTCATCCCCGTCGAGTAGCCGCCAATCGCCCGATAGCGTTCCTCGAACAGACCCGTGTGCCGCAGCGTGTCCGCAGCGCGTGTTCGTGCGACGTCCTTCGGCAGGCCACTGACTTCCGCCATGTGCGTCAGGAACTCCGCCGCGTTCATCGCGCCAGGCAGACAGTCGTGCTCCGGCATGTAACCAAGTCGCGAACGAACGCCATCGCTCACCGATGCATCATGACCGAGGACTGTAGCGGTGCCGGATGTCTGCTTCAGCAGGCCGAGGAAGATCTTGATCGCTGTGCTCTTGCCAGCGCCGTTCTCACCAAGGATGCCCGTGACACCGTCATGGATGTCGAAACTCACATCATCCAGCGCGACGACTCTGCCGTAATGCTTGCTCAGACGTTGCGCGGATAGCAGTGGTGTCGCGCTCATTGATGCACCGTGGTGTCCGGCTTGATCTTCGCAGTATCCGGCTTCTGCATCACTGCGCCCGGGAATCCCTTGTATGCGCATGCCTCCGCGAAACCCATCGTGCACGCCTGCTTCATCAGCTCCGCTGCACGCTCCGGATCCCGATTGAACCACGTGCCGTTGTTGAACATATCCGCCAGTCGAACACACGCCTCGGCGCTCTTGTCCTGACATGCCTCACGGAACAGACGCGATGCCTGCCTCAGGTCCTGCGGCATCCCACGGCCCGCCTGCGCCGCTTTCGCAAGCTCGAGACAGCCCTCTGCAGCGTCTCCCTTACATGCCTGCCTGAATAGCGTCGCTGCCATCTCGTCGTTCTGAGGAACCGCTTTTCCCGCTGCCGTCAGCCGGCCCAGTCCGACACAGCCTGCTGCCACCTTCGCGTCACAAGACTTCTTCATCAGATCAGCGGCGCGCGGCAGATCCTGCTGGCGCTTCGTCGAGTCGGCGAGAATGGCAGCGAGCTGCGCGCACCCATTGTTCGAGCCGCCTCTGCACGCCTTATCGAACAACGTCTGCGCGCGGGCGGTGTCGCGAGGAACGGCGAGCCCTTCCATGGAAAGCTCACCCAGCCTGTAACAGCCCTCCATACCGCCGCGCTCGCAACCCGTGCGAAACAGCTGCGCCGCGCGCATCGCGTCAGGCTTCACCAGCGCCTCCTCGTCGCCTACCGCGACCATTGCGCCCAGGTTCGCGCACGCGTTACCGACACGCCCGCTGCACGCCTTTTCGTACGCCGCCATCGCACCCACCGGATCGCGCAGCGTGTACTCGCCCTTCTCCAGCTTCTGACCAAAGCCGTAGCACGCACGCGCATCACCACCATTGCACGCCGTGCTCAGGCGCTTGGCTTCCTTGTTACCGGGTGCACAACCGGAATTTATGAATGCGACGAACAACAACAGCAGTCTGAATGGCATGCACGGCTCTTCGTCGAAAGGGAACAAGGCTTGAAATTAAACGTGCAGGCACTTTTTGCAACAAAGTACACAGGGAGCGGGACGATCAACAACGGATTCATTCAACGCTGAGAGCGCTGAGAGTGGATTTCTTGATTGGCGGCAATTACGATCACGCATGAGCAAACGAATGCTGGGAAACAGCGGGCTGGAAGTGTCGGCCATCGGACTCGGCTGCATGGGAATGAGCTACGGGTACGGGCCGGTTCAAAATAAAACCGAGATGATCTCGCTCCTGCATGCGGCGGTCGAGCGTGGAGTGACGTTCTTCGACACGGCGGAAGCGTACGGTCCGTTCACGAATGAAGAGCTGCTTGGTGAAGCACTCGCGCCGTATCGCGAACAGGTGGTAATTGCGACGAAGTTCGGGTTCGTTTTCGACGACAATGGCAAACAAGTCGGCCTGGACAGCACGCCGTCCCATATAAGAGAGGTCGTCCACGCATCACTGCAGCGGCTCCGCGTCGATACAATCGATCTTCTGTATCAGCACCGCGTCGATCCGAACGTTCCCATTGAAGACGTTGCCGGAACGGTGAAGGAGCTGATTCAGGAAGGCAAGGTGAAGTACTTCGGCCTCTCCGAAGCTGGCATGCACACAATCCGTCGCGCGCACGCAGTGCATCCCGTCGCGGCGCTGCAGAACGAGTTTTCGCTCTGGTGGAGGCGGCCGGAGAAGGAAGTGCTGCCGACACTCGAGGAGCTCGGCATCGGTCTTGTGACGTTCAGTCCGCTCGGTCGCGGCTTCCTCACCGGTGCAATCGATGGCGACACGAAATTCGAGAGCACCGATTTCCGCAATGTGCTGCCGCGTTTCGACGAGGCGAACCGCAGGGCCAACACCGCGTTCGTCGAGCGGCTGGGCGAAATTGCGAAACGTAAGCATGCGACGTCGGCGCAGCTGGCACTCGCCTGGATTCTTGCACAACGGCCGTGGATTGTGCCGATTCCGGGAACAACGAAGCTGCATCGTCTCGACGAGAACCTCGCCGCTGCCGCAATCGAGCTTTCGGCTGACGACATTCGCGAAATCGAGAGCGAGATTGCAGCGATCGAAGTGCACGGTGACCGTTATCCCGCCGCACTGCAAGCGACCGTCGGCCGCTAACTCAGTTCGGGCGCTCCCGGTCCAGCTCTGGAATTCGCAGCGATACGAGGAACGTGATGAACCCGAACAGGGCGATGCCCCAGAACACGACGTGAAGGCCGCGAGACAACGCGTCGCGCAACACCTCGAGCACATCCGCGCTCACTGTGGACGCTGCACGTCCGCCGTCGCCTAGCAGCTCCTGAATACTGTCGAGCGATAGACCGGATTCCACGCGCTCGTGACGCAGCCACTTCGTCATCTGCCAGTTCAACACACCACCGAACAACGCGGCGCCCAGCGCCTGCCCGAGGATGCGCATCAGCATGTTGGTCGCCGTCGCCACACCGCGCTGACTCCATGCGACCGTGGACTGAATTGCGATCAGCATCGTCGAGTTGACGAGACCGAGACCGATGCCGATGATGAACGAGCCGATTCCGGCCGCGAGCGCGCCCGTTCCAGCGAACCCGGCTACAATGAGCGAGCCGATCATGAGTGTGAGGCCTCCAAAGCGCACGAATCCGACAACACCCACACGCGCGATGCGGCTGCCTGCCGCGTACGCCGACAGAGGCCAGCCCACCGTCATGACGGATAGCGTGAGTCCCGCGAGCAGCGCCGTCCCGCCGAGCACGCCCTGCACGAACGTCGGTAGAAACGTCACCATACCGATCATCAGGATCCCTGAGGTGAGGCCCGCGATGTTCGCGTAACGGATGAGCGGACTGTGCCACAGACTGAGCGCCATCAACGGATCCGGGGCGCGCTTTTCCTGCTGCAAAAACATGATGAATGCGACGGCGGACACGCCGATGAGGGGGAGCGTAACATTCAACCCCCATGTGCCGCTCTGCGTCAGCGCGAGCATCAACGGACCGAGGCACGCGAGCAGCAGCAGCGCGCCCGCATAGTCGATCTGCGTCTTCTCCTCACGCTCGACGGTTTCTTGCAGATTGATGACGACGAGCGCGACGGCCGCAATGCCGATCGGGATGTTGACCCAGAACACCCACGGCCAACCGATGCTGTGCACGATGATACCGCCCGCGACCGGGCCCAGGATCGACGAAATGCCCCACACGCCCGACATGTAGCCCTGGATCTTGCCGCGCTCCTCGAGTGCATAGAGATCGCCTGCCAGCGTCGTCGCGATCGGCTGCACCGCGCCCGCGCCGAAGCCCTGCAGGAAACGGAACAGGATCAGCATGTGCATCGACTTCGCGAGCCCGCACAGAATTGAACCGATCAGGAAGATGACGACGCCGAACACGAACACCGGCTTCCGACCCAGAACGTCAGACAGCTTGCCGAATATCGGGATCGTCACGGCCTGCATCAGCAGATAGGACGAAAACACCCAGCTGAACGCTGCGAATCCGCCAAGCTCTGCCGCTATGCTCGGCATCGCTGTCGCCACGATCGTCGCCTCGATCGCGCCCATGAAACTCGCCAGCAGCACTCCGGCGAATACCAGCTTCCTGTGTGTCGTTGCTTCCTTCATGCAGAAAATTAAGTCGAGTGGTTGATCGCCGAAATATGGGGCTTGAAACCCGGCCAGCCCTTTCACGGACCCGTCCCACCCGGTAAAATAGGACATGTCCAGCGACAGCCTGACCCTTCCGCGAATGATCCTCGCCGCCACGCTGGCCACAGCGGCCTGCGCCGGGCGCGCGCACGTCACGCAGCCGGTCGCCGCAGCTCTACCGGCGGGCGCCACGACCACGGCCGATCCGATGGCCGGTCATGACATGTCGAACATGGCCGGTCACGACATGTCCGGGATGGTGCATCTGCCCGCGACAGGCGGACCCGGCTACACGGTCGAGGACGTCCATTTCATGCAGGATATGATCGGTCACCACGCACAGGCCATCATCATGGCAGGGAAGGCGCCGTCACACGGCGCTTCCGGGAACGTGCGCAAGCTCGCGGTGAAGATCGCGATCTCGCAGCGTGATGAGATCGTATTCATGAAGCAATGGCTCGCCGAGCGGAAGCAGGTGGTGCCGACCGAATCGCAGGCGATGGCGATGATGATGCCCGGCATGCTGACACCCGCGATGATGACGCAACTCGATGCATCACGCGCCTCCGAATTCGACAAGCTCTTTCTGACGTTCATGATCGGACACCATGAGGGCGCGCTCGCGATGGTGAGCACGCTGTTCAAGGCGCCGCCATCAGGACAGGACCCTGAAATCTTCCGCTTCGCCACCGATGTAGACACGGATCAGCGCGCGGAGATCTACGTGATGCACGAATTGCTCGACACCATTCGTTAACCCCGAGAGGACCGACATGAAACTCACCACCCTCGCTTTCATCGCCGCCAGCATCGCTGCGTCGCCCGTAGCGGCATTCGCGCAGGATACGATCGCGACTATGAATGATCCACGTGCTACGCTGACGCCCGGCATGAAGAACACCGCGGGCATCGCCGCGAAGAACATGAAGCTCGTGTCGTTCACACCGAAGTCGGCGCAGCTCGACTCGGCGAGGGGATTGAGCTACATCAACTCCGACATCGCGTTCAAGGGAACGACGGTGTACCAGGGCAACTTCAGCGGTTTCTCCATCTGGGATGTCAGCAATCCCGCGATGCCGATGAACCTGAGCACCGTATTGTGCGCAACGGACCAGGGAGATCCGTCCATCTACGGCAACCTGCTGTTCATTTCCGCGGAATCGGGACGCGCCCGCAAGGACTGCGGCATGCAGGGTGTCGCGGCCGGCGCCGGCGCGGACCGCGAACGCGGCGTGCGCATCTATGACGTGAGTGATCCGCGCAATCCGAAGCTGATCAACAACATTCAGACTTGCCGCGGCACGCATACGCACACGATCGTGCCCGACCCGAAAGACAAGAACGTCATCTACCTCTACGGCGGCGGCTCGTCCAGCGTGCGGGATTCGACGGAAATGCCCGGCTGCTCGCAGGGCATCTATCCGGCGAACCCGAATGCGTCGAACAACCGGATCGACATCATCAAAGTGGAGCTCGACCATCCTGAGG
>JBDSPG010000150.1:0-20782 GCA_039912685.1 Longimicrobiales bacterium | reverse complement strand
TTCTCGCACGACCAGTTGCAGATGATTGCTGACTTCGTAAGCGAGCGCGGCGGCGGTCTTCTCATGCTGGGCGGCCACCGTTCCTTCGCCGAGGGCGGATGGGCGGGCACTACAGTTGGTGACGCACTCCCGGTAACGCTCGACGCATCGTTCACCGGTGACACCTCGTTCTTCGCGACTGTGTCAGTAACACCTACCGCGGCCGGAATCGCGCATCCCGCACTGCGCCTCGTTGCAGATGCGAAGGCATCAGCGGAGCGGTGGAAGACCATGCCGTCGCCATCGACCACCAATCACATTCGCGGCCTCAAGCCGGGCGCTACAGCACTGCTGGTCGCCAATGGCGACAGGATCCGCGACCAGGTAGTGCTCGCACACCATCGCTTCGGTCGCGGCATCGCACTCGCGTTCGCCGTGCAGGACTCGTGGGTCTGGCAGATGGATGCAGAGCAGACGCCGGAAGACCAGACGCACGAGACTTTCTGGCGACAGACGCTGCGTTGGCTGGTCTCTGATGTGCCCGATCGAATTGGCGTGACGCTGACGCCCGACCGTGCCGCGCCCGGCGAAGCCGTTCGCATCACGGCGCAGCTGAATGACGAACGCTTCACGAAGGTCAATGATGCACGCATGACCGCGACAGTCACGTCGCCGGCAGGCGAAGTCAGTACAGTTGCGCTGCCGTGGAGTGTGGAAGCGGACGGCGAGTACATTGCTACGTTCCAGGCGCCGCTGGCCGGGCTGTATGAAGTGAGTGTGAGCGCGGATCGTGTCGGCAAGCCGACAATCGAGTCGCGCCCCGCGTTCGCGGAAGTCGCACCCAGCACGAGTGAATACTTCGAGTCCGGCATGCGTCCATCGCTGCTGCGCAGGATTGCAGCGGAGACTGGCGGCAGGTACTACACGGCTTCGCTGCTCGGCAACATGGCGGAAGATATCGCATACACAGGTCGCGGCCTGGTCGCGCAGGAAGAGAAGGACCTATGGGACATGCCGGTCATCCTGCTCGCGATTCTGCTGCTGCTCGCGGCCGAATGGGGATACCGCCGTTATCGGGGTCTCGCATGATGCGCCGTCTGTTTCTTGGTTTCGCGTTGATGCTGTGCGCAGGGCGCAATGTGTCACGCGTTTCCGCGCAGACGACACAGCAAGGACCGCGCACGTACTGGCTCGTTGTCACCGGGCTGTCCGGTGAGGCGGAATACGCGGTGACGTATGCGGGTTGGGCGAAGCGAATCGCGGCGGCCGCGCGCACGCGCTTCGGCGCGGCGCAGGTGTGGTGGCTCGCGGAGAAGGAAAGCGACGGAGTTGCAGCGACAGCAACGCGCGCCAGCATCGAAGCGCGGTTGAAGGAGATTTCGAAACAGGCGACGTCTGAGGATGCGCTCTTTGTGGTCCTGATCGGTCACGGGGCTACCGCCGATGGTGTGTCGAAGTTCGCGCTGCCCGGACCGGATCTCGTCCCTACGGATCTCGCGCTGTGGCTGAATGGCATCTCTGCAAGGACGACGGTGATCAACACGGCGAGTGCCAGCGGCGGCTGGATCGCGCCGCTCGCCGCGAAAGGCCGCGTCGTCGTGACCGCGACGAAGTCGGGCGTCGAGCAGAACGAAACGATGTTTGCGCAGTACTTCGCGGACGCACTGACACTGGATGCCGCGGACACGGACAAGGACGACCGAGTCTCTGTACTCGAAGCATTCGACTTCGCGAAACGCGAGGTGGAGCGCGCGTATGCAGCCGACAAGAAGATGCTCACGGAGCACGCGCAGATCGATGGCAACGGGGATGGCAAGGCAGTGGCAGTCGCGACGCCGGACTCACCCGATGGCGCAGTCGCGGGTCTGACACACTTCGGTGCGGCCGGATCGCGGACTGTCGCTGGTACCGCCGCTGTACCGCAGCCGCCGGCGCTGCGTGCGTTGTATGCGGAAAAGACGAGGCTGGAACGGCAGCTGTCGGATCTGCGCGCGCGCAAGGCTGACACACCTGAGGCCGAGTACCAGACGCAGCTCGAGAAGCTGCTGACGGACATTGCAGTGAACGGCCAGGCGATCCGCAAGCTGGAGGGCGGCAAGTGAAATCACTTTCACGCGCCGTCCTGGCAGCATCGCTATTCGTCACGTCTGGCGCCGCGTGTGACGCGCAGGAACCACCGAACATGAAGGTGCTGTTCAATCCTGATTCGGCAGGATCCGCCTATCGGGCGGAAGTCACGGCGCTCGAAGCGAAGGTGCGTGCGAATGGTGCGGACGCAGTCGCTAGGCGCGGCCTCATTCGCGCACTGTCCGAGCTGGGCCGGTATGAGGAAGCGGAGCGGACAGCGTCGGCGGGCGGCAATGCATTCGGCCGACTGCTGGGTGAGGCGTTCATTGCGCGAGGGCAGCTGGCCGAAGCGGCGGCTGCATTCCAGACCGCGATCGCCGCACATGCACCGGACAGCGCGAGCGCGCGTCTCGGTCTCGCAATCGTCCACGCACGGCAAGGCGATGCAGGCGCCAGGCGCGAGCTCGAGTGGTTTATCCCGTTCTACAACAATGCGCCGAAACTGACAGCCGATGAGCTGACCGCGGTTGGGCGCGCAGTCGCCGCGCTCGGCAACACGGACCCGCAGCTGTTCAAAGATGCAGTCAAGGCGTTCGGTGAAGCTGGCGCTGCCGATCCGCGCTATGTCGATGCGCGCATCTACGATGCAATGGTATTTCTCGACAAGTTCGACAGCCGCAACGGCACGCCACTGCTGCAGGAAGCGCTCGCCATCGAGCCCGCGAATCCCCGTGCTCTCACACAGCTCGCGCGGGCGCAGCGTTTCGACGGCAACGCGGACGCGATACAGAACGTGGATCATGCGCTCGCGGTGAACCCACGGCTGGTCGCTGCTCGCGTGCTGAAAGCCGAACTGCTGTTTGCATCAGAGGATTACGCCGGTGCTGGTGCACAGGCTGACAGCGCGCTCGCGGTCGATCCGACAGCGGTCGGCGCCATCGGAGTGAAAGGCGCGCTCTCCTATCTTGCAGGCGATCGCGGTGCATACGACGCGGCGAAGAAGAACGTGTTCGCGCTGAATCCCCGCGACACGGAATTCCTGACGGTGGTGGCGGGGCTGATTGCGAACGAGCGTCGCTACGCGGAGTCGATTGCGCTCGCGCAGGAGGCCGTTGCGATTGATTCCACTGCATGGGCCGCGCGCACGCTCGCCGGCATGGGCGAGTTCCGGCTCGGCCGCTTCGACGCGGCCGGCGTTACACTGGCTGCGGCGTTCAAGGGTGATCCGTACAACCCGTGGGTCAAGAACACACTCGACCTGATGGACAAGTTCCCGCAATACCAGCGCTATGCATCGCCGCGTTTTGATCTGCTGCTGAACAAGTCGGAAGGCGACCTGATCGCGTTGTACATGCAGCCGCTCGCGGAGGCGGCGTACGACACGTTCGCCACACGCTATCATTGGAAGCCCGCGGACCGAATTCGGCTCGAAGTCTACCCGCGTCACGGCGACTTTTCTGTACGCACGGTCGGACTCGCAGGACTCGGCGCGCTCGGTGTTTCGTTCGGCGACATCCTGGCCATGGATTCACCATCGGCACGGCAGGTCGGCGAATTCCACTGGGCATCGACGCTGTGGCACGAGGTCGCGCACACCTTTACGCTCGGCCTGTCACGCATGACAATTCCGCGCTGGCTGACGGAAGGGATCTCGGGATGGGAGGAAACGCGCGCACACGCTGGGTGGGGCGATCCGCTGGCCCCGGCGTTCCTTGCCGCGTATGGCGATGGCAGACTGCCGCCACTGAGCAAACTCACGCCGGCATTCATCCGCCCTGCATATCCGGAGCAGGTGATGTACGCGTACCAGATGGCGGAACTCGTGGTCGAGCACATCGTGGCGACGCGAGGCCTGGACGCAGTGCGCCGCATGGTCGCCGAGTTCGGTGACGGGAAGAAGCAGCCCGAGGTGTTCCGGAATGTGCTCAAGACCACACCGGAAGCATATGATGCAGAGTTCGATGCCTACATGCGCAAACGGTTCGCCGGCCAGCTCGCGGCGGTGAAAGGCGGGCCGGAGAGTCCGTATGCGACACATCTTGGTGCTGCTCGCGCGCTGCTCGAAGCAGGGCAGGAGGCAGAAGCGGCAAAAGAGCTCGACGCCGCTCGCACGCTGATTCCGGAGTACGCAGGGCCGGGCAGTCCGTATGCGCAGCTGGCTCAGCTCGCGATCAAGCGCGCCGATGACCCGGCGTCGATCCTCTGGCTCGACCGCATCACCCAGCGCTACGCACAGGATTACAATGCGTGGGTGAAGCTGGCCGAGTTGCGCGAGAAAACCGGTGATCGCAAGAGCGCCGCTGCGGCGCTCGAGCAGGCCATGCTGGTGCACCCATTCGATCCGGCGCAGCACGACCGTCTCGCATCGCTCTACATTGCGAACGGCCGTCCGCGGGATGCAGTGCGCGAGCGTCGAGCGATTGTGGCACTCAAGCCCGTAGATAAGGCGTCGGCGTACTACAACCTCGCGGTCGCACTCGATGCGGCCGGAGAACGCAGTGCAGCGCGGTCGGAAGTGCTGAGAGCGCTCGAGATCGCACCCGGATATGCGGTCGCACAGGAACTGCTCCTGAAACTGCAGGCAGCGAAATGACGGGTCGCGCGATCAGGCTCGCGTTGTTCGCTGCGGGGACCGTCGCCGTCGCCGGTGCATCGGGCGCGGCGTACGTGTCGAAGGCGTACGTGGCTGCATCGAGCGCCGCGGGGGCGCCCTCGACCTCGCAAACGCAGCAGTTCCCGTTCGCGGAATACGATGGCCGCTTCACGTTCGTGCGCGTGCAGTACGACATGTCACTCAATCAATACGGCCGCGGCAATCGCGGCGGTGGCAACAACCCGCCGTGGTATCACGATTACCCGAAGTCGGACCGTTCGCTGTCGCTGATCATATCCGAGGTGACGCATCTACGCACATCCACCGCGCAGACGAACATCATGCGGCTGGATGATCCGGCAATCTTCAAGTTCCCGATCCTCTACATGTCGGAGCCGGGATACTGGCACCCGAGCGAAAAAGATGTCGAGGCGCTGCGTGCGTATCTCACGAAGGGCGGATTCATCATCTTCGACGACTTCGCAGAGAACGACTGGCCAAATTTCGCGGTGCAGATGAAGCGCGTGATGCCGGGCATCACGGCCATGCCGCTGGATGGCAGCGAGCCGGTGTGGCGTACCTTCTTCGATATCGGTCCCGAAGATCTCCACATGGAGAGCTACCGCGGGACCGCCGAGTTCCTCGGCATGTTCGAGGAAAACGACAAGCGCAAACGGCAATTCGCCATGATCGACTACAAGAACGATATCGGCGAGTTCATGGAGTATTCCGGCATGGGCTTCTTTCCAGTCAACATGTCCAACGAGGCGTTCAAGCTGGGCGTCAATTTTATTATCTACGCGGTTACACACTAACCGGACTACTGAGGAGCGATTCGTGGCTGCAGTTACGGAGATCCGACTCGAAGACACCGATGACGTCGCTCTGGCGGAGCGGTTACGCAGCGGCGCGCAGTCAGTAACCGCGGAGCTGCGCAAGATCATTGTCGGCCAGGACGACATCGTGGAGCACTTGATGCTCTCGCTCTTCGTCGGCGGCCATTCCCTCCTCGTGGGTGTGCCCGGTCTGGCAAAGACCCTGCTCGTGCACACACTCGCGCGCGTCCTTGACCTGAAGTTTTCCCGCATCCAGTTCACGCCTGACCTGATGCCGTCCGACATTACGGGTACCGACATCATTCAGGAGGACTCTGCCACAGGGCGCAGGTCCATGGTGTTCGCACCCGGTCCGGTGTTCGCGAACATTCTTCTGGCAGACGAAATCAACCGCACACCACCGAAGACGCAGTCGGCGCTGTTGGAAGCCATGCAGGAGCATCGCGTGACCATTCAGGGGCGGACGTACCCGCTCGACGAGCCGTTCCACGTTTTCGCGACACAGAACCCGATCGAGCTCGAGGGCACGTATCCACTGCCGGAAGCACAGCTCGACCGGTTCATGTTCCAGATCAACATCCCGTATCCGCCGGAGAATGAAGAGCTCGAGATCGTCCGGACGACGACATCGCTGCGGAATCCGGTGCTCACGCATCCCATCACTGGTGCGGACCTCATCGCATTCCAGGCGCTCGTCCGCAAAGTGCCGGTGGCGGAGCCGGTGCTGCGCTACGCGGTCGGTCTCGTGCGTCTCAGCCGTCCCTCAACCGAGGGTGCGCCGGACTTCGTAACGCGCTGGCTTTCGTACGGTGCGAGTGTTCGCGCCGCGCAGTACCTCGTCCTCGGCGGTAAGGCGCGCGCGCTCATGCATGGGAGGTTCCATGTGAGCGTGGATGATATCCAGGCACTCGCGAAGCCCGTCCTCCGCCACCGCATACTCCGCAACTTCCACGCGGAGTCGGAGCGCGTGACGACGGACACGATTGTCGAGAAGCTTCTCGCTTTCGCACCAGTACCGAAGTCGGAGATGCGCTAGACGTGACCAGGACCTCACCGCAGGCCCACGCGCGCTACATCGATCCGCATGTTCTCGCCAGCATCGGGAACCTGCAGATCGTAGCGCGCGCGGTAGTCGACGGCTTCATCAACGGCCTGCATCGCGCGCCCCATCTCGGTCTGTCGCTCGACTTCGCGGAGCATCGTCCGTACATGCCGGGCGACGACATCCGGCGTGTGGACTGGCGGCTGTACGCGCGCACGGACAGGTATCACGTCAAACAGTACGAGGCAGACACCAACGCCAACTTCATGGTGATGGTGGATGTGTCCAAATCGATGGGATACGGCAGCGGCTCCATCACGAAGCTCGATTACGCCCGGTTCCTCGCTGCTTCACTGGCCTATTTTTCCAGCCTGCAGAGAGACCGCGTCGGACTGATTACGTTCGCCAAAGAAATCCTCGAGTACGTACCCAACTCGGCGCGGCATCTCGACACCCTGCTGCATACAGTGGCATCGACGCAGCCGCGGGGAGCCAGTGACTACGCAGCCGTGCTGCTCAAGGCGCAGGACCTGCTCCGCCGGCGAGGCATCATTGTGATTGTGTCGGACCTGTATGATGATCCTGCAGCGATTGCAGCAGCGCTCGCGCCGCTGTCGCTGCGCGGGCACGATGTCATTGTGTTCCATGTACTCGATCCTGCAGAGCACGTGCTGCCGTTCGACGCAGCGACGAGTATCGAAGACCTCGAGAGCGGCGAGCGTCTGCCGGTCGTGCCGGCCGCCCTGCGCGACCGATATCATGAGCTGATGCGCGAGCACATTGAAGCGCTCAATCGCAAACTGAGCGATCAGCGCATCGATTACATCGGCCTGCGCACTGACGAGCCGCTCGATCGCGTGCTGTTCGAGTACCTGTCGGCGCGCGAGCGCAGGAGCAGGACGCGCTGATGCCGTTCGGATTTCTCGCACCGCTCTTTCTGGCCGCCGCCGCCGCGATCGTGATCCCGATTGTTGTGCATCTGCGGCGTCGCGAGGAGCGCACAACGATCAAGTTCCCGTCGCTCATGTTCCTGCGGCGAGTGCCTCACAAGTCGACGAGCCGTCGCCAGATCCATCAGTGGCCGCTCCTCCTGCTTCGCATTCTCGCTCTCATCCTCATTGCGAGCGCGTTCGCTCGGCCGCTGCTCAAGCGAGACCGCAAGGGAGCGGTTTTGGGTGGCAATCCAGCACGCGTTGTTGTGATCGCAGTGGATCGCTCCTACAGCATGGGCGTTGGGGAGCGGTTTGCGCAGGCGAAGACAGCAGCCCTGCATACCATTGCAGCGCTCCGTCCCGTCGATCGCGCGACGATCGTGGCGTTCGACGCGAACGCGCGCACACTGATCGATCCGACAGCGGACCAGGCCACACTCCGCTCGCTCGTGAACGAGCTCAAGCTGGGTGATGCCGGAACGCGGTATGCCCCCGCGATCAAGGTCGCGGCGGGTGTGCTCGATGCATCGCCGCTGCAGGTGAAGGAAGTCGTGCTGATCAGCGACATGCAGCGCAGCGGATGGGACGCCGATCCCAGCGCGAAGCTGCCGCCCGGCGCGGTCCTCCGCGTTGTGCCGGTTTCCGGCGGCAATGCCGCGAACCTGGCGATCACGTCGATTGAAGTGAGACGCAGCACAATGGAAGGCCGCGAGCGGATTGCGCCGCACGCCCGGATCGTAAACCGCGGAAGTGTGGCCGCGCGCAATGTTCGCGTCGCACTCCAGCTCGACGGACGGCCGGAGCAGTCGCGCCAGGTGGATGTGCCAGCGAGCGGTGCAGTGAACGTCGAGTTCGCAGGCCTCGCACTGACCACGCCGGCGCGCGCGGTTGTGAAGCTGCCCGAGGATGCGGTAGCCGCCGACAACGAGCGCAGCGCACTGCTGGAGCCGGGCGCCGCGCTCGGCGTGCTAGTCCAGGGTGGAAGCATTGCGAGCAATCTGTTCGCCTCGCGCGCACTCGGCCTCGCGAAGGAGCCGCCGTTCACGGTCACCGAACGAACGGGCGCGCTCAAGGCCGAGGACCTGAAGGGCAAGGCCGTTGTAATCCTGAATGACGTCACGATCCCGGGCGGTGCGGTTGGCGCCAGGTTGAGTGATCTGGTCGAGAACGGCGGCGGACTGATCGTCGCCATGGGTGAGCGCGCATCGCAGGGGCGCGTGTCCGATGAGGCCCGGGGCCTCCTGCCGGCCCGTCCCACGGGGGTGGTGGATCGTTCGAGGGATGGCGGTATTTCGCTGGGCTCCATCGAGCGCAGCCACCCGGTATTCGACATATTCCGGGAGCCCCGCAGCGGGGACCTGATGGCGGGCCGGTTCTTCCGCCATGCGAAGCTGGATGAGCTGGCCGCAGACTCCGCAGTTCGTGCAACCAGTGATGTGCTCGCGCGTTTTGGCGATGGCGGCGCGGCTCTGCTGGAGCGACGTATCGGCAACGGCCGCGTGTTGTTGCTGGCAGCGCCGCTCGACAGCTACTGGTCAGACCTGCCGGTGCAGCCGGTTTACCTGCCGCTTATGCATCGCATGGTGTTGTACGCGGCCGGTTGGGAACGTGCGCGGGCAGCACATGTTGTAGGCGACGTCATCTCGCTCGATCCGGGCGAGTATGTTGCCGTGTCTCCGCGTGGTCGTCGCATTGCACTCGATGCAGCACATCCGCAGCTGCCGCTCGAGGAGCGCGGCTTTTACACCGTGCGCAACACAGCGGACCGGGGTGCAGTCGTACAGACGATCGCATCCAATGTCGATGTTGCCGAATCGGACCTGACGCTGCTCAACCCGACGGAGCTGGTGAGTTCGGTGCAGACACCGGCGGGTGGGACGCGCGTGACACGACGCGAGGCGGAAGTCGCGAGTGCGACGGAGCGCGAGCACAGGCAGTCCCTGTGGTGGTATCTGATGGTTGCAGGTTTTGCGTTGCTGGCGATCGAGACGGTGGTATCGAACTACCTGTCCCGTCGCCCGGTGCGGAGAGAGGCGTGATGACGGAAACACGATCAGAGCTGCGGCAGGTACTCGAGCACGTGCGGCGGCGCTGGCGGATGAAGCATGCGCTGCGAGGTGGTGTGATTGTGGGCGCCGCTGCGATCGCCGCGTTCCTGATCACGTCCCTGCTCGTGCAACAGGCCGGCTTCAGTGCGGGACCCGTGCAGGCATCGCGCATTCTCTCTTATGTGATCATTGCCGGTCTTTTCGCACGCTTCGTGGTGTGGCCCATCATTCGGCCGGTCACGGACGAACAGGTAGCGCTCTATCTTGAGGAGCACGAGCCGTCGCTGCGGGAAATCGTGATCAGCGCCATGGCCGTCGAACAGAACCCCGAGGTCGCGGGCGCGCTCGGACGCCACATCGTTGCGCGCGCCATTGATCGCTGCCGCGCGCTCGATGACGGCCGCACGATCGATCGCGCGGAACTCAAGCGGACGAGCGGCGCGTTCGGTGGCGTCATCGCTGTCGCACTCATCCTCCTGCTCGCGAATTCGCCGTGGCTGGAGAGCGGACGCGCGGCCTTGTTGCACCCGCTGATTCCAGGCGCGAGCGCTGACGAAGCGATGATCGCAGTAGAGCCCGGCGATGCAACCATTCCTCGCGGTTCCGATGCAACCGTGAAGGCATCACTGCGAAATTTCGCGGCTGCTGAGGCCGACCTCGTCGTCCGGACCGAAGGCGACACCGCGTACGTCCGCATACCCATGCTCGTCGGTGCCGACTCCGCGACATTCGAGGCGATGCTTTTTGATGTTAGCGCGAAGACAGAGTATTTCATCGAGTCCGGCGGCATACGCTCCGAGATGTATACGCTCGATGTCGCGGACATCCCGTATGTCAAGACTCTCGACCTCAGTTACGAGTTCCCGGCCTATACACATCTGCCGTCGCAACTCGTAGAAGACGGTGGCGACATCGCTGCGCCGGCAGGAAGCAATGTTACGGTCATCGCGCATCCGACACTGCCCGCAGCGGGCGGACGCATCGTGCGGACGAACGGGAAGTCCATTCCGCTGCGCGTCCTGGCGGATGGAACGCTGACAGGAACGATCTCGGTCAATGCACCGGGACTGTATTACATCGAACTAAGCACGAAACAGGGAACGACGGTACGGGCGTCATCGGAGTATGCGATCGATGTGCTCGAGGATCGCCCACCAACGGTCGTGTTCTCCAAGCCAGGTCGCGACTCGCGCCACACGTCGGTCGATGAGGTGTTCCTCGAGGCGAAGGCCGATGACGATTACGGCGTGTCGCGCATGGACCTCGTGTATTCCGTCAATGGCGGTGACGAGAAAGTGATCGAGCTGTTCAGTGCGGACCCGCTCGCCGAAGTGACGGCCGGCCACACAGTGTATCTCGAGGAGCTCGGCCTCGTACCGGGCGATGTCGTGTCCTATTACGCCCGTGCCCGCGACAACGGCGTGCGTGCGCAGCAGTCGTCGAGCGACATTTACTTCATGACGATCCGGCCGTACTCGCAGAACTATCGGCAGGCGGAGAGTGGCGGCGGCGGTGGTGCCGGCGGCGAGCCACCCCCCGGCGGCGGCGGCAACGATGTCGGCGAGATGTCGCAGCAGCAGCGCGACATCATCGCCGCAACGTTCAACACACTGCGGGACAGCGCGCGCTTCGATGCAAAGAATTACGCGGAGGCGGTCAACACCATTTCCCTGATGCAGGAGCGGCTGCGCGAGCAGGTCGCACAGCTTGCAACGCGACTGAAGGATCGCGGCATCGCGCAGGACTCTAATTTCGCGCGTATTGCGGCGATCCTGCCGAAGGCAGCAGTGGAGATGGCGACCGTGCTGGATTCGCTGCGTGCAACTCGCGCACGGCCGTCATTGCAGCCCGAGCAGCGTGCGCTGCAGCATCTGCTGCGCGCTGAAGCCGTGTATCGCGACATCATGGTCCAGATGCAGCAACAGCAACAACAGCAACAGGGCGGTGGCGGCGGAGCCGGCCAGCCACGCGCGCAGGATCTCGCTGACCTCTTCGAGCTGGAAAAGGATGAGCTGCAGAATCAGTACGAGACCGTGCAGCGAAATCAGGCGGGCCAGCAGCAGGAACAGCAGGACCGTGAGGTCGATGCGGCCGCAGAGCGTCTGAAGGAGCTCGCGCGTCGTATGCAGCAGGAGGCCGAGCGCATGCAACGGCAGCTTGGCGCGCAACAGGGGCAGAGCGGTGCCGCGGGCAATTCGTCGGCGCGACGCATGGCCGATTCGCTGGATGCCGAAGCGCGTCGACTGGAAACACTGTCACGTGAGCAGCAGCGTCCGCAGCTGCAGCAGACGGCCAGTGCGCTGCAGCAGGCTGCCGACAATCTGCGGCGGTCCGCAGGCGCCAATCAGGCTGCAGGTGCAACGCAGTCCGCAGCTAAACAGCTCGAGGAGGAGCTGCGTCGTCTGAATCGTGACCGCGCAAAATCGTCATCGGACCAGGCGAAGCAGGCCCTCGACCGCGCGCAGCGCCTCGCGCAGCAGCAGCAGGACATCGCGAAGCAGTCCGAGGAATTCGCCCGCAACGGCAAGCCCGGTTCACAGCAGGCACAGCAGCTCGAGCAGCAGAAGCAGCGCCAGATGAACGATGTTGCGGGGCTCGAGCGCGAGCTCGATCGCATTGCAACCGCCACGCGCAAGACGGATCAGAACGCATCACGGAAAATGCTCGAGGCGGCTAACGCGATTCGCGATGACCAGCTCAAGGAAAAGATCAACTGGTCGCGGCAGTTCGCGAATCAGCAGGTGACGCCGGAATTCGCGCGACAGTTCGAGGGCCAGGTGACCGAAGGACTCGAGGCCGTACGCGACCGCGTCCGTCAGGGTGCCAACGCGTTTTCGCCCCAGACCGGCACCGGCGATCAGTTGGATCGCGCACAGGAGATGGTGCGCGCGCTCGAGTCGATGCGGCGTCGCACGGAGGACGAAGCAGCGAGCCGTCAACAGGGTCAACAGGGTCAACAGGGTCAACAGGGTCAACAGGGTCAACAGGGTCAACAGGGTCAACAGGGTCAACAGGGTCAACAGGGCGGTACGTTTGGCGGCGGGTCAGGTCGACTTTCCTCAGAATCGACACGGCAGATGCGCGCCGAAGCCGGTCAGCGGCTGGCTGACGCCGAGGCTCTCCGCCGCGAGATCAACGCCGCGGGCGGCGGCCGCGACACCCGCGACTTGGATGCCGCCATTAACGGCATGCGCCAGCTGATCGCCGAGAACGCGTATCGCAATCCGGAAGCGCTCGCCCGCATTCAGCAGGACGTTGTCGCCGGCATGGCCCACTTCGAGTACGGCCTGCGGCGCGCACTCATGGGAGAGGATACCGAAAAAGTCTTCCTGCCCGGGAAAGGCGAGGTTCCGGCGCAGTTCCGGACTCTGGTCGACGCGTACTTTCGGTCTCTGGCCCGCAGGACCGACCGGTAGCCAATCGGGTCCACTGCCGTATCGGCAGCACCGGCCGTGAAACGCGTGGAACACGAACCTCGCGGAGATCCTTCTGATGCTTGGCGATGAGTCTGGCGCTGATCACCTGTTCGGTGCAGTGTATCGCGAACGGAACGAACTCGACCCGCTGCGTAGGGTGCCGCAGGATGAGCGCCGTTTTCACTGCGCGTCGCGCAGCTTTACAGGGTGCACTCTACACCGGCTGGTGACATGACCCACATTTTCGGATCGCATACGGTGGACAACGGCGGCATCGATATGGCGGTCCGCCGATCCGCCAATGCGGGACTCCGCACACTCCAGCTGTTCACCGCGATCCCGAAGTTCTACGGCGACAAATCCACAATCAATCCAAAACGTGTTGAACGATTTCACGCCGCTCTCGGTGAAACTGGCGTGCGCGCGGACCACGTCATCGTGCATGCTGCGTACGTGCTGAGCGTAGCGACGGCGGAGCAGGATAAATGGGATCGCGCGGCAGCGGGGCTCGCGAAGGAAATGGAGCGCTCGTCCGCGCTCGGCATCGGTGGCGTATGCTTTCATCCCGGCTCCGCGAGCGATGGCAATCCCGAGGCTGCCGCGGAGCGCGTTGCTAAAGCAATGACGCAGGCACTGCGTTCTGTTTCGAGCGACGTCAAGCTGTTGGTGGAAAACACCGCGGGTGCGGGGAAAACGCTGGGGCGCACAGCTGCTGAAGTCGGCGCAATCCTGTCGAACATCCCGTCTGACGTCCGCAGCCGTGCGGGCTACGGCCTCGATACCTGTCACCTCTATTCATCCGGTTACGACATCACGGAGAGCAACGCGCGCTTCAGTGCGATCCTCGATGAATTCGAGACAGCTGCCGGCGAAGTGCCGTCGTTCTTTCACCTCAACGACAGTGAAGGCGCACTCGGTTCGAACAAGGACCGTCACGTTCTGCTCGGTGAAGGAAATATCGGCGCCGAGCCGTTCCGCTGGCTCCTCGCCGACGGCCGCAGCCGGAACATACCGCTTATTCTCGAGACACCGCAGATGAATTACGATGTTGCGGACGAAGATCCATCGCCGGATCCGTATGACATACGGATGGCGGCGCTGCTGAAGGAACTAGCCGGCTAATAACGGGCAACCACGCTGGGGATGGAGCTCCCGGTGGGCGGGATGAAATGGCCCCTGCGCTGTACGGTTGACCCGGTGGCGGAGACCCAGCCAGCCATGGAAACGACGGCGGCGAGGGGTAACGCGGGAATCGCCCGAAACGCGCTCGTTGCCATCCGGCCACCTTTTGACGACACTTTATGTGCTAGCCACACGTAGGCCATTTCAGTGGTTCCCACACATCACCTGACTCGAGGTCCGTCCATGAAGACAATGTCACGCACCCTGATGGCGGCGGCGTTCGCGCTCGCGCTGCCGATCGGCCTGTCCGCCCAGACGACGCCTGCGGCGTCCGCCGAGAAGCTGGAAGTCGGCAAGTGGACAGGCACTGTCACACCGCCCGAAGGAACGACGATCAATCTGACATTCGATGTAACGGTGCCGAATGACTCGATGAAGATCGACATGACGCTCACCGAGATGTCGGCGTCGGCAGCGCTGACCGACATCAAGCTCGAAGGAAAGAAGCTTTCGTTCGCGTTCACGATCTTCGATACGCACGTGACATGCGCGCTGGAAAAGAAGGACGACGGTACGTTCGCAGGTCCGTGCGCGGATGCAGGCGGCGCAGGTGGTCCGATGACAATGACACCGCCGAAGAAGGGCGCGCCGCCGCAGTAGTTTTCGACGGTGGCCCGACAAGATGTAAGGAGTCCCCGTTCGGCCGGCGCGTTGCGTCAATGTCGGGCGGGGATTCCTGCGTTCTGGAGAGCGGCGCGCAACAGCGCACAGACAGGCGGACTCACCGCGTCGCGCAACGCAGCGCGCTCCGGCTGGAACAGCGTGCCCACGAAGAACGGATGTTGATCGAGTTCGAACGAGCGGACCGTCTCATCATCGGCGAAACCGGTGAACCGCATTCCCGCGTTCTCGAGTGTCGCCCGATGATTCTCGTTCAGTCCGTAGGTGCAGTGGTATCCTTCCTCGATCTGCCCGCGCCCATAGCAGTCGTCCAGCTTCGAGCCGGGCGTCAATGTGATGGTTCCGCTCACCTCGACAAGCGAACAAGTCAGTGCGGTCAGGAACGGTGATACGGCGGTCGGCTCGAGCTCAGCGTGCGCAGCACCTGCAATACCGATAACGTTGCGAGCGAACTCGAGGACCGCGTGCTGGAAGCCGCCGCACGTTCCAAGGAACGGCCGCTTCGATTCGCGCGCAAAGCGGATCGCATGCAGGGCGCCACCAGTGCTGCGGTACGGGCTGGCGGGCACGCACCAGAACGCGTCGAACGCCGGCAGAAGTGCATCGGGCGCGCTCATGATGCGATCGGTCGCCAGCCAGCAGCCGTCGACGCTCGTACCGACCGCAGTCGCAGCAAGGACGAGTGCGCGGGGAATTGCCTGGTGGGCGATGACGGAAGGGTCGTAGTCGCCAATGAGCGCGACGCGCAGCGGTTGAGGCATTCGTGAAGTTTGCGTGGCCGGCAACGCCAGTCAAGCGGCATCCACGCGGAAGTGCAATATTAGGGCGTGCACCATTCCCATACCGAGGGACGTGAATTCATGGACCACCTGCATCAGCGGCCGGCGCCGGGCGAGTACAACGAGTACTACGGGAAATACATAGCGCGCGTCCCGACAGGCGACATCGCAGCACTTCTGCGGGACCAGATGATCGATACGCGTGCACTGCTGAGCTCCGTGAAGCCGGGCGACGCCGATCGCGGCTATGCGCCGGGGAAATGGACAGTGAAGGAAGTGGTGGGCCATGTGTGCGACACCGAGCGGATCATGACGTACCGCGCGCTGCGCATCGCGCGTGGTGACAAGACGGACCTGCCTGGATTCGATGAGAACGAGTATGTGCCGGCGGCGTCATTCGGCGAGCGTGAGCTCGGGGGGCTCGTGGAAGAGCTGGCTGCGGTCCGGAACTCGACGATCGCGTTGTTCCGTGGTCTGCCGCATGAGGCGTGGCCGCGCCGCGGTTCGGCGAGCGGCAGTGAAGTCTCGGTGCGGGCTCTGGCCGCCATCGTGGCGGGGCACGAGCTGCACCACCGCGAGCTGCTGGAAACGCTGTACCTGGGCCGGTAGTAGCGCGGTCCTTGCATTGGAGGCGACTGCAGGGCACCGGGCGGCCGGTGCGGTACGCAACTCCAGAGGGCGGGGCGACAATGAAGTGGAGAGAATCGAGGCGGAGCACCAACGTGCAGAGCAGGGGTGGTCCGGGCGGGCTCGCGATCGGCGGCGGCGCCGGTCTGATCATTACCGTGATCGCGTTGCTGCTTGGGGTCAATCCGGGCGAGATCCTGAACCAGGGTCCGGCCACGGATGGGCAAGCCCCACCGCTCGCGGAAAACGACACGATGGTGCAGTTCGTGGAGCACATACTCGGCGATACTGAGGACACGTGGAACGCGATTTTCACGAAGATGGGGCGCGAATACGTCGAGCCCAAACTCAATATCTTCAGCGGCAGTGTATCGAGTGCATGCGGCGTCGCGGGCGAGGCCGTCGGTCCATTCTACTGCGCGCGGGACCAGCAGGTCTATATCGACCTGTCGTTCTACGAGGACCTGCGCACGCGGTTCGGCGCGCCGGGAGATGTTGCCCAGGCATATGTGATCGCGCATGAGGTCGGACACCACGTGCAAAATCTGATGGGTCTTGCCGATCAGGTTGCAAATGCGCAGCAGGGCGCGAGCGGCGCGACTGCAAACCGGCTTTCGGTGCGGATGGAGCTGCAGGCGGACTGTTTCGCCGGGATCTGGGCGAACAACGCCGACCGTCAGCGCCACCTGCTCGAGATCGGCGAAGTCAAGGAAGCGCTGGGCGCGGCCGCGGCGATTGGTGATGACAGGCTGCAGCAGGAGTCACAGGGTCGCGTATCGCCCGAGAGCTTCACGCACGGTTCATCGGAGCAGCGGGTTCGCTGGTTCAACCGTGGTTACGAGACGGGCGACGTCAAGCAGTGCGACACGTTTGGCCAGGGCGTCGTCCTGTAGCGCGCACTCGCGAGCCGGCCACTTGACGCGCCACGCGGCGGAGCGCAGGATGCCACATGAGTCAGCGCGAGCTACGCGGCATCCGCTCCGCCCAGGCGGGGCTACTCATCAACGCGGCGCTGGCAGTCGTCAAGGTGATCACGGGCATACTGGGTAATTCGTACGCCCTGATCGCCGACGGCGTTGAATCCACGACCGACATCTTCTCTTCCCTGATCGTCTGGCGCGGGTTGCACGTGGCCTCGCGTTCGCCGGACGAGGAATACCATTTCGGATACGGCAAGGCGGAGTCGCTGTCGGCTGCAGTCGTCTCCCTCATGCTTGTCGGCGCTGCAGTCGGCATTGCAATCCAGGCGATTCGCGAAATCCGTGTGCCTCATCACCTGCCCGCGCCTTTCACACTCGTCGTTCTCGTCATCGTCATGCTCGCCAAGGAGATTCTCTTCCGGCGTGTTGCGTCGATCGGTGCGGAGATCGACAGCACGGCCGTTACGGCAGACGCGCAGCACCATCGCGCGGACGCGCTCACCTCGTTTGCCGCTTTCGTCGGCATCTCCATCGCGCTCGTCGGCGGTGAGCAGTACTCGTCCGCGGATGACTACGCCGCACTTATTGCCGCGTGTATGATCATGTACAGTGGGATTACACTGATCCGCCCGGCCATTGCAGACCTCATGGACCGTGCACCCGATGCCGGCCTCATACGACGCGTTGAGACGACCGCGTGCGCAATTACGGGTGTGTGCGCGGTCGAAAAGACAATGGCGCGACGCGCGGGTGGTGGGTACCGTGTGGTCATGCACGTACAGGCCGATCCCGAACTGTCGCTCCGAGAGGCGCACATCCTTGGCGGGATGGTCCGGAGGCATGTCGTTTCACAGGTGCCGCAAGTGCTCGATGTTGTCATTCACATGGAGCCCTTTGAGTAACGAGATCGTAGTCCAGCTCCACGACCGGCGAGCCAAGATCGCAGAGCGCATGCAGATCGGTCAGAACATTGCATCTGCCGTCGTGCTCGTGCCGGCCGGTCTCTCGCGCATTCACGCGGCCGACCCGCTCGAGCGCATGCTCGCATACGGTGAGCTGACAGCGGTTGCTGTGCTCTTCATCACCACGGTGCGCGAGCTGCGCGATCACAGCGACAAGATGACCGGTGTCAGCTGGTCTAACCTCGGCGCTGGCATCGCCCTCGTCTTCGAGAGCCTGCTCCAGACGTACGCCGGCGAACACAGGAAGTGGTTCACGCCCGCTATGCTCACCGGTATCACCTCCATCTTCCTCGGTTTGATGCAGGCGCGGCTGCGCGCAAAGAAGACACGCCTGCGGCGCATCGTAATCAGCGACGACGGACTCGACGTCCGCCTCTCCAAATTCCGGAAATGGAAGTTCGCGTGGAGCGAGATCCGCAACATCGAATTGACGCCGCGTCACATCCGCATCGTCCCCGTGCAAGGCAAACCCCGATCGATCCGAATGCGGTTTTACACGAATGGCGATGAAATCCGTGGCGCACTGGAAGTGGCCGCGCAAAAAGTTCCAACGAGTGGCAACGAAAGGCTGCGTTCCGATGTATCCTGAATTGTGTTGCGCCGCGGGAGACGCTGTCGGACTACAACATCCGTCTGCAATCGCCTTCGCAATGGGCGCGGCACCGGCCGTGCTGATGGAGTGTGGCATGCGAAGACTGAGACGATTCACACAGGTGCTGCTCACGATCGTGGGCAGCGGCATCATCCTCTACGCCGTGCTCGCGATTCCGACACTGTACAATCGCGTGCTGGTAGCGGGCCTCGGACTCTTCCTTGTCGAAGCCGGGATATGGGAGTTCACACGCTCGCTGTTCCCGAACGAGCGGGAGTATCGCCCACTACGGCGGGAAACGGACTACTTCCTTTCGCTGGTCCGGCGCATGAATCGAGCGGCACTTCGTTCACGGGAATCCCCAATGGGCGAGGCCGAGCTCGATCGTCTGTATGAGGACCTTCACCACTCGGTGGACCGTATGCGACGGCTGGCCGGCATGACTGATGATGAGCTTGGTTTCCGGCATCGTGGAGGGATGACATTGGCGATCGAGGACCAATCCGCCGGATTGCACTGCACGCGTGACGGGGTCTCGGCACGGGCGAGCTGATGCTGCTGTACGACCTCGCAAACGCGTCCGATCGAGTCGGCGAAACAGCGTCCCGCAATGCGAAGATCGCGTTGCTTGCGGACGCTGTGCGCGAGGCATCCCCTTCCGAAACGGCGATTGCAGTCGCATTCCTGATCGGCGAACTGAGGCAGGGCCGCATCGGTCTCGGTCCGGTTGCGGTGCGTGCCGCAATGTCGCTGGACTCCGCACAATCGCCGTCGCTTACACTCAGTGCAGTCGATGCCGCGTTCGAGAAGATCGCGACTGTCAGCGGCAGTGGCTCCACTCGCGCACGCGGCGAGCTTCTGGGAGAGCTGTTTCGCGCAGCAACGCCGCCCGAGCAGAACTTCCTCGCTAGACTGATATACGGTGAGATCCGGCAGGGCGCTCTCGAGGGAGTGCTGACTGATTCAGTTGCGCGTGCCGCAGGTGTGCCGCTGCCAGCGGTGCGTCGCGCGCTTCAGCTCGCGGGTGACCTGCCGCGTGTGGCGCATGCTGCTGCGACCGGTGGTGAAGCCGCGCTCGCGCAGTTCGGTGTGCAGCTATTCCGTCCGCTGCAGCCGATGCTCGCACAGCCTGCGGATGATGTCGATGATGCCATGTCACGGCTGGAGCGCGCGGCACTCGACTACAAGCTCGATGGCGCGCGAGTGCAGGTGCACAAGCAGGGCGACGAAGTGCGCGTATACAGCCGGCTGCTCAATGAAGTGACGGTATCCGTGCCCGAACTGGTTGAGTCCGTGCGGCTGTTGCCAGCGCATGAGCTCATTCTCGATGGCGAGGCGATCGTGCTGCGTGATGATGGTCGGCCGGAAACATTTCAGCGCACCATGCAGCGTTTCGGCCGCAAGGTGAATGTGGACGCCCTGCGCGCCGAGCTGCCGCTGTCCACCCTGTTCTTCGATGTCCTTCATGTGGATGGGGGGCCGCTGATCGATCAGAACGCCGAGCAGCGTTTTGCCGCGTTGTCGCAGATTGTGGCGCCGTCCGCGATCGTTCCACGTCTCATCACGTCGGACGTTGCGGCCGCGCAGCGGTTCATGCGTGCATCACGCGCAGCTGGGCATGAGGGGTTGGTGGCGAAGTCGCTCGACTCGACATATGACGCGGGCAAGCGCGGCAGCAGCTGGCTAAAGGTGAAACAGGCGGACACGCTCGATCTCGTGGTGCTCGCAGCAGAATGGGGTAACGGCAGACGACAGGGTTACCTCAGCAACCTGCACCTCGGTGCCCGCGATCCGGAAAGTGGTGGTTTCGTGATGCTGGGAAAGACGTTCAAGGGTCTGACGGATGCGGTACTCGAGTGGCAGACGAAGGAGCTTCTCTCGCGTGAGATCGGTCGCGAAGGGCATGTCGTGCATGTGCGGCCGGAGCTCGTGGTCGAGATCGCATATGAAGGCATACAAACGAGCCAGCGTTACCCCGGCGGTGTCGCGCTGCGCTTTGCGCGTGTGAAGGGCTACAGGAGTGACAAGTCGGCGAGTGAGGCCGACACCATCGAACGCGTCAGGATGTCCTGATACCACAACGTCGCCTGTTTCAGTCGCTCCTCATGTCCGACCGTTCCCCAGATTACTGACAGTGTCCGCGTTGTTCCATCATGCGTTTTCGTGCGCTGCGAATCCTTGACCGC
>JBDSPG010000184.1:0-4969 GCA_039912685.1 Longimicrobiales bacterium | reverse complement strand
TCTCGACCGCTTCGCGTGCGGTGCGACCCTCGAAGATCACGGCATACACCTCTTTGACGATCGGCATCTCGATGTCATGCTTCTGCGCCAGCATGTATGCAGCCCGCGATGTCTGCACGCCTTCCGCAACCATGACCATCTCCGCGAGAATCTCGTCGATCGGACGGCCGCGCCCAAGTTCGACGCCAACGTGACGGTTGCGGCTGAGATCGCCGGTGCACGTTAGAATCAGGTCGCCCATCCCCGACAGGCCTGCAAGCGTGAGAGGATTCGCGCCGAGCTTCACACCGAGCCGCGAGATCTCGGCGAGACCGCGCGTAATCAATGCAGCGGTTGCATTGTGCCCGAGGCCGAGACCGACACCCATACCTGCGGCGACGGCGATCACATTCTTGAGCGCACCACCCAGCTCGATACCGATGACATCATCGCTCGTGTAGGCCCTGAAATATGGTGTTTGGAACAGGTCCTGCCCGCGTTCTGCCGCCTGGGCCTGTGTTCCGGCGATGGTCACCGCGGTCGGCAGCTCGCGGGCGACCTCGAGCGCGAAGCTCGGACCGGACAGATACACCGCGCTGTCCGCAATGTCAGAGGGCAGCACTTCCGAAAATATGTGCGCCATTGTCTTCAGCGTGCCGAGTTCAATGCCTTTCGATGCGCTGATGACCAGTGTCCCGGGCGCAATGTATTTGGCGACATCCGCCATGACGCCGCGAACATGTTGCGCGGGGCTGATCGACAGAATCGCATCCGCGCCCGTGACAACGGCCTCGAGCGATGTCGACGCGGTAAGCGTAGGGGCGAGCGCTATCCCCTTCATGTACTTCACATTCTCGTGCGACGTATTGATCGTGTCGGCCACATCGAGCTCGAACGACCACATGCGCACGGTGTGGCCCTTCTTCGCGAGAAGGTTGGCGAGCGCGGTGCCCCAGCTGCCCGCGCCGATCACTGCAACCGTCTGCGCTCCGCGATCCTGCCTCATGACTTCCCTGCTTTCCTGCCGAAGCGATGCTCCTCGCCACGCAACAGTCGACGGATATTCGCGCGGTGTGCAAAAATTACGAAGGCAGCGAGTCCGCACGCGAGCCAGAACACGGGTCCCGCGCCATTGAAGACGAAGACGAGGAGGGGCATGATCGCGGCCGCAGCAACGGAGGCGAGAGAAACATACCCGGTGGCGAAGACGAGCGCGCCCCACACCGCGAGTGCGATGAGCACAGCGCCCGGCGCGAGGGCCAGGAATACACCGGCGCTCGTGGCCACGCCCTTGCCGCCGCGCATGCCGACGTAGATCGACCACACATGGCCGACAATCGCCGCGGCGCCGTATGCCAGCGCCCATTCCTGTGCGGCGGCGTTATCCCACTGGGGGAAGAAGCAGGCCGGGAACCAGCCCTTCGCGATATCGACAACGAAGATGGGTACTGCGGCACGCCAGCCGAGCACGCGATACGCATTGGTGGCGCCGAGATTGCCGCTGCCGTGTTCGCGCAGGTCGATCCCGCGCACAGCACGGGCTACTACGTAGCTCGTGGGAAAAGCACCGATCAGGTAGCTGGCAACAACGAGCAGCCATGTCATCGGGACTGCTCCGCCTCCTTCTCGCGGCGACCCTTAAGTCGAAGCTTGAGTGGGCTGCCGGCGAATCCCCACGCCCCGCGGAAACCCTTCTGCAGGTAACGCATGTAATTCTCCGGTACCGCCTTCGCATGGTTGACGAACAGGACGAATGTCGGCGGCGCCACTGCGGCCTGCGTCGCATACATGATGCGTATCGGCATCCCGCGATAATGCGGCGGCTGAATCCTCGCCACCAGCTCGCGGATTACTTCATTGACCTCGCGTGTCGGGATACGGCGATTCCGCTGCGCCGCTACTTCCAGAATCATGTCCAGCACCTTGTGCACGCGCTGGCCGGTGAGTGCTGAAGTGAAGATCGTCGGCACCCACTTGAGCTGCGGCACGCGCGCCTGCAGCGCGCCTTCATACTCCTTCGCGGTGTTCGTTTCCTTTGTCACCAGGTCCCACTTGTTCACGACAATGATCAGTGAGCTGCCGGCCTTCCATGCCTTGCCGGCGATGCGCAGATCCTGAACCGCGGCTTCCTCCGAGCCATCGATCAGCAGCAGGCAGATGTCCGCACGCTCGATCGCCAGTTCCGCGCGCAGCATGCTGTAGTACTCGAGGCTCTCGTCGATCTTCGCCTGACGGCGCAGACCTGCCGTGTCAACGAACACGAGGTCGTGACCATGGTATTTCAGCGGTGTGTCGATGCTGTCACGCGTTGTGCCCGCGACTTCGCTCACAACCATCCGGTCTTCGCCGAGGAGACGGTTGATGAAGCTCGACTTGCCGACGTTCGGCTTGCCGATCACCGCGATGTGGATGCCACTGTCATCTGCATCGCTGTCTGCCGGCGGCAACTTCGCGACGATGGCGTCCAACAGATCGCCGGAACCCCTGCCGACCATGGAGCTTACCGGCAGCGGTTCACCGAGACCCAGCTCCCAGAACTCGTGCTGCGCAACTTCGTTCGGCATCTTGTCGAGCTTGTTGACGGCGAGGATGACGGGCAGCTCGGTGCGGCGCAGCAGCTCGGCAACGCGATGATCCGATGGATGCGGGCCCGACAAGCCGTCCACCATGAACACGATCACATCCGCCTCCGCGAGCGCGGCCTCCACCTGCTTGCGAATGGCTTTCGCAAAGAATTCGCCCGTGTCGGGTTCGAGTCCGCCCGTATCCACGAGGTAGAAACTGCGGCCGTCCCATTCCGCCGATGCGAAATTGCGATCGCGGGTGACGCCCGGCGTGTCTTCGACGATCGCCTTCCGCTGCCCCAGCACGCGGTTGAAGAATGTGGACTTGCCTACGTTCGGACGGCCGATCACGGCAACGACAGGTTGGCCTCTCCTCACAGCGCACCCAGCGCACCCAGCGCTGTTACCAGATCGAAAGACGGAATCATGATGGCGGGTGCGAGCGCTTCCACGAGCGTCTCCAGGCTCACATCGTCGATGAACCGTTCATCATCGTTGAGCGCTTCTGCTGGAAGAAGGACGGCGTCATAGGCGCGGCCCTCGAGTGCGGCCAGAATTGATGCAGCAGGCAGCAGACCGGCCGTGCTCACGGTTGGTCCGAACATACCGTTCGGAACTGCAACCACCTCGACATGCGCACCACGCTCGTCGTTATATCGCCGGATCATCGGTTCGAACACAGGTGCCATGCGTATGCCTGTGACGAGCGCGATGCGCTTGCCTGCCGGTGCAGGAATGTCAGCGAATGAAGCGTCGAAGTCGTCCATCAGCTTGCGAACTGCGCCGACTCCGTTTTCCGTCAGCGGCCAGTCGTCGTAGTAGAACGCCTCGGGAACGGGCTGCTCCGCAATGAAGAACATCTCGTCGCCTACATACGCCCATCCCGTGCCGCGCGCTGCGAAGGAACGCTCGCGCGCACGGTCGACGAGACGGATCGAGTCCGCCGCTTCTGCGGGTGTCAGCATGCGGATGGGTCGATTCAGGTTGTATTGCGTGAGCCCGACCGGTACGACGGAGAGTGACAGCACACCAGGACCGATGTCCCACAGCTCGTCGATTGTCTGCTGCAGTGCCGCACCATCATTCCACTCGGGACAGAGCACGATCTGGGTGTGGACCTCGAGGCCCGCGCTCGTCAGTGCGCGCAACTGTTCCACGATGTCACCGCCGCGCGGCACTCCAAGCAGGCGCTCCCGCAGGTCCGGGTCCGTTGCATGAACGCTCACGTACAGCGGGGACAGGCGCTGCTCGATAAGACGCTCGAATCCCTTCGGACCCAGGTTCGTCAGCGTGACATAGCTGCCGTACGTGAATGACAGACGGAAATCGTCGTCCTTGAGATGCAATGACTTGCGGGCACCGGCGGGATTGCCATCGATGAAGCAGAAGACGCACTTGTTCGCGCACTGACGTACCGCGTCCGCGGCCGGCACGATGCCGAGACCTTCGCCCTCGTCCTTTTCGATCTCATAGACCGTACGTTCGCCGTCTCCGGGGTTGGCGATTTCGATCTCAATCGAGCCGTCGGCCTCGAGGAAGCGCAGGTCGACGATGTCGCGGACGGATTCGCCGTTGATTCGCACGACACGGCTGCCGATCTCCAACCGGAGCTCGTCGGCAATCGTGCCCGGTACGATTTCAGCAATGCGAACCATGTGAGACCTCTCGCGAACGCAGTCGGCCGCCCGGCCATGAGGGACATGGGGCGTTCCGATTGCAGCCCTTCAATTTAGCAGGTTCTCAGGCCCGTCTCAAGCCGAGGCCGTGGGCAGCGGCGCCTGACAGGAGGCGCAGATTTCCTGTCCAGCATCATAGGCCTCACCACAGGTCTCACAGGCAAAAGCGACCTCGCCCTGCCCGTCCATGTGCCCCGCCATGACTTCCCGGGCCACCAGATAGTCGAAGGCCGGGACGAGGACGCGGACTGCTGAGAGGTCGCCAACCTCGAGCCGAAACGTCTGATCTCGCTGCGACAGGACCTCGGCATCGATGCCTTCCGCCAGGAAGTTCTCGCGGATGAGCTGCGCATCGACTTCGTCGCTCGTCGTATAGACCTGAGCCCAGCCGTCGATGACGGGGATATCGGCATGCAGCTCGCACGCGCCGTGAGAGCTGCCGTGGTTGCAGTCGTCACAAAGGGCGGATCCGCAAAGCACACACTGCATTTCGGCGCTGCGCTCTGGATGAAACTGGCACGCCGCCGGTTGCTGCAGTTGACCGCAGACTGGGCAGCCGTTTTCGGTAGCGTCGAACTGCTGCCCGCATCGGCTGCATGCGGTTGTTTCCATCATCGCTGTCATCCTTTTTCGGGTGCGCTTTCAGGGGTGCAAGATACGTGCGTGCCAAAAGAAAACGGGAGCGCACATCAGGTACGCTCCCGCATTCGTATTCACCCAGGCAGCGGGTTAATTCATCATCTCGTACTT
>JBDSPG010000387.1:0-3692 GCA_039912685.1 Longimicrobiales bacterium | reverse complement strand
GAGTCGCCCTTCGCCCAGGCCGCGACTGCAGCTGCTGCCGCGCTGCCTTCGACAGCGTCCGCGGCGCGCGGGCTTTTGACATCGTCGTCGATGAAGAGGCCTGCGGTAGCTTCGGCAACCGGTTCCGGTTCCGGTGGCAGATCCTCCTTCTTGCGGCGGCGAGTCTTCGTCGCGGCCGGCTGCGTGGCCTCGATTACGGCTTCGAGCGATTCCTCGACGTCGTTGTGACCGGCGCGACGCTCCCGCTCGAGACGGGCGCGCAGCTTGGCCACCGTTGCATCATCGACGGCCGATGCCTCGGAGACCACGCGTACACCGAGACCCCTGAGAAGCGTCATCATCTTCTCGGGGTCTACCTTGAATTCTTTCGCTACTTCGTAAACACGCATAGACGGTCGCTGTACACCTTCAAGAATGACTGGTTTCCTGCTCATCCGCTGCATCGAGCAGCGAGCGGATCCGGCGCGCGAGCGCCGCGTCCACCACGCCGACCGCACTCACCGGAGCGCGGCCGATCGCGATGCCCAACTGTATTCGTTCGAACCGCGTCGTATATGAAATGCCGCTCGCATCGAGAAGCGGCAGCAGCTTGTAACGCTGATTGTCGGAGGCATCGGCGGCGAGAATGACGTACTTCACATCGCCATGTCGCACCGCTTCACGCACCCGCTCTGTCCCCGGCAGCACAGATCCGGCACGCGCGCCCAGCCCGAGCAGATTCAATACCCGCTCAGGCCCTGCCATCCTCCGACTTTCCGGACGTGCTGCGCGCCTTTGCGCCCACTGCGTTCTCGCCGAGCGGAATCGCGAGAATGTCGGCAGCCATCTGTGCGGCCTCTGCCATCTCAGCTTCCGCCGCTGCCCCTGCCTCCTCGCTCACACCCTCTTCAACGGTCAGCGATTCGATGAGCTTCAATACATCATCTGCGTCCTCGGCAGTGAGGCCGGGGATGCGCAGGAGATCTTCACGCTCAAGGTCAATAATGTCGAGAAACGTAGTATATCCAGCCGTTTCCAGAGCCGCCAGCGTACCGATCGGCAGATCGAGCTCGCGCAGCGGGAAGTCTGCAACCTCGTAATCCTGATCGCTCACACCGCCGAACAGCGCCGCATCCGCACCGCGCTCGAGCCATTCGCGGCTTCCGTACAAATCGATCTGCCAGCCGATGAGTTGTGACGCGAGCCGCACGTTCTGACCGTTGCGCCCGATCGCGAGCGAGAGCTGGTCTTCATCGACGATTGCAGTGATCACTCGCTTCAGCGAATCACTCAGCACCTTGGCCACCTTGGCCGGTGCGAGCGCGCGACGCGCGTAGATCTCCGGATCCGGGTGCCACGGCACAATGTCGATGCGCTCACCACCCAGCTCGCTCACTACTGCCTGCACGCGCGATCCCTTAAGACCCACGCACGCACCAACCGGATCGATCGACTCGTCGCGACTCGAAACCGCGAGCTTCGTACGGCCGCCAACTTCGCGCGCAATGCCCTTGATCTCCACGATGCTCTGGTAGATCTCCGGTACCTCGAGCTTGAACAACGCGACGACGAACAACGGATCCGCGCGTGACAGCACCAGTCGCGGGCCCTTCGGCGTCTCCTCAACACGCTTCAGCACCGCGCGGATCGACTCACCCTGGCGGAAACGCTCGCGAGGATTCTGCTCCTTCCACGGGATGATCGCTTCTGCATCACGCGACTTGTTCAGCATGACTACGATCTTGCCCCGCTCCACCTGCTGCACTTCGCCCGACAGCAGGTCGCCAACCTTGTTCGAGTACTCGACGCGGATCTTGTTGCGCTCGCCTTCGCGCACGCGCTGAATGATGCGCTGCTTTGCAGCCATCACCGCGTTACGGCCAAACTGCGTGAAGTCCACAGGAATCTCGAGCACATCCCCGACCTCGAAGTCTGGATCCTCCCAGTGCGCCTCTTCCAGCGATGTCTCACGGGCGGGATCCTCAACGGTCTCCACGACCTCTTTCAGAACCGTGATCACCATCTCGCCCGCTTCTTCGTCAATGCGGATTTCCGCTTCAACGGTCGGACCGAAACGGCGCGCGAGCGCCGCCATGATGCCGTCCTTGATCAGATCATGAAGATCGTCACGGGACAGGTTCTTGTTCGCGATCATCTCGCGAAATGCCGCCAGTATCAGTGTTGCGTTTCCCATAGTCGCCTTCTCTGGCTCAGCCCTTTTTGTCCCAGCGGAAAACCAGGTTTGCCCGCGCGATCTCCGCGCGAGGCACACTCACTTCCGTTCCATCCTGCAGCCGAAGCCGGATCGATTCGTCCGAACCTTCGCCGCTCACGCCGCACAGGTCGCCTTCGATCCGCTTCCCATGCGTTTCCATCTTCCGATGCAGCTTGACCGAGACCGGCCAACCCACGAACCGCTCGAACTCAGCGCGCCTTCGCAGGGGCCGCTCGACCCCGGGTGACGACACCTCGAGCAGGTACTTCTCCGACAAGCCTTCCGCCACGTCCAGATACGCCTCGAGCGCGCGGCTGACTTTCGCACATTCCTCGACCGTTACGCCGGCACCGGGCTTCGCGCCCGGCCGGTCCACCCGGATCCGCAGGATCGGACGGGTCTTCGTTCCGACCCGTTCCAGCTCGACAAGCTCGTAGCCCAGCAGTTCGATCTGAGCTTCCAGATCATGCTCGAGTCTGTCTTCGCTCATGCCGTCCCGGGATACCCTATCCAGATAAAAAAAGTGGGGGTACACCCCCACTTCTTCTCCAGCAGCCCTTGCCGCCGGCTAACTCCGGAATATAGATAGGCCGATATCTATTGGCAACCAGCCATAGCCTCAGGATTTAGCTGTGACCTCAGGGGGATCGCCAGGACCGCCGCTGTCGAGAGCCTTCACTCTCAGCTCCTCCTTAGCGATCTCCGCCCGCTCGTGTTTGATATCGAGTCGCAATCGACCAAACACGCCCATGTAGAAGTTGGCCACCCAGACCAGCGCGAACTCCGCGATCACATATCCTCGCCAGCCTGGCATGATCAGGGTAAATCGCGTCAACACCAGAAATGCCGCCGCTACATAGTGGCTGAAGCAGTATTCGCAGGTGAACAGGTAGAAGAACTTCCGCACGAGCAGTCCCCGACTGTCGCGGCTCTGCCGCACGCACCATTCACGAGGCTCCCGAAAGATCTCCTCATGCGTCACGGTCCAAGCTACGGAGGCGACTGGAATGGCGAGCAGAAAGAGCTCGAATGCGCTGGTGAGCAGGACGTGCACGGCGGTTATCCCCCCACCGCGCCGGCTTCACCTTCTTCACTGATCTGCGCCGTCCATGCGACGTCGATCTTCCCCTTGAAACTCTGCGCCGTGGGGCATTTATCCGCGTGACGCGCGAGCGCACGGTCTACCGTGTCACGAGTGCCGGCTGGTATGCTCAGCGTGTAATGCACGTTCACAGCAGTCAGCGTAACAATTCCATCGACGAGCTCGTTCACGCCTTCGACCGCCGCACTCAACGCATAATCCGGCAGGTCTATTTTTCGCGCCGCCAGACTGGCGGCCAGAGTGCCGAGCATTCAGGCGCCGGTGGCGGCGGCGATGTAGTCCACCGGGAGCGGCAGATCCTTCAGGTCCGTCAGCTTGAACAGCTGCTTGATGGCGCCATGCACACCGAACTCCACATGCTCGCCCGTCTCGAGCCTCGCCACGCGCGAGTCACCA
>JBDSPG010000385.1:0-7255 GCA_039912685.1 Longimicrobiales bacterium | reverse complement strand
TCCGAAGCAGATGAAGCACGTGGAGGCGATCATCCTGTCGATGACGCCGAAGGAGCGGCAGAAGCCGGATCTGTTGAATGGATCCCGGCGTCTTCGCATCTCGAAGGGATCGGGCCGGCCGGTGCAGGAAATCAACCGGTTGCTCGATCAGTTCAAGCAGATGCAGAAGATGATGAAGCAGATGAAGGGTATGGGTGGTGGTGGCAAGGGCATGCCGCGTGGCTTTGGAGGCCCGAGGATGCCAGGAATGTTCGGAACCTGAGGAACGACACAACATGTCCGTAAAAATCCGTCTCCGGCGTATGGGCCGGAAAAAGGCGCCGTTCTACCGCGTGGTAGTGACCGGCTCGAAAACACCGCGCAACGGCGAGTATCTCGCCGCAGTCGGTCATTACAGTCCGCTGACAACGCCGGCCGAGCTTCGTCTCGACCTGGCGGCTGTCGATGAGTGGCTTGCGAAGGGCGCAGAGATGAGCGACACCGTGCGCACGCTGGTCAACAAGGCGCGTGCAGGTGGTGACGACCAGGTCAAGTACATGGGCGCATCGTTCGCCGCAGAGATGGCGAACGCCGAAGCCGAGCCCGCACAGGTCTAGCTGATGATGGACGCAGGCGCGCGGCCGACTGAGCCGGAGCACCTGGTCGTTGGTCAAATCAGCAAGGCGCACGGCACGAAAGGCGAGGCGGTCATCTGGCCCCTCACCGATCAGCCGGATGCCGTGTTCACTCCGGGTGCTCAACTGCTCCTCGGTGATGAAGACGGCCGGTTGCGCGAAGGTGACACGCACGAAGCGCTGACGGTTGTGGAGACACGGCCGTTCAAGAAAGCGGTGCTCGTGCAGTTCGAGGGCTTCGAAACGCGGGAAGACCTCGAGGATTATCTCGGGTTGTACGTGCTCGTGCCGATCGGGTCGCTTGCACCGCTGGCGGAAGGCGAGGTCTTCTATCACCAGCTGCTCGGTCTGAGCGTGGAGACGGTGGACGGCGAAAATATCGGCAGTGTGAGCGAGGTATTCGATACGGAGCCGACGCACCTGCTCGAGGTAAGGGGCGAGGACGGCAAAAATCGCTTGATCCCGTTCGCTGCACACATAGTGAAGCAGGTGGATGTTGCTGGCGGCCGGATCGTGATCGATCCACCAGCCGGCTTGCTGGAGATCTGACGTGCGGATCAACGTCGTCAGTCTCTTCCCCTCGTTTTTCGAGGGACCGCTCTCGCTGAGCATACCGGCGCGGGCGAAGGAGAAGGGACTGGTCGAGTACAGGCTGATCGACCTGCGTGATTACACGCACGATCGCCATCGCACGGTGGATGATTATCCGTTTGGTGGTGGTGCCGGAATGGTCATGAAGCCGGCGCCTTTCTTCGAGGCGATGGATGCGTTGAAGCCCGCTGGCCCGGTGTTGTTGATGTCGGCGCGGGGAAAACGGTTTACACACAGTGATGCGGTACGGCTGTCGCTCGAGTCCGAGCTGACGCTGCTCTGCGGTCACTACAAGGATGTGGATCAGAGGGTGGCGGAGTCACTCGCGACCGAAGAGGTCTCGCTGGGTGATTTCGTGCTGAGCGGCGGAGAGTATGCGGCGCTCTCGATCACGGATGCTGTGGTACGGCTGCTGCCGGGTGCACTGGGTACGCACGAGGCCGCGGCGACCGATTCGTTTTACGACGACGGACTGCTGAGTCCACCGTCGTATACCAGACCCGCAGAGTATCGCGGACATGAGGTCCCGGAGGTGCTTCTGACGGGACACCAGGCGAAGATCGATGCCTGGCGCAGTGCAGAAGCGGAACGGCTGACGCGGGAGCGGCGGCCGGACCTGTGGGAAGAGCACGAACGTCGGCTTGCCGACGGAACCTGAACAGTCGATTCACAGAAGATCGCGTTGTGCGATCGAGGAGGTACCATGGACGTATTACAGGAAGTCTCGCGGAGCGAGATGCGGACCGACCTGCCCTCATTTGCACCGGGCGATACGCTGCGCGTGAACGTGCGCGTGCGCGAGGGTGAGAAGGAGCGCATTCAGGCGTTCGAGGGCGTGTGCATTGCACGCAAGAACGGCGGGATCACAGAAACGTTCACGGTTCGCAAGATCTCGAGCGGTATTGGCGTGGAGCGTGTGTTCCCAATGCATTCGCCGAGCATCGAGTCGCTGCTGGTCGTACGCCGTGGCCGCGTTCGCCGCGCCAAGCTGTACTACCTGCGTGCGCTGCGTGGTAAGGCCGCGCGCATCAAGGAGCGGCAGACCAACTAAGGTCTCCCGCTCATGGCTGAGCCGGGAAGACCGAAACGTCGCAAGACCCCGCGAACGGCCAGTGGCCGGCGCCGGAAAGAGATACGGCAGCTGCAGAAGCTCATGGAGCTCGAGCAGTCATTCTGGGATCGTGGATACGAGCTCGTCGCAGGTGTGGACGAAGCTGGCCGCGGTCCCCTTGCCGGTCCTGTCCTGGCGGCGGCCGTTGTATTTGCACCCGGCGTCGGCATCCGCGGCGTCAATGATTCGAAGCAGCTGACCGCCGAGAAACGCGCGGCGCTGTTCGATGTGATTCGGGCGAAGGCGCTCGCGATCGGGATCGGTGCAGCTTCGACGAAGGAAGTAGACCGGTTGAACATCCTGCGTGCATCACATTTGGCGATGCGGCGCGCGATCATGCGCCTGCCATTCGAGCCTCAGCACATCATTGTGGACGGCCTGCCCGTTCACGAGCTGGGCGAAAAACACACCGCTGTGATCGACGGGGATGCGAAGTGTCACGCAATTGCATGCGCATCGATCATCGCGAAGGTCGTGCGCGATCGCGCGATGCACATGCTGGCGGTACGTTATCCCGGTTACGGTTGGGATCACAACGCCGGCTACGGTACGCTCGAGCATCGCAACGCGATTGGAGACCTCGGCCTGACGCCCCACCATCGACGGTCGTTCGAGCCGAACTCACAGTTCACGCTGGAGATATTCTGATGCATAGCGAACACCTGCAGAATGTGACCGTGGGCCGTGTCGTCGGCGGCTGGCTTGTTGCGATTGCCGTTACGTCGCTCGTCATGCTGGTGCTGACCGCGCTCGGGATGTCCGATGTCGAGGCCGGCTGGTGGTCTCTCATCGCCGTTGTTGCCGGTTTCTTCGTGGGCGGCATGTTCAGCGGCATGCGTGCGCTGCAGGCGCCCGTGCTCCACGGGATTGCCATCGGGCTGACGTCACTCGTTGCGTGGGTCGTTGTGAATGTCATCGCATACGGTCTGGCCAGTGGCTCGTTCGTACTCGGGTGGGCGAGCATGTCGGCTACAATGACACTCGCGCTTCTGCTGGCGCAGATCGTCGCCGCCGTTGTCGGCGCGTTGATCGGTTACAACATCGCGCTTCGGGGCAAGCCCGGCCTGTCCGAGCACGAACCCGTCGTCTGATCCGCCGCACCACCACCGGCCCGGGAATGACGGCATGACGGACGCGATCGCGTGGTGGTCGGAGGTGTATCGCTCGAACGACATCGTGCAGCTGCTCGCAGCGCTCGGCCACATTGCATCGATCGCATACGCGGCACGGTATGCACTCGCGGGTGATCGCGCCGCACTTCGAATCACATCACACTCGAAGCGTCCCGCTGATGATTTGCGCACACTCACGAGCGCGCATAGCTATGTGCTCACAGGTCTCGCGTTCGCACTTGTCACTGGAATTGCGCAGCTCGCAGCACAGCTCGACTACCTCCAGCGTTCGCCGGTCTTCTGGATCAAGATGAGCACGCTGACTGCACTGCTCGTGAACGGACGCCTCATCCAGCTCGCTGGCCGGCGCGCTGTAATGACCGCGGCAGCCTGAGCTGTGCCGCCGCAGCTGCGCCGCGCTGCGGTGCGGAGCATCTTGCTGTGGTGCGCCATGGTGGTAATGGGGCTGCTGCTCACAACGGTGCGGCCCACCTGACGCGTCCTGCCTGTCCGTGGCGGTTGATGGGGTGTCGCGGGCAGGCTAGATTTGGGCGAACGGGCTGGTAGCTCAGCGGTAGAGCAGGGGCCTTTTAAGCCCTTGGTCCTGGGTTCGATCCCCAGCCGGCCCACTGATGTTGAATGACGGCGGCGCTTCATGTTACGAGCGTCGCCGTTTCGTTTGCTGATTCGTCCGCTAGCGCATAGTGACAGAAATCGGTTAGGACCCGGAGCTTGACAGGGTACGGAGTGTGCCGCCTCAGTTGAAATGTGACTCCACCCTCGACACACTTGAGAGATGGAGGAAACATGAAGAAAGCGAAAGACACCAGCCGCCGGGCCTTCACGCCCGACGAGAAGGCGGCCATTCTGCGGCGGCACCTGATCGACCGGGTACCGGTGTCGGACCTGTGTGATGAGTATCACATCCAGCCGAGCTTGTTCTACGTCTGGCAGAAGCTGGCCATGGAAAACCTGGGAGCAGCTCTGCAGGATGGGCGCAGTCGCCGGACTCAGGAGCGTACATCGACCGCAGACCAGCAGCGCGTTGCGACCCTCGAGGCGCGCCTGACGCGCAAGGATGAGGTCATCGCTGAAATCGCCGAAGAGCACCTCGCGCTTAAAAAAAAGCTTGGGGAGAGCTGAGCGGCCGATGGGTGCCCCCCGATCTGCGCGATACCGTGGTGGACTTCATACGGGATTATTCGAAACGTACCGGTCTCTCCGTCCGCTGGGTGATTCGGCGGCTCGGTGTCGATCCCGCGCAGTACTACCGATGGACCCATCGATACGGCCGTGTGAACACGCACAACGGAAGCCAGCCTCGCGATCACTGGCTGCAGCCTGCGGAACGGGAAGCGATTCTGGCGTATCATGCAGAACATCCACTGGATGGCTATCGGCGTCAGGCGTTCATGATGCTTGACGAGGATGTCGTTGCAGTCAGTCCTGCCAGTGTCTACCGGGTGCTTCGAGCCGCGGGACGCTTGGATCGCTGGAACCAGAAGCCCTCCCGTAAGGGGGACGGTTTCGAGCAGCCGGCGAAGCCGCATGAGCACTGGCACACGGACATCACCTACATCAACGTCGGCGGAACGTTCTACTACTTGTGCATCGTGCTCGATGGATGCAGCCGCTTCCTGCTGCACTGGGAGTTACGCGAATCCATGACGACAGCGGCCGTCGAAACGGTGCTGCAGCGGGCACGTGAAATGTATCCTGGTCACACGCCGCGCATCATTTCGGACAACGGTCCACAATTCATTTCGCGCGATTTCCGGGAATTCATTCGGCTTTGCGGCATGACGCATGTCCGCACCTCGCCGTACTACCCGCAGTCGAACGGAAAACTCGAGCGCTTGAACAAGACACTCAAGGTCACGACGATCCGGCCTGGCATGCCGGACACGCCGGACGCAGCGCGAACGCTGGTGGAGCGCTTTGCACTGGATTACAATCACCATCGCCTGCATAGCGCGATCGGATTCGTGACCCCCGCAACCAAGCTGGCCGGCCATGAGCAGCAGGTCTGGGACGCACGTGATCGGAAGCTCGAAGCAGCACGGACACTCCGCGGTCAGCGGAACGTCCAAATGGAATTGGCAGTGCGTTAAAGAATCAACCCGGAGTCACATTCACGCTGAACCGGTACAGGAGGGGGACCCCGTTTTTGTTGAAATGAGTAGGCAGACAGAGGAAATTGATGGGGTTACGGGGTCGGTCACCGACTTTTGCAAAAGAATCTTTATGCGCGACAGTCGATTCGCAGTACTATATGACCTGATTGAAGGATTTCATGACCTGATTGAAGGATTTCCGGACTTGAGGAGGATTATGCGATCTCGGTTGATTTCGTCGTCTACCGTGTTGGCCGCAATGTGCGCGCTGCTTCCATGGGGAGGGCTCAAAGCACAGATCACCGGAACCGTGCGTACAGCCGAAGCGGATCCACTCCCGGGGGCCCGAGTGGAGGTTTGGGGGACAGGTTCACGGCTGGGCGCGACCACGACAGATGGCCAAGGCGGGTTTCGGTTCACCGATATTAGTGGCGCACATGCGTTGGTGGCGTATGCCGACGGCTTTTTCCCAACAACTTTCGCTTTGGATACGGTCAGTGGGCCGATCCAAATCACGCTGAAATCATACGTCGTCGCACTACCAGCGGTCGAGGCCATGGCTCGTCATCCCAAGTGCCCGCAAACGTCCGAGCCGCGTGCCATTGCAATCCTAGAGCGGATCCAGACTCTGTATGAGCAGCCCGCACCCACGGCGCAAATTGCAAGCGGATTCTATTTCTACGAGTCCACTGTGCCACTGTCCGAGCTGGGTAGGTTTAACGAGTCGTTCTCTCCCTATGTCGTACGGACGGCCCGACCTGCTGGGCAGAAAATCCCCGTGGTAGCTGATAGCGGATTTGCTACGCCCGTGGAATCGGGCGCATCTCTCGTTGATCCGGGCAATTGGAAGTACGCAGACTTGGGGGGCACTGAGGCGTACCTATTCCTCACTCAGGAGTTCAGGAAACTCCATGCATTCGCCGTATTGACGTCAGATTCGGCAGAAACCGTTCTTTCCTTCTGCCCAGTCCAGAAACGCAAACCATCTTTGGTGGGAGTGTTGAGATTGGACAAATTGATGGGCCTAAGATCAGCATCCTGGCAATTCGTAGTTCCGCGCGCGGACGAAAAGGCAACGGGAGAGGCCCTTTTCTCACCAGTAGGGGATCGCAAGACGTATCTGACGCCGGTCTCCAGTACATTTATCACAGCTGGTCGCATGCCCGGATACTATCGGCAACGCCTTCAGCGATATGCCTTTTGGGCCGTTGGTTCACAGTCTGATGTAAATGCCATGATGAAAAGGTGGTCAGCGCGATACAACAGCGGAGGATCGCAATGAGAGTCGCGGTAAAAGCAGCGCATAGATCGTCTATGCTCAAACTCTTCATTACGATAGCAGGACTAGTCCCCGCCGGGGCACCCGTTGACGCACAGTCGGTACGCTTGGTTAAAGAACTGACGATAAGCGGGACGAAGGAAGAATTCGTCGAAATCGACCAATTGGCACTGCGTTACGACGGGACACTAGCCATTCTACAGCGGAGTAGCGGTTCAGTTCAAGTTTACTCACTTAAGGGCACGTTTGCGTATTCAGCGGGCCGCTCGGGGAGCGGTCCCGGAGAACTCCGAAGTCCACTACGCATGGGCTGGCTTGGAGATACGCTTTGGGTCTATGACAGCAACTTACGTCGGGTCACTGATTTCCTTCCTAGCGGCATTCTTCTGCGCTCTACTCCGGTACCTAAAGAAGTGGTGAGCGCTTCTGTTTCT
>JBDSPG010000381.1:0-11714 GCA_039912685.1 Longimicrobiales bacterium | reverse complement strand
CGTCGTGATCACGAGATTCCGGTACGGTATCGCGATGGCGGCTGGCACTCACTGCTGCATGTCGCAGGACCGGATCGTCTCTCCGGCGGTCAATGGGACCAGTCCTATGCGCGCGAGTATTATCGTGCAGTGACCACGGAAGGAACGCTGGTTTGGCTGTTCCGCGATGCGTGCAAGGATAAGTGGTACCTGCACGGCTGGTGGGACTAGAGGATCGACACGGACTTAATGTTTACGAACTCACGAATACCCGCAGCATCCAGCTCGCGGCCGTAGCCCGATCGCTTGATACCACCGAACGGCAGTCGCGGGTCTGATGCGACCATCGCATTGATGAAGACGAGTCCCGCCTCGAGCTCGTCGATGAACGTGCGCTGCTCATCGACATCATTCGTCCACGCCGAGCTGCCGAGACCGAATGGGCTGTCGTTTGCAATCGCGATCGCTTCATCGATGTCATGCGCGAGGAATACCGACGCCACCGGGCCGAACAGTTCTTCGCGATACGCGGGAGCGTTTTCCGGAATGTCGGTGAGTACAGTCGGTTCGTAGAACCAGCCCGCGCGATCGAGACGCTTTCCACCCGTGCGCAGCACCGCTCCGACCTTGACGCTTGCCCGCACCTGCTGGTCGAGATCGGCCAGGATACGCTCCGTAGCGAGCGGTCCGATCTGCGTGCGTTCATCCATGGGATCGCCCACGACGAGCGCTTTCATTCCTGCGACGAACCCGTCGATAAATCGATCGGCAATGCGTTCGTGCACGATGAACCGCTTCGCAGCAATGCAGGATTGACCGTTGTTGATCGTGCGCGCGATCACGGCCGTCTGAATGGCGCGATCGATATCTGCACTGGGCATCACAATGAACGGATCGCTCCCGCCCAGCTCGAGCACGGTCTTCTTGATGTGGCGGCCCGCCGTGCTGGCAACGGCACTGCCGGCGGCTTCGCTTCCGGTGAGGGTAACAGCAGCAATGCGGTTGTCGGCGATGATGGCTTCGGCTGCGGACGCTTCGACCAGCAGTGTCTGAAACTCGTCGGCATCGAAACCGGCCCGGCGCAGGATGTCCTCGATACCGAGCGCACACTGCGGCACGTTCGACGCATGCTTCAGGATTCCAACATTGCCAGCCATCAGTGTGGGCGCTGCAAACCGGAATACCTGCCAGAACGGGAAGTTCCACGGCATGATAGCGAGGACGACGCCGATAGGCTGATAGCGGATGAAGGAGCGGGACGCATCTGTCGTGCGGGTCTCATCAGCGAGAAGTGCAGCCCCGTGTTCGGCGTAGAAGCGGCACCCCTTCGCGCACTTCTCCGCCTCTGCAACTGCGGCAGCGAATGGCTTGCCCATCTCGAGCGTCATGATTGCGCCCCAGTCGCGGCTCTCTCGCTCGAGGATATCGGCAGCGCGGTTCAGCTTCGCAGCGCGCTCCTCGAACGTCGACGTCCGATGCCGTGAGAACGCGTGCGCTGCACGCGCCAGACGCTGTTCGACATCGGCCGCACTGTGCCCGGCGAATACGGCGACTTCTTCGCCCGTGGCGGGATTCACACTCTTCATGTCGCTCCTCGTGTGAAGCCGGGCGACCGCCGCTGCCTAGAAGATCAGGTTGGCGGCGTACGCTCCGACATATGCGAGCACCAGCATATACGACCACTGCAGCGCCGGCCACTTCCAACCGCCGGTCTCGCGGTGCATGACCGCGATCGTGGATGTGCACTGGAGCGCGAACGCGAAGAATACGAGGAGTGCTATGGCACCGCCAAAGTCCAAGTCATGCTTCAGACGGGACTGCAGGTCCAGGTTATCCTCGCCCGGGTTATCGACACTGTAGATCGTGCCGAGCGTGCCCACGATCACCTCGCGTGCAGCGAGAGACGATACCAGGCCGATACCGATCTTCCAGTTGAAGCCGAGCGGCTTGATGGCCGGCTCCATGACATGGCCGATCTGGCCCAGTGCACTCGCCTCGATGTCCGGTGGCGCGCCGTTCTGACGGGGGAACTGCAGCAGGCCCCACAGAATCAGTGCGACCAACAGGATAATGCTGCCCGCACGTCGCAGAAAGATTTTTGCGCGGTCGTAGAGGCGCAGACCGAGTGAGCGCAGCGTGGGCATGCGGTACGGCGGCAGCTCCATCATGAACGATGCACCGCGACCCTTGAGCAGTGTCCGCTTGAGCACAAACGCCGTGAAGATCGCAGCGAGCGCACCGAGGATGTAGAGTCCGAGCAGTGTGGCCGCCTGTGTGCCGAAAAATGGTCCGAGCAGCGGCTTTTCCGGCACGAATGCTTTGATCAGCAGCGCGTACACCGGCAGCCGTGCAGAGCAGGTCATGAACGGCGCAACGAAGATCGTGGCAAGACGGTCCCGTTCATCTTCGATGGTGCGTGCCGCGAGGATCGCGGGGACCGCGCATGCATACGCGGACAGCAGCGGCAGGAACGCGCGCCCCTGCAGTCCGAGTCGGTACATCGAGCGATCCGCGATGACAGCCGCGCGCGCCATATAGCCGGAGTCTTCGAGTATACCGAGGAACAGGAAGAGAATCAGGATTTGTGGAAGGAATACGACGACGGATCCGACGCCCATCCACACACCGTCGATCAGCAGCGAACGATACCACGAGGCAGCCATGAAACTGCGGAACCATTCGCCCGAAATGCTGACTGCATTGTCGAGCAGGTCGATCATCGGCTGCGCGCCGGCGAAGATCGCCTGGAATACCAGCGCAACTACGACGACGAACAGGATCGGGCCCCACACCCGATGCAGGAACACGGAGTCGAGCGCTTCCGTCAGCTTCGACGGTACGGGCGGTCGGAATGCGGCCTTCTGACTTACCACGCGGATGCGACCGCGCCGGTTTACGAATACATCCACTACCGGTAGCTCGATGCGTCGCGACGAGGCACGCGTTTCGTGAATGTTCGGCGGCGGCTCGGGCGCATGCTTCTTCTCGCCCGCATCTTCCATGTGCGGCACATTCGTCGCCCGCTTGAGTACGGTCGGCGTAGACGGACCTCGCTTCGCAACGCCAGCCAGAAATGTGCGCACGCGATCCACACCGATGCCTGCGCGAGCGTTCGCGCGGATCACGTCGACACCAAGCTCTACCGATAGCTTGTGCTCATCGATATTGCCGCCGCGCTTGTCCAATTCGTCCGTCATGTTGAGCACGAGCAGGGTTGGCACGCCAAGCGCGAGCACCGGCTCCACCAGCATCAGCTGCGTCTCGAGGCGCGTCGAGTCGACGATCAGTACCAGCGCGTCCGGCGCCGGCAGTCCTTCCGTGCGGCCTTCGAGTACGTCCCGCGTGACCCGCTCGTCCAACGTGCGCGCCGAGAAGCCGTTCACACCCGGAAGGTCGACAATCAGGACTTCGCAGTGGCCCGGCAGAAGGGCGCGGCCCAGATGCTTTTCGACGGTGACGCCAGGGTAATTGGCGACCTTCTGTCGCAGGCCCGTCAGATGATTAAAGAGAGTGGATTTGCCTGAATTCGGAGGACCGATCAGAGCAACCAGAGGGGGGCGGTCTGGACCGCTGTCGATCAGCGCGGGATCGAGGCCGGGATTGTCACAATGGGCTGTTTCGACCGACACGGGTGGCTACGCCTCAAGCGGCGTCTGCCGCGAGACGCTTCACACACAGACAGCCTGCCACCTCACGGCGCAACGCGATCAGCGCGCCGTCAACCAGCAGCACCGGGTCTCCCCACGGCGAAAACCGGACGGGGCACAGCTCACAGCCGGGCAGGATGCCCCGCTCAAGCAGCGGCTCCATCTCATGATCCGGCAGATCGATCCGAACGAGCTGGACGGTCTGCCGAAGCGGAATCTGGCCGAGGCGGAGCTCGGCGTCATGATTGAGATTCATTCTCAACTAGAATACCGCTTGCGACCGAAGGGCGCAAGCACGTCTGTCACGGGCGGTGCTGTTTCAAGAGATTCTCATTAAAAGCCTTCGATTCCCCCCGCGCGATACTAAGGGTCTGCCACTCGGCCCCCTTCATGATGCGGGCAAGAAGTATGATCTGCCCGACGTGCTGCGCTGTGTGGGCGAGGCTGCGTTGTAGAGCGAGACCTGCGGACAGGGGCTCGGTCCGGATGGTAATGGTGCGGCCGAGGTCGGCATCGGTGAGGGAGGCGAGGGTTGCCTCGAGCGTGGCCCAGCCCGCGTCCCAGGTCGCGCGAATAGATGCAGGCGTGTCAGTGTCGGGCTCGAATTCACCATCACGGTCGCGGTCGGATTTCTCGCCATCGGAGTCCAGGAAATCACGCCAGCGTGAGCTGAGATTCCCGCCGACGTGCTTCATGAGGGCGCCGATACTGTTGGCGTCGGTTTCCTGCCGCTCGAACAGCTGTGCATCTGTGATCTGCGCAATCGCGCGTTCCGCGAGCTTCTTCTGTTCCGCGAATGTCTTGCGCGCGGCATCCATAACGGTGTCGGACTGTGTCATGCGAGCTCCGGTGGAAAGGGTTGAAAGTATGCCTGCACGGACAAGTAGTCGTTGCTGTGACGCACGATTGCGTCGTGCAGCACGCGTGCCGCATCAGCGGTATCGGTGTCGATGAGTGCAACGAGATCCGCGCGTTCTCCGCGCTCGAGCTGGTGGGAAACGTAGCCGAGCATGTGCGACAGCGCATTCTTCTGACCGCCCTGCGACGGCGGTGTCGCGATGATACTGCGGAGTTCAGCCGCGTAATCAGCAAATGCGGCAGTCACGGAGATTTCGCTGTCCGCTACCATACGGCCCAGCCTGGTCATGCGGCGCGGGTCGTGAGCCATGAGCAGGTACTTGTAGCCGGTGTGGAATGCGACGAGGTCACTGCGCTTTCCGGCTGCCGCGGCGCGGCGCAACGCTGCGAGCGCAAAAATACGTCGGAGAAAATGCGCACGGACGTCGCTGTTATGGAGACGCATCTCATCTTCGATCGGAAAATCGGGAAAGCCCTCGAGCACAGCACCCGCGAACATGCCTGGCCTGGTGACGCCGGTGGCACCACCGTTTGAGTCGAGGACGTTGACGCCGGCGATGCCGCAAGACGGTGATCGGCTCTTGAGGATAAACCCGTCCACTCCTGTCGTACGCTCGATAAAGGACCGCGAGAATGCATGCATGTCCGCGGTAATGTCACGCCCAGTACGGAACTGCACGAGTGCGACGTCATTCGACGATTGCTGCATGCGGATCGGATCACGCGGCACACCGAGGCCGATGCAGACCTCTGGACATACCTCAACAATGTCCGTGAAGCGCGCCAGCTTTTGCACGAACGCATCCTCGATGATCAGACCGTTGTAACGGACGGGGGCGAAGCCGAGACACTGGCTCGCTGCGACCACGGGCCGCGCAAAATCAGGAGCGGAAGCGCTATGCACGGGCGCGTTCATCTGACGGCGCCTGCTTCCTCGAGATAATCGCGTCTCGCCTGGGCGAGGTCGACGATGGCATTGGGCAGAACCGCGGCGTTGCCGTTGCTCTCCGGAACCCACCGTCGGAGCCACTCGCCATGGGGATCGTGCTGCTTTGCCTGCGTCACGGGATTGAACACGCGAAAGTATGGTGCATTGTCGATGCCGAGACCGGCAGACCACTGCCAGTTTCCGGTGTTGCTTGCGACGTCGCCATCGAGCAGCCACTCGTGAAAGACTTTCGCGCCCTTGGTCCAGTGGATGCGGAGATGCTTGGTCAGGAATTGGGCAGCGATCATGCGCGCGCGGTTGCTGATCCACCCGGTCGCGCGCAACTCGCGCATGGCGGCATCAACCGCAGGCACGCCGGTGCACCCGTCACGCCATGCCGCGAAATCCGCTTCGCTGTCGTTCCACGTGAATGTGTTCCAGCGTGCGGTAAAGGGCTCATGCAGCAGTTCGGGCCGGCGGTACAACATGTCCGCGAGAAAGTCGCGCCACGCCAGCTCTGCGATCCATTTTGCAGCTCCTTCACCCGGGCGTTCCCAGGCGGCCGCAGCGGCGGTGCGTGCGGACAGCGCGCCGATCGTCAGCCACACCGAGAGTCGTGATGCGCCGCTGCCATCCAGCCGATTGCGAGATGCAGCGTACTCATGCACAGGTCGATCGAGGAACGCGACGAGCGCGCGCAGAGCTGCGGCTTCGCCGGCGACAGGCAACGGCACATCGCTCACATCATCAGGGATGTCGCCAGCGTCGACATTCCCGAGTCCAGGAGACGTCATGCGTGCGGGCGCATCGAGCGGTTCGGGCGGTGCACCCGAACGCCATGCACGCAGGTATGGCGAATACACACTGAACCCGTGGCCGGCCTGTGTTACAATGGATCCGGGCGAGCGTACATAGAGTCCGTCATGCCAGTGCATCGGTACAGTGAGTGCTGCAGCAGTCTGTGCATCGCGAGTCGAGCCGTACGGTGACCAGCTCCGCAATGCATGCACGCCCGTGACGAATGCTTCACGCTCGAGTTGTGCAACGAACTCCGGCACTGCAATCCACGGCTCGCCCGTGCGGACATACAGCTCGCCGCCCCGTTCACGGTAGGTCGCGCGCAATACTCGGACGTGTTCATAGAACAGAACGCGCCGGCGCGTTGACGTCGCATTCAGGATGTTGTCATCGAGAATCACGAGTCCGGCGATCGACCCACGCTCGACCGCTGCAACGAGTGCGGGATGGTCATGGGTGCGCAGGTCACCGCGGTGCCACACCACGGCAACACCGGGACCGCCGCCGGAGCCTTTTTCGTAACGCATGCGTCAATATACGGAGTCGGTACTGGGTGTGCCTGTACGGCAGCGACCCCCTGAAACCCGAGCTCCTGCTTTCGCGTACCGAGTGTCAGACCTGACACCCGCCGGGAAGGCCGAGGCATGAATGACTTGTTCCAGGACGTCCGATACGGCGTCCGCACGCTCCTGAAGGATCGCGGCTTCACGATCGCGGCACTGCTCACGCTCGCGCTCTGCATTGGTGCGAACACCGCGATGTTCAGCATCGTGAATTCCGTGCTTCTCAAGCCGCTCCCATTCGCGGAATCCGAGCGCATCGTCACGATTTTCAACAGCTATCCGAAGGCGGGGGCGGAACGGTCATCTTCCGGCATTCCGGACTACTTCGATCGTCTCGCGGGGACTACGGCCTTCGAGGAGCTCGCGCTCTATCAGGAGACGGGCCTGACGATCGGGGAGTCAGGCAAGCCGGAGCGGATCGATGCGATGGGTGTCACGCCGTCGTTCTTCCGACTGTTGCGTGTGCCGGCCGAGCGCGGCCGCACGTTAACGGAAGATGAAGGCAAGATCGGGCAAGCGCAGAAGGCCGTTTTGAGCTACGGCTTCTGGAAGGAACGCTATGGCGATGCTGACCCGGTCGGCCAGTCGCTGCGCATTTCCGGCGAGCCGTATACGATCGTTGGTGTCATGCCGCGGGACTTTGTATTCGAAGATGCCGAGACCCGCGTGTACGTACCGCTGCGCATCACCGATGAAATGCGCTCGGACGACAGGCGCCACTCGAATTCATGGAGCATGCTCGGGCGGCTGCGCCCGTCTTCGACGATCGAGCAGGCGCAGGCGCAGATCCAAGCCGTCAACGCGGCGAACCGCGAGCGCTTCCCGCAGTTCAGGGAAATTCTCGACAAAGCCGGATTCCAAACGATCGTAAAGGATTACCGCAGCGATCTGATCCGCGACATCAGGAGTACACTGTTCCTGCTGCAGACCGGCGTGCTGATCGTGCTGCTCATCGGCTGCGTCAACATCGCCAACCTGATCCTCGTGCGTTCTACAGGACGTTCGCGGGAGCTGGCTACACGTGCCGCACTCGGCGCCGGCAATCTGCGTCTCGTTCGTCAGCTGCTCAGTGAAAGCATTGTGCTCGGCATACTGGGCGGTGTTCTAGGTCTTGCTGTTGGCTATGGCGCACTGCAGCTGTTCATGTCCTTCGGCGCGGACCAGATTCCCCGCGCGAGCGACATCAAGCTCGATGGCGGCGTTATCGCCATCACCCTCGGTCTTTCGCTCCTCGCCGGCTTTGTGTTCGGCGTCATTCCCGCACTGCGTCTGTGGGGCGCGGACCTGAACGCCGTGTTCCGTGAAGAGGGCAGGGCGGTAGCAGTGAGCCGACAGGCCGCTGCCGCTAGAGGTCTGCTCGTCATCACGCAGGTCGCGCTCGCGTTCGCGATGCTCATCGGCGCCGGACTGCTGCTGACAAGCTTCGCCAATACGCTCGGTGTGGACCCGAATTTCAAATCCGATCACGTGCTCACCGCGAGTGTTTCGCTGCCGGTGACGCGTTATCCGGATGACGAAGCGCAGCGGGTCATGCAGGGTCGCATCATCGAGCGGCTCAGCGCTGTTCCGGGCATTGTGAACGCATCGGCATCGACTGCAATCCCGCTGAATGACGATTTCGATTCCAGCGTCATGAGCGCGGAAGGTTATGTATCCCAGCCCGGTGAGTCCGTGCTTGCGCCGACGCGCATCACTGCTTCGCCCGGTTACTTCGAAGCGCTGCGCATCCCGATGGTGAGCGGACGGACGTTCTCGAAAGCCGATCGCGAAGGCAGTCTGCCCGTCGCCATCATCGATGAGTTCCTTGCGGCGAAGTATTTCGCGGGGCGGGACCCGATCGGCAAGCGTATCTGTCAGTGTGTGCCAGGACTCGATCTCGGCGAAGAGATCGAGTGGAAGACCGTTGTCGGTGTCGCGAAGACCGTGCGCATGGAGAGCCTGACGGGTGATCAGACGCTGGGGCAGTACTACTTCGCATTACCGCAGGAAGCGCAGTCGCACATGTTCCTCGTTCTGCGCACGCAGGGCGATCCCACGTCATTGTTGAGTGCCGTACGCGCCGCGGTGACGGAGCTCGATGCGGACCTGCCGGTCTACAGCGTGGCGACGATGGAGGAGACACTTTCCGAGTCGCTTGGGACGACACGTATTCGTACGGTACTGCTCGTCGGCTTCGGATCGATTGCCGTGCTGCTCGCAGCCATCGGAATCTATGGTGTACTCGCATACTCCGTTGCGCAGCGAAAGGCCGAGATCGGTGTGCGGCTCGCGCTTGGTAGTCCTCGCGCGACCGTCTTCCGTCTCGTACTCGGCCAGGGCATGAAGCTGCTGGCCGGCGGACTCGTAATCGGTGGCATTGCCGCAGTGCTGCTCAGTGGTTTCGTTGAAGGACTGCTGTTCGGCGTGAATGCGACGGACCCGATTGTCTACGTAAGCGTTGCAGCCGTACTTTCGCTCGTCGCGCTGGTGGCATGTGGTGTACCGGCTCGTCGTGCAACGCTGATCGAGCCGGGCGTGGCGTTGCGCGGCTAGACCGCGGCGAGAGCGAGCTACTGGCGCGTCACCATGAGGCGAACCGAGCGAGGAGCGCCGGGCATGATGTTGTTGTTGCCGTGCGACGTCACGAAGTAGCGATCGTCCAGGACATTCTCGACATTCGCCTGCAAACTGAGCGCGGAATTGAGTCGTAGGAAGAGCGCCGCATCGACGCGCTGAAACGCCGGAATCGTCACGGTGTTGTCAACCGCCGCGAACATCTTCGACTGGTGCGTCACGCCCATACCAGCACTCAACCAGCGCAGGATCTGGTGCCGGCTCCACAGGGACGCTGTGTTGCGGGGAACCAGCGCCGGCTCCGCACCCCTTTTCGCCGTGCTGGTGGCGCTCGTGATCTCCGCCTTCTGCAATGCAACGCCGCCGATAACCTGCCAGACAGCCGTAATGCTCCCTGCAGCGCCCAGTTCGATACCCTCCGTTCGCTGACTCCCCGTCTGCACGATCCGCGTCGCATCCGCCGGATCCGGTGCGGACGTGTTGGATCGATCCAGACGATACACCGCTCCTGTGAGCGACAGGTTTGGCCGTACATCCCACTTCGCGCCGAATTCCGTGTTCGTGAGGCGTTCCGGTTTGAGAGTCTTCGACGTCGCGGTCAGTGAACTGAACTGATCACCTGCGCCCGGCAGGTGGGACACACTATAGCCGGCATACAGGGATGCAGCATGTGCGGGCTGGAAGATCAGGCCCATGCGCGGCGAAAGCATGACATCGGAGCGATCCAGATCCTGAGCATTGCGACGGTTTGTGAAGTCGATGCCGAAGCGCTCGTACCTCAATCCCGTAATCGCCTGCCACCGGCTCGAGATAGTCAGCTGGTCCTGTACATAACCCGCGGTTGTGATGACCGTGGAGCTGTTATTCGCATCGGTCGCGCTCTGCCGAAAGGTTACCGGTGTTGCGACCGTGGGCGCATCCAGCGTAACGCTTAGCGCTGTCTGCGTGTCGTTGTAGTAGCCGGTCCTGCGGAAGTTGGACGTCACCTGGCGGCCCACTTCCACGCCGGCAAGCAGAACGTGGTCGATGCTACCCGTGCGTGCTCGCAGCGTGGACTCGAGCTGGCTCAGGAGATTGCGGCGTTGCGTTGCAGTGCTGTATGCGGACAGACTCACACGCGTGCGCGTAGAATCGACAGCGCCACCGGCAAAGCTGTTCTCATAGAATTTGTCGTAATCGCTGAGACGGGTACTACTGCGTACCTGCACGCCTGCAACGTTCGCTTCGATCTGCGCTGTCGCCGTATGAACGCGCATGCTGCCGTAGCTCGAGTCAGGATTTCCAAAGAACGTCGCAATCGGCGCGTGCAGCGGTGCGCCCTTGAATGACGGCAGTCCGCGATCAACTATCCGGGCATCGCTGAAGTACTCGTATCCCGCCTGCACGGTTGTCGCGCCCGCTGCAAATCGAAGAGTGGGATTGAAGCCGTATCGTTCGAGCTCGACATGACTACGGAAGCTCGACGAATTCTCGTACATCCCGTTCATTCGGTAGGCGAGCGCACCCAGAAGGCCGCTCTCACCGTGCAGTACTTCGCCAATATCTGCGCTGAGCCGCTTGTAGCCGTACGAGCCTGCCCCGGCACTTGCGCTCCTGACCGACGTCGACTGAGGTGACTTCATTACACGGTTCACAACACCGCCGGCACCGCCACGTCCGAAGATCAGCGCGTTCGGACCCTTCAATACTTCGACCCGTTCCACGTTGTACAAGTCACGGAAATATTGGGCGTCGTCACGCACGCCATCTGCGAAAAAATCCGCAGTCGAACTGTTCCCGCGGATCGTGGGCGCATCGCGATGACCTTCACCCTGCCCCAACGTCATGCCGGGCACGTAACGGCCCACGTCCGCCATGCCGAGCATGCCCTGATCGCGGATCGCATCACGTGTGATCACGGTGATGCTCTGCGGCACATCACGCAACGGCGTGTCCGTCTTCGTGCCCGAGCGCGATCGCTGCACCGCATACGCGCGGTTCGATGCCCCGATCACCGTCAGCGGCGTAAGCGTATACATCGGCGCAACCACGCCATCAGAAGGCGACACCTGCGCACGGGTGTGTGATTCGAAGACCACCCCGAGGTCAGTACCGGCAAGGAGGGCGCGGAGGGCGTTCGCGGCAGTATGCCGGCCTGCCAGCGCCGCGGACTTGCGTCCCTCTGCAACCGCGCCAGCCAGTTCCACCACAACTCCGGTTACCGCTGAGTACGCTGCCAGTGCGTCGGGCACGTACATGGCCGGGATGTCGAATTGATGGACTGTCGACGTATCTACGGCGGCGGGCGTCTGGGCGGCAACCGGTAGCGCGGCCACCAGGAGGAGCGCCGAGATAACGATGGCGCGACTCAGACGGTCGTAAGACAGCGGGTATGACATGAAGGTCAGC
>JBDSPG010000330.1:0-19363 GCA_039912685.1 Longimicrobiales bacterium | reverse complement strand
GTGTATGGGTGTTGAACGCGGAAGATGAGGCGGTGATGGCATTGCCTGGGGAGGCCGATGGTGCCCGTCTTGTCTTCCGCGTCAACACTCAGTTAGAGGCCGCCGAAAAGGGTGGCTATATCGATACGGACGGTAATCTCTCCGTCCGGCTCGACGAATCCGCGACTGCGCTGGTCCACCGTTCGGAGCTGCGCATTCTAGGTGCGCACAATGAAGCCAACGCGCTCGCTGCTGCAGTCGCAGCACTGTCCGCAGGTGCCGAGCCTGCCTGCGTTGCGGCCGGTCTGCGCACCTTCGGCGGACTTGAGCACCGCCTGGAGGTCGCAGGCAACTTCGACGGTGTGCTGTGGATCAATGATTCGAAGGCGACGAACATCGACTCGACGTTGGTCGCGCTCAAGAGCATGACGCGGCCGACGGTGCTGCTGCTGGGGGGGCGGCACAAGGGCGAGCCCTACACGCGGTTGTCCACCGAAATCGCGCGCACGGTTCGCGCCGTCGTCGCATACGGCGAAGCTGCACCGCTGATCGAGCAGGAACTCGGAAAGAACGCAAGCGTCATTCGTGATGACGGCAGCTTCGAGAATGTCGTCGGTCTCGCACGTTCGATCGCGCGCAGAGGCGATGTCATTCTGCTGTCGCCTGCGTGCTCCAGCTACGACATGTTCCGCAACTACGAGGAGCGCGGCAACGCGTTCAAGCTGCTCGCGGGCACGCCGGCGGCGGGGTTGAGCGCATGAGTCGCGCAAATCTCCTCTCGGCGAAGCTCGCACGGGGCGGTATTACGGCAGCGCGTTCCGTAACGGCAGCGCGGTCACCGGCATCGGTGCGCGAGCCGACGGACATCCGCTCGCGCATTGGTACGGGCTGGGAGGCGCCGGCACTGCTCACAGTCACACTGATGCTGCTAGGCATCGGGCTCGTGCAGGTGTACAGCGCAAGCTCGGTGATGGCGATCGCAGAAAAGCACCCCGACTATCACTACGTCGTGAAGCAGCTGACCGGTGCTGCCGCTGGTTTCGGTCTGCTGGCGTGCATGGCGCTCGTCGACTATCGCCGCCTGCGAATGCTCGCGTGGCCGATGCTGATCATCGTCGTGGTCGCACTGCTCGTGATGGTCGTGCCCGGCATGCCCAACTCGATCGTGCCGCTCGGAAACGGTGCGCGTCGCTGGCTCTACATCGGACCCGTCGGCCTCCAGCCCAGCGAGTTCGCGAAACTCTCGCTCATTATCTGGACCGCTGCGCTCGCCGTGAAGAAGCAGGACAAGCTATCGAGCCTGTCCCGCGGACTGATGCCTTTCCTCGTGATGTGGTGTGCTGTAGCAGGACTCGTCATGCTGCAGCCAAGCTACTCCGCAGCGGTTCTGATCCTGCTGCTCGCGGCTCTCGTTGTGTTTGCCGCGGGCGCGCGCATCGGCCACTTCATTGTGCTTGGACTGATCGGTCTGCCGATCCTCTGGACGCAGCTCACGAGCGCGGCGTACCGGTCCACGCGCATCCTGACATTCCTGCATCGCGATGAAGCTGCTGCGGCGGCAGGCTACCAGATCAACCAGGCCCTCATCGCGGTCGGAAGTGGGGGACTGTTCGGCGTCGGGTTCGGTCACGGACAGCAGAAGTTCGGGTTCCTGCCGGAACCGCACAACGACTTCCTCTTCGCGATGCTCTCTGAAGAGTGGGGAATGGTCGGCGGCGTTATCGTCGTCGGATTGTTCGCGGCGTTCGCACTCATCGGCTATCGCATTGCGCGCGATGCGGAAGACATGTTCGGGTTTCTGCTGGCAATCGGCATCACGAACCTCGTGGTCGTTCATGCACTGCTGCATTTCCTCATCAACCTCGCGCTCGTTCCGACCACCGGGGTGACACTGCCGTTCATGTCCTACGGCCGCAGCAGCCTGCTGGTCTGCATGGCGGGCGTCGGCATCCTGATGAGTGTGGCGCGGCGCGCGCAAACGAGGATTGAATGATTCCGATCCTGTTCGCCGGCGGCGGCACTGGCGGCCATCTCTATCCGGCGCTTGCGCTCGGCGAAGCCGTGCGTGCGGCGGATCCGAGCGTCGAGGTGGAATTCGTCGGCGCGCATCGCGGCGTGGAATCGCGCATTCTGCCGCAGCAGAACGTGAAGCACACACTGCTGCCGTTGCAGCCGATCCAGCGCTCACAGATCTGGCGCAACTGGAAGCTCTTCCCGTCAGCACTTGCCACCGTGAGCGGCCTCGGTAAGCTGTTCCTTCGCTTCAAGCCGCGCCTCGTCGTCGGCACGGGCGGATACGTCAGCGGCCCGGCATGCATGTTCGCCGTTCTTACCGGAGTGCCGATCGCCATCCAGGAGCAGAACTCGCATCCCGGTTTCACAACCCGTGTGTTGAGCCGTTGGGCTGCGCAGGTGCACCTCGGTTTTCCTGAGGCCGCAGCGAAGCTCAAGCCCGGGAAGAACACGGAAGTCATTGCGGCTGGCAATCCGATCCGACCGCCTGATCGTTCGCTCGAAGTCGCAGCATGCCGTGCACGCTTCGGCATCGCACGCATGTCGACCGTGCTTCTCGTGGTCGGCGGGAGCCAGGGCGCGCGCGCGGTCAATGAGGCGCTGCTGGGCGCGATCGAGCTGGTGATGCGTGGTGAGCTGCCCGCGCCGCCAGCCGGGTTCGAGGTCCTATGGGCGACTGGTCCGACGCAGTATGACGCGGTGAACGCGCGACTCAACGCCGCGGGCAATCCGGCGTGGGTGCACGCGCAGGGCTACATCGATGCCATGGCGGAAGCGCTGGCCGCGAGCAACATGGCGGTTTCTCGAGCCGGTGCGATGGCAACCGCCGAGCTGCTTGCCTGGGGCATTCCGATGGTACTGATCCCACTGCCCACTGCAGCTGCGGATCATCAGAGGTTCAACGCCAGGGCGTTGGAGGAAGCCGGCGCAGCCGTCGTCGTCGAAGAGGAGGATCTGACGCCCGAGCGTCTGTGGGCTGATATTCACCGCCTTGCGAGCGACCCGCTGCGTCACGACCAGATGGCAGCTGCAGCGCTCGTGCGTGCGCGCCCCGATGCCGCACGTGACATCGCGCTCCACCTGCTCACACTGGTGCAGGCATGAGCACAGATACGCGCGCCGTTGAGGAGTGGATGCGCATCGACCTGCGCGCACTCGCACGCACGGGCACCGTGCATTTCATGGGTGTCGGCGGTGCCGGCATGTCCACGATTGCGGAGCTGCTGGTGAAGAGTGGCGGCCATGTCAGCGGCTGCGATCGTGATCTCGGTAATGCCGCCATTGCACTGAAAGCGCACGGCGTCACGCTTATGATGGGACATGATGCCGCGCATGTTGCGGATGCTGCCGCACTCGTGATCACGAGTGCAGTCGCACAGGATCATCCCGAAGTGGTCACCGCTCGCGAGCTGGGTATCCCGGTGTTGAAGCGCGCACAGGCGCTGGGTTCGATCGTGAACCAGGGTCGCGTCATTGCGATCTCCGGAACACACGGCAAGACGACAACGACAGCGATGACGAGCGCCGCCCTCATGGAAGCCGGTCTCGATCCCACAGGGTTTGTGGGTGGTCGCGTCGAGGCGTGGGGCGGGGGACTGCAAGTAGGGGAGAGCTCGCTGTTCGTCGTCGAAGCCGATGAGTATGACCGCTCGTTCTTCACGCTGCGTCCGCACGTCGCAGTCGTGACGTCGATCGAAGCGGACCACCTCGATATCTATGGTGATCTCGCGGGCCTCGAGGATGCATTCGAGCTGTTTCTCGACAGCGTCCCAGAGAGCGGCCGCGTCATCGCGTGCGTGGACGACGCGGGTGTGCAGCGTGTGATCAGCCGCTTCAGTGATGCGCGCATCCTGCGCTATGGCACAGGCGCCGCAGCCGACATGCGGGCCGTCGACATTCGCCAGGATGGGGACGGCATGATGTACACCGTTGTTCAAGGCGCCGATGTGCTTGGTGAAGTGAAGCTGCGTGTACCGGGCGTGCACAACGTGCTCAACAGCCTTGCCGCGATCGCGGCGGCGCGCTCCATGGGCGCAGCGTTCGAGGACGCAGCGCGTGGCATTGCGGGCTATCAGGGCGTGGCACGCCGGTTCGAGCGCGTGGGCATTGCCGGTGATGTGCTGTTCGTGGATGACTACGCACACCACCCGACCGAGATCGAAGCGACACTCAGCGCCGCGCGTTCAGCGCTCGCCGACCGCCGCATCGTCGCAGTGTTCCAACCGCACCTGTACAGCAGGACGCGCGATCTCGCGCAGGAATTCGGCACCGCACTCGCCCAGGCAGACACGGTGTGGGTGACAGATGTATACGCCGCGCGCGAGTTGCCGATGGACGGAATTACGGGCGAAACTGTGGCCACGGCCGCGCGCACCGCCGGCGCGAAGAACGTCACGTACGTCGCCGACCTGGCGGAACTGGAGACGACACTCGGAAATGCGCTGCAGCCCGGTGATGCGTGCATTGCCATGGGTGCGGGTGACATCAACGAGGCGATCCGTCGCGTCTACTCACGGAGGTTGGCAGCGTGAGCGACGAGGAGTACTGCATGAATGCCGAGACGAATGGCATGATCGACAGCGATGCGAAGCGCTGGATCCTGGTCGCGATCCTTGCAATCGTCGGGATCGGTGTCACAGCGGCTGCGCCCATTGGGCTGCGCCGCGTGGATGCGTTCCGCATCGACCGCGTCGAAGTCGTCGGCGCGCACTACATGACCGCTGAGCAGGTGCTCAAGGCGAGCAGGATCACGACAGAAGCCAGTGTGTTCGATGATGTCGAGCGGTGGCGCACGGCGCTGCTGCGTCACCCGCTCATCGCCACGGCATCCGTGCAGCGCAGGCTGCCGAACACGACCGTTATCCGGATCACGGAAACAAAGCCGGTTGCGTTTGCGCGCACACCGGAGCTCCGTCCCGTCGACGCGCGTGGGCGTGTGCTGCCCGCAGACCCGACCATGGTCGACATGGATCTGCCGATCATTGAAGGCGACGCGAGGATCGATGCGCGCGGCCAGATCATCGATCTCGCAATCGCTCGCACTGCTGCTGTTCTCGGCAGACTGCAGGAGCTCGAGCCGGTACTGGCGCCGTGGGTCTCCGAAGCAACACCACTCAAGGATGGCGTCCGCCTGTCCCTGCGCGGACCGGCCAATGCCGAAGTGCTGCTGCCTTTCGATATCGACCAGGCAAGACTGCGCGAGCTGCGCGTGACTCTCGCTGATCTCGCAACACCAGCGGCCGCGACGGCAGCTTCAGGCGCCTCGCCCGCAATCGGTGGCGTTGCCGCTCCAGTAACGAATGCCGGCCTGCGCCGCGTCACGCGCATCGATGTGCGATTCCGCGAGCAGGTCGTGGTTTCGCTTCACACGACAGGAATACAGTGACCATGCGCCCGAATTACGTAGCCGGTCTCGACATCGGATCGACAAAAACCTGCGCCGTCATCGCTGACGTATCCGCGGACGGTCGCGGCAATCCCGTCATCAAGATCCTGGGTGTGGGCCAGTCCCGCACGGGCGGCATGCGCCGCGAGGTCGTCACGGATATCGAGGGTACAACGGAATCGGTTCGCGCTGCCATGAAGGAAGCTGAGCTCATGGCCGGCGTTACAGTCGATCGCGTTTTCACGGGCGTTGCCGGCGAGTATATCCACGCGCGCACGTCGACAGGTGTTGTAGCTGTCGGGGGTGAAGAGATCCGGGAAACGGATGTACGGCGCGTACAGGAAGTCGCGCGCGCAGTCGTGGTCCCGGCCGACCGCGAAGTGCTGCACGTACTGCCGCAGGAATACATCGTCGATCATCAGACGGGCATTCGCGATCCCATCGGCATGGCGGGGACGCGCCTGGAGTCAGAGGTGTTCATCATCACCAGCTCGATCACGGCGACGCAGAACCTGCGTAAGGCCGTGAGCCGCGCTGGCTACCGCATCGAGCGCACCGTGCATGAGCCGCTCGCAACTGCGCTCGCTGTTGTCACGGAAGATGAGAAGGACGTCGGTGTCGCGCTGGTCGACCTCGGCGGTTCTACAACCGAGCTCGCGATCTTCCGCGACGGCAAGATGCGCCACCTGTCATCGATCCCATGGGGCGGCGGCACTGTGACAAACGATCTCGCAAAGGGATTGTCGATCACATATGCGGAAGCGGAGAAGGCGAAAGAGAAGCACGGCGTCGCATTCGCGCAGCTCGTCGATCCTCGCGAGACCGTTGATCTGCCGGGACCCGGACCGGGATCGACACGTCAGGTCGCGCGCGAGATGATCGCACACATCATCGAGCAGCGTCTCGACGAGATCCTCGGTCTTGTCGCACGTGAGATCGAGAACGCAGGCGAGCACGGCAAGCTCGGCGCTGGCGCAGTCCTCACAGGCGGTGGCGCAGGCATCCCCGGCGGCGTCGACGTTGCACAGCATGTGTTCGGTATGCCTGTACGTGCCGGCGTTCCCGGTGACCGCCTCGTCGGTCTCTCTGATTCCGTGCGCCGCCCCCAGTTCGCGACCGCAACCGGTCTCGTCCTCTTCGGCGCGCAGCACGTCATCGACAACGGACTCGCGTCCGGCTTCAACTTCGGCGAGGGCATCGGCAGCAAGATCATGTCCTACCTCAAGGAATTCTTTTAAGGCAGCTGGATTTTGCAACGGCAGTTTCACACGAAGAGCGGAGAAGAGACGGAAAGGTTCACGAAGACGGAATTGAATTTGTTTTAACAAAAACACATATCCGTTCTTTCCGTTCACATAGTGAACTTCGTGTGAAACTCTAAACGCCATTGCTCTTGTTTTTGATTTATTGACCGGCCACCATGTACCAACTGGAGAGTTAAGCAAATGATGATCTTCGAATTCGAGGAAGCGGCGAGCCAGGGCGCAAAAATGAAGGTGATCGGAGTCGGTGGTGGCGGCGGTAACGCCGTGAACCGCATGATCGCCGAGGACCTCGATGGCGTCGAATTCATCAGTGTGAACACCGATGCGCAGGCATTGAAGCTGTCGCACTCGCAGACACGGATCCAGATCGGCAAGCAGTTGACTCGCGGGCTCGGTGCGGGCGCACGGCCGGAGATCGGGCGCCAGGCGATCGAGGAGAGCCGCGAGGAGATGATGAAGGCGCTCGAGGGTGCAGACCTCGTTTTCATTACCGCCGGTATGGGCGGTGGTACGGGAACAGGTGCCGCGCCGGTCATCGCGGAGATCGCCCGCGAGATGGGCGCACTCACCATCGGCATCGTCACCAAGCCATTCCTCTTCGAGGGGAAGAAGCGCATGCGGCAGGCCGAGATGGGACTGGCCGAGCTGCAGCGGTGCGCGGACACCGTCATCGTGGTACCAAACGAGCGGCTCCTCTCCGTGGTCGGAAAGGGTACTTCTTTCCGGGATGCGCTAAAAAAGGCCGATGAGGTCCTCCTCCATGCCACCCAGGGCATCAGCGATCTGATCCATGTGACGGGTGAGGTGAACGTCGATTTCGCAGACGTGAGAACGGTTATGCAGAGCCGCGGCCCGGCCCTCATGGGTACCGGCTTCGGCCGTGGCGAGAACCGTGCAGTGGAGGCGGCACAGGAAGCCATCTCCAGCCCGCTTCTCGACAATGTGACCATCAAGGGCGCAGCCGGCGTGCTCATCAACATCACGGGCGGCATGGACCTGACCATTGACGAGGTCACGACGATTGCCTCGATTATTCAGGAGGCTGCGGGCGACGAGGCGGAGATCATTTTCGGTGCGGTACACGATGCAGCGCTCGAGGGTGAAGTCCGGGTGACAGCGATCGCGACAGGACTGGAGCAGGAGGCGCCGATGCCGACGAACGTGATTCGTCCCACCTTCGGCAGCCAGCACCGCGCGGCTGCTGCGAAGGTTCAGCCGGCCCAGACCACCATGGCCATGGCGGGCGCAGGAAGCGATACTAGTGGCTATCTGACAGCGCCGCGTCCGCCACTGCGGGCACCGGCCTATCAGGAAGCAGCGCCGTTCCCGCGGGCACCACAGGCACCAATTGCGCGGCAGCAGCTGACAGACCTGGATATTCCGACATTCATTCGCCGTCAGATGGACTGACGGAGATCATCACAAGAGAAGCAGGTTTGATGTCGAACCACATCAAAATCGCGTCACTGGCCGTAATCGCGGCATGCACGGTTGGAGCATTGGCCGTAACGCATCCGGCGCCTGACGACACCGCGTCGGCGCAGAGTCTGGGTGTGCTATATGCGGCGCCGGTCGAAGATGTGGAGACCCATCTCATTGGGTCGGGAGAAACGCTCAATGGCGTGCTGGCGCAGGCGAATGTTACGGGACAGGAGCTGAATGATCTCCTGCTCGGTTTGCGTCAGCATCTGGATCCCCGCCGTTTGTCGGCGGGAGCGGAAGTGACGGTACGCCGGTGGAGTGAGACGAACGCGGCACGCAGCGTTGAAGTTCGTCTGAACCGTGACACGACCGTGAGGCTTGCGAAGCAGGACTACGGCTGGCAGAGCGACGTCATCGTGACGCCGACGGTCATCGACACAGTGTATGCCGGTGGCGAGATCGCAACGGGCCGGAGCATTTACGAGGAAGTTGTATTCGACGAGAACTCGCCGCTGCCTCCGGCAGAGCGAGTAGCGCTGGTTTCCGGTCTTGCGACCGTGTTCGAGTACAAGCTCGACATGCGTGACATTCAGCCGGGTGATTCGTATCGCATCGCGTACGAGCGCGAAGCGCGCCCGGATAACAGTGCGCGCGGCCGTCGCATTCTCGCGGCGGAAGTCGTGAACAAGGGCAAGTCGTATTCTGCCATCTGGTTCGACAACGGTGCGGGCACGCGCGGCTATTACGATCAGAAGGGTCGCACACTGCGCGCCGGCTTCAGCCGGTATCCCGTCGATTACGTTCGCATCACATCGAGATTCGCATCATCGCGTTACCATCCGATCCTCGGCATCTACCGCGCACACATGGGCAATGATCTCGGTGCTCGCGCCGGCACGCAGGTGAAGGCATCGGCGAACGGTACGGTCACGTTTGCGGGCCGCAATGCCGGCTATGGCAACATGATCGAGATTCGTCATTCCAACGGGTACAGCACGCGCTACGCGCACCTCAGCCGTTTCGCTGCTGGCATGAAGCGCGGCCGTCACGTGTCGCAGAAGGACATCATCGGCTATGTCGGGATGACCGGGCTCGCGACTGCACCGCACCTCCATTACGAGCTGCGTCTGAACGGCCGCGCGATCGATGCGAAAACCGCGAGGCTGCCGGATGGTGAGTCGCTTGGCAGGAAGCAGATGGTCGGATTCCGGGAAGTCAGCCGCATCCGGATGGGCATGCTGGATCGCGCCGAAGCGGAGATGGTCGCACAACAGCCGTCGAAGAGTGCGGAGCGGCGCAACGGTCTCTGATCGTCTCGCACCGCGCTCGTGGTCACGCGCACCGCGCCCATGGTCGCGGACTGACCTGTAGGGCATCCTGGACCGCATGAGCGCAACATTCTGGATCGGCTACATCGTGATCGCCCTGCTCGCGCTTGCCGTGGTGCTGTACGTCTATCGTCGCCGTGAGCCCACCGGCCGCGGCCGCACATTCCTCGCCGCGCTCCGCTGGGCTGCGATCGCACTCCTCCTCCTACTCGTATTCGATCCGCGGCTGCGTCAGCCATTCCAGCGCACGCAGGCCGGCCGCGCACCCGTCCTGCTCGATGCATCCCTCAGTATGCTGTTGCCCGCCGATGACGGAACGCGTTGGCGCAACGCGTCCGCGGAGGCCGTGAAGCGGGCGGGACCGGGTGGTATCGTGTTGTTCAGTGACGTTCCGCGCACGATCGCTCCGGACTCGCTCGCGGCCCATGTACCGGGCGGCACGCACAGTCGCCTGCTGCCCGCGCTGCAGGCCGTTGCGGAGGCGGGCACCACGGCGGTGACGGTGATCACCGATGGCGACATCGAGGATGCGGACGCGATCGCGCGCTGGCTGCCGCGCCTGGGCGTTCGCGTCGAATGGGTCGCCCCCGAGAATGGGTCCCGCAACGCCACACTCGCGGAGCTGTCGGCACCGGCATGGGCGGAAGCGGGGAAGCCCGTCACGTTGCAGGCGGTTGTGCAGTCGACGGGCACGACCCGCGACAGCATGCACGTCATGCTGCGCCAGGACGGCCGCGTGATCGGCACGGCGTCGCTGCAGACACCGGGCGCCGGGCGCACCGCGAACGTCATGGTGAGCGCCCGGCCGAACGCGCCGGCCGGCGGCGGATTTGTCCGCATCGAGGCCACCATTGATGATGGCGGCACATTCCACGACGATGATGTGCGCAACGTGTACGTCTTCGTGAGCGATGATCCGGCAGGTGTCGTGCTCATCTCGCTCGAGCCCGACTGGGAGCCGCGCTTCCTCCTGCCCGTCCTGGAGCGTGCCGCCGGTCTGCCCACGCGAGGATATCTGCGCGGGGCGGACGGCATGTGGCTGCGCGCAGGGGCTGGGCTCGACGCCGGGAAAAGGGTTCCCGAGGACGTCGTGCGTCGGGCCGCTCAGAACGCGGACCTCCTCGTGATCCACAATGCCTCGCGCGTCATGCCGGCGTGGCTGAGTACCGCACTGCCCGCCGCGCGCAGGCTGCTCGTCCTGCCCGCAATTGATGCGTCCGGCGTGCCTCTGCCGCTGCAGCTCGCGACCGCGACCACGGACGACTGGTTCGTGTCGTCCGATGCGCCGCCATCACCCGTCGCGCCGCTGCTGACCGGTCTGCTGGCGGACGATGTACCGCCGCTCGAGGCGCTGCAAATCGCCGCCGGACCGCCCGGCGCGTGGAGTCCGCTCACAGTGACTCGGGGCCGCCGCGGACGTCCGGCTCCACTTGTACTCGCCGGCGAAACGGACGGAAAACGATGGGCCGTTGCGCTGGGAATGGGGTATTGGCGCTGGGCCTTTGCGGGCGGCGCGGCACGTGACGTTTACAACCGCCTGTGGTCGTCGCTGGCTGGCTGGCTGACGCGTGATGCGACGGGCGCTGATGTCGCTGCCCTGCGGCCGGTCGAGCGCGCGGTGTTGCGCGGCGAGCCCGTCCGGTTCGTGTCACGCGCGGGCGCCATGGATTCCGTGACTGTACGCTACACGCATGCCGCGGGCGGAACGCCGAACGTTGTCACGGTTCGCGCTGACCGCGATACCGCGGTGACGGGTGTGCTGCCGCCGGGAACGTATCGGTATGATGCGACGGGGTATGCTGCAGCAATGACCGTTCGTGCGGCGGGCGAGCTGACGGTCGAGACATACAGCCCGGAGTTTGCACGGGCTCGCGCCTCGCTCGCGGATGGCGGCGCGGCTGTCAGGACATTGCGCGCTCGCGTGCGCGCGAGTGAAACGAAACCATTGCATACGTCGTGGCTGCCCTACGCGCTGCTGTTGCTTCTGCTCGCGGCCGAGTGGATTCTGCGCCGGCGCTGGGGACTGCGTTGAAAGTGATATGAGACTAACAAAAGCGGTCGGCACGAAGCCGTCCCTGTGGAAACGCATCAAGGATGTAGCGCTCACCGATGTCGGTGTGCTCGTACGCGGCCTCGATCACGGCTCACTCGAGCAGATCGAGGAAGCGCTGCTCACCGCGGACTTCGGCGTACCTGCGACACTGCGGCTTGTCGAAAAAGTCGAAGCGCTTTCGCGCGGCGGTAAGATCAAGACCGAACAGCAGTTCTTCGATGCCCTGGCAGGCGAGATCCAGGCGATTCTCGAGAGTGGCTCAGCAGACCGATCGCTGCGCATTGCGGAATCCGGTCCGACAGTTTTCCTGATGGTCGGCGTGAATGGGGTCGGCAAGACGACCACCATCGGCAAACTCGCAGATCGTTTGCGCAAGCAGGGGAAGAAAGTGCTGCTCGCAGCTGGCGACACGTTCAGGGCCGGCGCGATCGATCAGCTGCGCCTCTGGTCCGAGCGCAGCGGTACCGACTTCGTCGGCGCGAAGCCGGGCGCAGATCCGGCCGCTGTCGCATTCGATGCCATCGATGCTGCAATCGCGCGCGGGGTCGATGTCGTCATCATCGACACAGCCGGGCGTCTGCACACACAGGACGACCTCATGACGGAGCTGTCGAAGGTGGAGCGCGTAATTGCGAAGCGCCTCCCGGGCGCGCCGCATGAAACACTACTCGTGCTCGATGCAACGGTCGGACAGAACGCGCTGACACAGGCGAAATTCTTCGGCAAGGCACTGTCGCTCACCGGCCTCGTGCTGGCCAAGCTCGACAGCACCGCGCGCGGCGGCATCGTCGTCGCATTGAAGGAAGAGCTCGACCTGCCCGTAAAGCTGATCGGTACCGGCGAGCAGACCGACGCAATCGAGCCATTCGATGCCGCGACATTCTCACGCGACGTGCTCGCTCCCTGACCCCGCATGGCCGCAACGAAACCGCCCCTCGGCGCACCGCAGCTCGACTTCTCCGTTCAATTCCTGAAGGGCGTCGGTCCGCGTCGCGCGGAATCGCTTGCGAAGCTCGGCGTCCACACATCCAGAGACCTGCTCTACCACGTGCCGCGTCGCTACGAGGACGCGAGCACTGTCACGCGCATCAGCGCAATCGAGCCGGGTCGTGATGCAACGGTAATCGGTGAGATCGTCAGCAAGGGTGTGATACCCACGCGTTCGGGATTGCGAGTGTTCCAGGTGATGCTGCGCGATGAAACCGGCATGATCGAATGCGCGTGGCCGGGTCAGCCCTTCCTTGACCGAACACTTCATAAAGGCGACGTCATTCTCGTCACCGGTCCCGTGCGGTTCTTCCAGGGCCGCCAGTTACAGCCGCGCGAGTTCATTGTGCTCGGCACGCGTGATGAAGGCGCGGGGGCCACCGGAAAAGTGCTGCCGCTCTATCCTGCGACCGAAGGCCTGTCACAGAAAATCCTGCGCTCCATTCTCGACCAGAATCTCGACCGTCTGCTTCCGCTGCTGCAGCTCGAGGATCCGTTGCCACGTTCGATCACGCAGGATGCGGCACTGCCGACACTCATGCAGGCCATCGCGCTGCTCCATCGACCCGCAACTTTGCAGGAAGCGGAGCGCGGACGCAGACGCCTCGCATATGATGAACTGTTCCTGCTGCAGCTGCTGTGGGCGCGCGTTCAGGAACGGACTGCGAGTGAACGAATGGGCGTCGCACTGAAGCGCACCGACCGCTTGATCGCGCCGCTTTACAAGTCGCTGCCGTTCACTCTCACCGGTGCGCAGAAAAAGGCGATTGCCGAGATCTTTGCTGACATGACAAGCAGCCGGAAGATGAATCGGCTGTTACAGGGAGATGTCGGTTCAGGCAAGACGATTGTCGCGCTGTTCGCGATGGCGCTCGCTGCGGAGAACGATATGCAGAGCGCGCTCATGGCGCCCACGGAAATTCTCGCCGAACAGCACGCGCGTTCGCTCCACACACTCGGGACTGCCGTGGGCCTGAATGTGGTACTGCTTACGGGGCGCCTTCCTGCGGCGCAGCGACGCGCGGCGCTGGCCGCCATCGCTGATGGGTCCGCGCACATTGTTGTCGGAACCCACGCACTCATCCAGGAGTCCGTGACGTTCCACAAGCTCGGCATTGCCGTGATCGATGAGCAGCACCGCTTCGGTGTGCGCCAGCGTCTCGCACTCGCCGCGCACGGCGACGCCGTCGACACGCTCGTCATGTCCGCAACGCCGATTCCGCGCTCACTCGCACTCACACTGTACGGCGATCTCGAGCTCACCGTCCTCGACGAGCTGCCGCCCGGACGGCAGCCGGTCAGAACCGCAGTACGCCCCGACGGTCAGCGCGAAGCCGTCTACAAATTCATTGCCGAACAGATCGCAGAAGGCAGACAGGCGTACATCGTGTATCCGCTCATCGCGGAATCCGAAAACTCGGACCTGCGCGCCGCTACGGAAGAGTTCGAGTCGCTGCAGGCCGACACATTTGCAGATCGCCGTCTCGCATTACTGCACGGACAGATGCCGAGCGAAGAGAAAGATGCGGTCATGCAGCGCTTTGCTGCCGGCGAGATCGACATTCTCATTGCGACGACTGTCATTGAGGTCGGTATCGACGTCGCGAACGCTTCTGTAATGGTTGTGGAACACGCGGAGCGGTTCGGCTTGTCACAGCTGCATCAGCTGCGCGGACGCGTTGGTAGGGGAGCGAGTCAGAGCTACTGCATTCTGCTGCATGATGGACTCGACACAGAGCGGCTGCGCGTCATGACGGAGACACATGACGGCTTCGTCATTGCACGCGAGGATCTGAGGTTGCGCGGGATGGGTGACTTCTTCGGGTCACGACAGCACGGGCTGCCGGAATTCAAACACTACGATCCCACGCGCGATGATGATCTGCTCGATCACGCGCGCCCCGCTGCGCACGAGGTCATTCACGATGATCCCGATCTCGCGAAACCGGAACACGCAAAGCTCAAGGCCACCCTCGACATCCGCTTCGCCGACCGTGCACAGTTATACGAGGTTGGCTGAACCTCCATAAACAGCATTCAATCGCGGAGGACGGCGGGAGCTCCGCGAGGATCGAAGAGGTTCCTGCCCGCCCACGTTTCCGGCCGCCGCGCCATATAGAAACAAATTTTTTGGTTGAACGATGTGCGCCTGAGGGATCGCCGATTCACCTCAGCGCCTTGCCGTTCCACCTCCGCGGATCTCAGCGATTGAACGCCGTTGTTCCGTTCGCTAGCTACCTCGTTCTGCGTAGCGGTAACGTAACGCGCAGGTGCACGCTGCCGTCGCCACGTGGAACTACTTCCACGGGCCGCGGCTTGTACGGAATATCTTTCGCAGGCCGATTGTCGCGCAGATCGTAAATGAACAGCCCGACGGTTGTGACAATGCCGACCTGGCTCGCAAGCAGCGCGGTGCGCGCGCGATTATCGAGCGAACGCACCTTCTGATACATCGCCTCCATTTCTGCATCGATGTACGCTTCACCCGAGCGTCGATTGCAGTTCACTTCATTCGCGACGCAACGCTTCTCGAGCGCGAGGTAGTCGCGGTCGGCAGCGCGATTCTGCGCAAAGCCGTACGCAGCCGTACCCACCGAAAATGCCAGCGCCGACCATTTCGACACGCGCACGAGTGGCGAATGAGCGCGCAGCGTTTGCGCCTTGATGCTGTCCGTGACCTGCACGTTGGTGCTGTGCATGGCCTCCTGTGCAAGGACGGGTTGCATCCATGCGACGTTCAGCAGCGCAGCAGTGAGCAGTGTCGTCCTGATTTTCGGCATCAGTTGCTTCGTCATTTGCGTTGTCATTTGAGCATCACCAGTCCGCCATTGCCGAGCGGAACGAACAGCGATCCCTCGCTCACTGCGATCGGCGATCTGATGGAGTGCGTGAACGAGCGGGTCCAGAGCACAGTGCCATCGCGACGCAGCATGTGCGCGACACCATCGAGTGTGCCGATGAGCAGACCATCCGTGGTGAGTGTCATGCTCGACGCGGCCGCGCCGCCGAGTGCGGCAATGCGCGTGGCCTTCCCGTTATCGTCGATGCTCCAAACTTCGGCGGTACGCGTGAGCACGTAGACGTCGCCGTTTGTATCGAGTGCGGGCGCGGCGAGGATGGGTGCACCAACAGCCGCGGCCCACTCGAGGCGCATGTCGGGCAGGTGGATCGCCTGCAGCATACCGGGATGAACCGGCAGAAGCAGTCGGTCGCCCTGCAGAGCCATTGGCGCGGAGCTGCTGCCCGCGATGCGAATACCGGGCTGCTGTCGACCGGTCGATTGCTCTACACGAAGCAGGCTGTCACGCACCGTGAGGAGGAACAGGTCTGATCCCCACGCGACGGGCGTTGCAACGAGTGGTGCAGGGAGTCTCACCCGCCACAGCTGCTGTCCGCCTCCGATGTGCAATGCAAAGAGATCCGCGCGCTCGCTGCCTACGAACAATGTGCTGTCGACGAGCAGTGCACCGCCCACCGCGGGTGCATGCATTTTCACGGTCCATGCGTGACTGCCGCGTGACACCAGCAGTGCTTCGACGCGGCCATCACGTGACTGAGTCGCGGCATACAGCCGGTCGTTGTAGCGAATGAGCGCACCCGCGATCATCCCGTTCAGGCGACGCTCCCAGTAACGTCTGCCGGTCCGGACATTCGCGACGGTTACGGTCTTTGCAGTACTGCTCGCGATGACGAGCTCGCCCTGCACCGCGGGCATGTCGGTGTAGCCACGCCCGAAACGCTCCTGCCACTGGATCGACGGATCGGCCGGCACGTGTTCGTCGATGTACGGCGTCCGCGCCGCGCTCCCGAGTGTTGCACTCCAGACCGCGTCATCGACCTTCGTGACAGGACGGGCCGGATGAAGACAGGCAGACAGGGTGAGCGTCGCGATGAGAGACGTGCCTAAATTGACACTCCGCAAACGCGCGCCTAGCTTTCTCACCCTATGGCCATAATCAGTGAAATCCGACAGCTCGGCAGGCACGTTGACGAATCCGTCACGGTGCGTGGCTGGGTGCAGACGACCCGCGGACACGGCAAGGTCGCGTTCATCGTCATGCGCGATGGAACGGGCATGCTGCAGTGCGTGCTCGTGCAGAAGCAGGTCACGCCCGAGACGTGGGCCGCGTTCGGCACACTGACCCTCGAGACCAGCGTTGCCGTTACCGGCACCGTCCGCGCCGACGAACGCGCGCCCGGCGGCTACGAGCTCACCGTCACCGATCTGCAGATCATCGGGACAAGTGAGGAGTATCCGATTCAGCCCAAGGAGCATGGCGTCGATTTTCTCCTCGACCACCGTCATCTCTGGCTCCGGTCTACACAGCAGCGGGCGATCATGCGCGTCCGCAATGAAATCGAACAGGCCATCCACGATTTCTTCTATCAGCGTGAGTTCGTTCGCATCGACAGCCCCATCCTTACCGGCTCGATCGGTGAAGGGCGGGAGGGTCTGTTTCCTGTCGACTATTTTGACGAGGAAGCCTTCCTCGCTCAAACCGGTCAGCTCTACGGCGAAGCGGCCGCAGCCGCATTCGGGAAAATCTACACCTTCGGCCCCACGTTCCGCGCGGAAAAGTCCAAGACGCGCCGGCACCTGACCGAGTTCTGGATGATCGAGCCCGAAGTGGCATGGAACGATTCGAACGACAACATGCGCCTTCAGGAGGACCTCGTCTCCTACATCGTGGAACGCGCGCTGGAGCGCTGTCGTGACGAGCTCACCACACTCGAGCGGGACGTTACGGCGCTGGAACGCGTAAAGGCGCCCTTCCCGCGGGTGGATTACACCGACGCGATTGCCATTCTGCAGAAGAAGGGTCACGAGATCAAATGGGGCGATGACCTTGGCGCACCCGATGAGACCGCACTGGCGGCCGACTTCGACCTTCCCGTCTTCGTCATGAACTATCCCAAGGAAGCAAAAGCCTTCTACATGAAGGAGAACCCCGCGGACCCGCGCACGGTTCTATGCAACGATCTGCTCGCCCCGGAAGGGTACGGAGAGATTATCGGAGGATCGCAGCGCGAGGATGATTTCGACAAACTCCTCGCCCGCATCCGCGCCCAGGGACTCCCCGAAGAGTCCTACAAGTGGTACCTCGAGCTGCGGAAGTTCGGTACGTTCCCCCATTCCGGATTCGGCCTCGGACTCGAGCGCACTGTTGCATGGATTACCGGTCGGCCCCATATCAGAGAAATGATTCCGTTTCCCCGGATGCTGAACCGCCTCTACCCCTGACCGATTTTTCTTCGAACGGAAGCATGACACGTTCGGACCCTGCGTCGAAGTTGCAAGCGATCTTTCCTGGGGACGGAGAGATGGCCAGACTGTGTCGTTCCTTCGACTGGGATGCCACCGTGCTCGGGCCGCCCACAGGATGGACGCAGAGTCATCGCACCATCGTCTCAGCCCTTCTCGCGTCACGACACCCCATGTTCCTCTGGTGGGGACCCGACCTCGTGCAGGTCTATAATGACGCCTACCGCCCGAGCCTGTGCGATCGGCATCCCCAAGCGCTCGGTGCCCGCGGGCGCGATTTCTGGACCGACATCTGGGAGGCGATCGGACCGCAGATCGAGCAGGTCATGAGCGGTGGATCCTCAACGTGGTTCGAGGACCAGTTCCTTCCCATCCAGCGGAACGGCCGGCTCGAGGACGTCTACTGGACCTACAGCTACAGCGCGGTCAGGGATGATGATGGCCACATCGCAGGGACCCTGGTGGTTTGCCAGGAAACCACGTCCCGGATCATGACCGACCGGCGGGTCCGTGAGGCCGAGGCGCAGCTCGCCGAACAGCGTGAGCAGTTGCTCGTCGAAAGCGAGCGCGCGCGCGCGGACGCGGAGGTCGCGCGGGCAGAAGCGCAGCGGGCCAACCGCGCCAAGCTCGATTTCCTCCGCATTATGAGCCACGAGCTGCGCACCCCCCTTAACGCCATCTCCGGATATGCCGCGCTGCTCGAGATGGAGGTGCACGGCCCCATCAATGATGCCCAGCGGGACGACCTGCTTCGCATCGGGAGCAGCCAGCAGCACCTTCTCACTCTCATCAACGAGGTCCTCCACTTCGCGAAGCTCGAGTCCGGCTCGCTTCAGTATGACATCGAATCCGTACCGGTCGAACACGCGATACAAAACGCGGCCAGCATGGTAACGCCGCAAATCCGTGCCAAGGGCGTTCGACTGACCCTTGATTGCGGCGTCGACGGGCTCGCTGTTCTCGCCGACAGGGAACGGCTGGGCCAGATCCTGATCAACCTGCTTTCCAACGCCATGAAGTTCACACCAACGGGCGGGACCATCGCGGTGCTGTGCTATTCGGCTGGGGACGACGCCCTCATTGAAGTCGCGGACTCGGGTGTTGGCATCGCCGCCAACATGCTCGAAACGATCTTCGAGCCCTTCGTCCAGGAGCGGTCCGATCTGACCCGCACGCACGAGGGGACCGGCCTCGGCCTCGCCATCAGCCGGGATCTCGCGCGGGGTATGCGGGGTGAGCTCCGGGTGAAGAGTGAACCAGGCCTGGGGAGCACTTTCCAGCTCAGTATCCCGCTCGCCACAGGCTAGAAACAACTTTAATAACAGACAGTTATCAGGCGACGTAACAACGACTTGCACACCGCGATGCAATCATCAGCGCAAGGCGCGCTGGGTCATTTTTTGTTCAAGATTTTGACCTCGTCCCAAAGCCTGTCCAACTCTTCCAGCGTGGATGACCCCAGCTTCACACCCCGTTGAGCCGCGAGGTCCTCGAGCGCCTCGAATCGCTGGGCGAACTTGCGGTTCGCGGCCCGCAGCGCCTGCGTTGGGTGGTGCCCGGCCAACCGCGCGAGGTTCACGGCGGCAAAAAGCAGATCCCCGATTTCCTCCTGAACCGCCTCCGCCTCGCCACTCTGAATTGCGACGCGGACTTCCGCCACCTCCTCCG